>JBAZRP010000001.1:0-64599 GCA_041662885.1 Legionella sp.
ATTCGAAAGAAAACCCAATCCTACCCCATATTAAAGATTGACCGAAAGGTAGCAAAGGAAGCGCTTTTATTACAAAGAAAAAAATGGTTGCTTGAAAATGACGCTGCTTAAGGCAGCGCCATTAGGCCAAGGCCCAACATTTATATTTATGGATTATTATGTACTGGTACCGCACGTACACTAGGAACAACAGCTGAAATAGGTCTGTTGGGTGCAAAAAACATCATTCCAGATGTAGTTAGAGGTGCAACACCTAGTGGCAATGCTCTGGTGATAGTGTTTTCTGTTCTTAGATTTGTAGCACGTGGCATAACCGATGCGACATCTTTTTTATAAAAACCTTGATAAGTTTCATAATTATTATAGAAACCAGGTGTAGCAGGTCTACCATAGTATGTAGGATAAGTGTAGTTGTTATAGAAATTATTAGTATATCCAGAATAGGAATTAATTGGAGATGAATAAGGCTGATAATAATTGCTATTATACGATACCGGGTAGCTTACCGTCGGTTTAGTTGGTGCTGGTGCAGTTTGTACTGGTACAACAGGAACCGGATTATTTTGTACTGGTACTGCTGTTTGCGTTGGTTTCTGACCTGGTAGTGTATCAACATGGACACCAGGAATCTTAAAGGCAATATTCGGTCTTTGTGTAAAACCGCCTGCTTTTAACAAAGTAATTAGATCTTTTTGTAGCGCTATTTTTTTATCAATAGAGTCACATAATAAATTTTCCAGCATTTCATCAAGACTGTAATTTTTAATCCAGGTTTCAATTGCGTTAGTTAAAGCTCCTCTATACATACCGTTAATATAAGCATCAGCAGAAGTTTGATTGTCTTGGCAACCACTAATTGCAGCATAGCCTTTTGGTAAATCACGTGTTTGAGGATCTAGATTATCTTCAAAATTGAAAATCGATCCTGTATGACAACCATCGGTTATTCCTATATATGAAGCTCCAGGATTTAGAAGATCAATAATTGCTCTAAGTTGGATATCTGTCAGTAAAAATTCAACCATACGAATGGCATTTTCAGGGAGTAAGGCATCGCTAGGTATAAGACATTCAGTTTTACCATCAAGTTCTATTGCACCTTTTTGGGCTGCAAGTTGAGTGCCATGACCACTGTAGGTTATCATTATAATATCGCCAGGCATAGAGTTTTGCATAATTTGTGTTAAAATGCGGACGATATTTGCTTTGGTAGGGGCGATTAAATTATAGCCGGCGGGAAACGCTTCTGGGGCATCAGACAAAACAGTTGTTGTGTAACCTTCCTTTATTAATAAATCATTTAGATTTCTTGCATCATTACCACACCCTCTGAGTTTATTTTCAGAGTTGGGATAATTAATACCTATAATAAGTGCTATTTTAGCCATAATTCACATCCTTATGTAATTAATTGGTTTGTTATCAAAATTATGCTATCACCAAATAAAAATGATTGCATCTGTAGCTATATTTTTATGCAGTATTTTTTGATTAACTTAAAAGAAACGTTTATGATGTTTTTTTTTGGAAAAATACTAGGGCGTGTTTAATTCAATTTTCTACGTCCCGCGGCTTGTTCGCGGGATCCAGTCGGATCAGGATTTATGCAACAAGACTTTGCTTTATTCAAAATCTCTGGATCCCGCGGACAAGCCGCGGGACGTAGGCCTGAGGGATCTTCAGGACGTAGGCCTGAGGGATCTTCAGGACATAGGCCTGAGGGATCTTCAGGACGTAGGCCCTGAAAAAATGAATTATCAACAGCCCTAATTATTAAAACGGATTTTTATGACTATCTCTTATTTTAAAAAAATTATTTTAGTACTCGCCACCTTATTTGTTACAAGCTCATTACAAGCAGGCACTCCGATGTGGACATTTGCAACAGTAGCTGATTATCCACCATCAGCTACAGTAGCTGTAAATGAAATAAAGATCGTTAAATACACAGTCACCAATCAATCGAATAAAACACGTACTTTAATGATTCAGCCAATTGCTGAAGGTATACAACAAATTGCAAGCGGATCGGGCGTATGCGGCAATCCATTTATTCTTTCATCCGGTGGCTCTTGTACTTTGGTACTGAAAGTTAGCGGCAGCCAACTACGTCATTCAATTATTGGTGGCCCAACAGTCTGTCCGCAAGGTCCTAATGGTGAACCCAGCAAGTTTCAATGTTATACGCCAAGTAAAAATAATAGGTTAAATATTATCATCAATTCGCCACGCCTGACTCTAAGGGCAGTTCCCTCATCGGAGCTAAAGGTTGGTTTACCTTATTCTCAAGCCAACTTTGCTAGTGGCGGTAAGAGTCCTTATAGCTACAAAGTGAGTGCAGGAATGGTGCCGGCAGTCACCGAATTATTAAGCGATGGTACCGTATACGGTATTATTAGAACCCCCGGATTATTTGCTTATATCATTACTGTAACTGATGCTAATGGTGCGACAGCTTCGGCTGAATCCTCGGGAGTAATCATCAATTCCACTGCGGACACTAATTTCCCTTATGGCACTGCACCACAAGGAAATGTATGTATCGGTGATGAAGATTTTTATGCAACACCAGAAACCATGCTCGGCTCGTGGGCGATGCAACAAGCAATTGAGCTCGATCATCATGCTGGTGACTTGCCTGATTTTCTATACAACGCTGGTGTGGTATATGCAGTTGGAACGGCATCTTTAGGAACAGAGCTTGGAATACCCAATTGCGAATTTGGCTGTAGTGAAATCAATGGCTATTGTTTTGCAATTGAGTTTGTCAATGATAGTTCACTTCACAAGCCTTACATGATTTTTCAATCAGTAGATACAGCAGCGCTAAAAAATTCTTTTGATATTTATCTGGCAGGAGGAGGGTGCGGTGCATTTCCTGCAAGCTTTTGTAATACTTTTTGGGGTGTAACTGATGGATCTGTTGATTGGGATTCCAGCATTCAAAATACTTCACCCACTGCTGGGGATTGCGCCCAATATTTTGATAATTTCCGATCAATCAACTCTTCCTATTCGGTTATCTATGATGGTATCGAACATGCAGCTAATAGAACTTTGATTGATGCATGTAATTTTGCCTTTGCTTCTGGATATAATCGGAAGAATTTTTCTAATTTGCGCGTAGTGCCTGTAACCTGTCCAACAGCATTAACGCAGATTACCGGCATAAAGCAAAACAATAGTGTCACAACTATAGGCACTAAAACGATACGGCCATTAAGCAGTATCACATCAGAAACTGCGTTCACAACCTATAATGTTGCTGATACATGTGTTTGCCCGGTTTCTGCTCCTTGTGATCAATGTACTTCAACGACACAAATGCAAGATTGTAAAACACCATCAGCAGGTTATTGTCATACCATTACTCCTGGTACAACAGTGCCAAATTATGAAGCTTCAATTAGTGCTACCTTAGAAAATCCATTATTAGTGAAACTGCCACCATCAATAAATTATTGTTCGAATAATCCTGCCTATACCGGTGGCTATTGCAGTTGGGATGATGGTAGATCTAATGGCGATCCGGACTTTGAGTATTGCAGCCAGTCGGCAATAAATTGTACTGGAACTGGAGATGATGGATGTTCTAAAATAACACAAGCTCAATGGTGTGTATGTCAGCCAGGTGGAACTTTGGCAACGTGTAGTAATTAAATGGTGTGGCTTGGGCCAAGAGCCTGAGGGATCGAACCGTTTGTTGATCTCAATGGATGGTACGTCATCCAGAGCGAGTACGTCATCCAGAGCGAAGCGAAGGATCTTCTCTTCAGTTAGCACAGATGCAGCTTGAGAGAAGATCCTTCGCTTCGCTCTGGATGACGCGCCCGTTCTGGATGACGTGCCCGTTCTGGATGACGTGCAGAGAAACCTTACGGGCGAATAAGAGTTTAGCAAGAGCCTATCCTTCTTGGGCTGTTATGACAAAGTAGTTCAATTTTGATATACTCTAAGGTCCTTACTTTAATTCAATTAAGATGAAAATATATCTAGCTTCAAAAAGCCCAAGACGTAAAGAATTACTTACTTTAATGGGGGTTGATTTTGATCTTTTACTCGTTGATGCTCCTGAAATTATTGCGCCGAATGAAAGACCAGAAGATTATTCCATGCGCATTACCAAAGAAAAACTTGAAGCTGCCTGGCAAGAGCTAAATCAAAATGCCTTGCCTGTTTTACCGGTTTTATGTGCCGATACTGAAGTCGTATTGGATGACAAGATTCTTGGTAAACCAGAATCCTATGATCATGCTTTTAACATGATAAAAAGCTATTCCAATCGCAGTCATCATGTGCTTACAAGTGTGGGTGTTCAATATCATGATTATCAAAAAATATTGATGAATACAACCGTGGTAACTTTTGCCAGCATGTCGGATGCAGACATTCATCAATATCTTGCAAGCGGTGATTATCAAGGCAAATCCGGTGCCTATGGTATCCAAAGCTATCTGGGTCAATTTATCTCTAAAATTGACGGTTGCTTTTACTCCGTCATGGGCTTACCACTTAATAGCGTGCGCTTGCTTTTAAAAGAAACTCATACTTAAGCTTAAATATCATTCGTGTTGTCTGTACGAGCCCAAAGGATATCTGATACTGCCCGTTCTCTCCTCTTGGATGGACTAGAGATTGATGAAGATTGCTGTGAAAAAAAGTTGGTATTTATTGAAAGTTTAAAAGATAGACCACTACGCCCAGTTCTTGCTTGTTTGGCTGGTAATTCCAAGGATTTAATAATGTCCTCCGCAGCACTTTCGTATAAACTTAGAATGGTTTGGTGCGAGGCTTCATCAATTGCCTTATGTAATTCTTTGAATTGTGACCTTAAATCGCCGCTAATGTTAATAGCGCAACGTACTCTTTCAGGCTGATTATTAATAGTAACATAATAGACAATTAAATCTGCAACTTCATCAGTAATGTGTTTTGGAAATAGTTCGGTTGCCAATAATCGGGTCATCCTGTCCTTTTCATCGGAATTAATGGTACTATTTTGAACTATATTTTTCATTCTATAACAATCGTACAAAAATTCATAATTTTCAATGTTTGTGTCTTGTTTACCCTTAGCGTACAAGAGATTTTTGGTAGCAGGATCATCCCAGTTTATAGTGCTATTAGTGGTGTAAATACTTGAAGTTAAATGAATAGTGGTTACTGCTTGCGGTGCAATAGGGGGCAAATCAGTAGTAGGCTTATTATTTGAATCGGTTGCTGTGTTAGGCTTACAAAAAGAGCAGAAAAATTTCATAAAGTATAGTTTCGTTAGATAAGTTATCAAAAAAAGAGCATTGTACTGGGTTTTTAGTAAAGATCAATGGGGGAGATGGGTATTGTTGAGGACACATTAAGATGTATTTAGAGTGAAGTTGGTTATCATGGATCAGGATTTATGTAGGTTGGGCCAAGGCCCAACCTACGTTGCTAAGAATTAAAGCCAAGCACCTGCATAGATTGCCTACTAACTACTTGCTGCTCAGCTGGTTTAAAGAATCCTAGTTTTGGTATTTGTTCAAATGTATCAAGCTGTTCCACATAAGGCTTGATCAGAACTTTATTAGCAAATTCTTCTGCTAAAGAATGGACTCTAATCTTTGATTTTAATTCAGCAAACATCGATTTATAACGTTCAAATTCCTGCATGATATGTTCTTCTGATTTATCCGAAAAATTCTTGCATACGGTGTCTTTGAACCAGTTGAAGACTTGCTCTTCGACCTGATTTTTAGATAAATGAGAACGCGCTACATAAGTTGCAATTAAATCATCATACGAATTTGCCAAGCTTCCCATTTCGTGTGAGTCACTAAAATGTAAATCACTGACCCCTTGATAAAAGAAACGAGCTAAGCACATTTGCCGTTGCAACCAATCTAAAGAAATATTGTTGTGAACAATAACTACAGCAATATTTTTAGCACCATTATTAACAAGGCTCTCAACTGCTTGGCATAAGGTGTTTCCGGTAGCTGTTTCGTCATCTGTGATTAGGTATTTATCATGGTGATTAATACCTACAGCACCAGAGTTCATGCTGCTGATTAAAGCACTGTCGTCTTTATGTGAATCACGTTGTTTTTCTCCAAGAACTCGTGTGCGGCATAGTGAATCACCCAAAACAGCTTGTAGTAATTCGGTGAGTTCTTTAGTTCTTTTTGCAGCCCCTGCATCTGGAGTGACTAAGCGTAATTGACCTTGTAATGAATTGTTTGAATCATGCAACCATTCTTTTGCCAATTTAACTGATATATGGGATAGGGCTGATATGGCCGAACCTTTTATTTTTTTCCCTGTATAAGAGCCGGACATGGTGTGATTGTCATGACATTCTGCAGTAATTACATGATTAACTCCTGCAGTTTCAAGCAACATACCATTTTGTTGGACGTAAGCACCGGTTTTGCCTTTGGCATTGTTTTCTGCTTTATCGGAACGTGCACTAAATTGATAAGGATTAATTAAATTAATTGTTTGTGCACCACGAAGTTGTGCTTGTTTGGCTATGATTGCTGCTTCAAATAAATAAGCAGAGGCGCCATTTTTTTGATATTCGCGGGTTTCTTCAATGCAATCAGGATTGGGACGAGTTGATTGCACGATGGTAACTAGAGCACCACAAATTTTTGCATCTTTAGGAATGGTAGCGTTTTCGCCTTGACCTTCAATTGCATAAAGTTCAACCAATTCGCCTTGCATACGCATATTATTAACGATTTTTTGCGCCATGGATTTATTTGCTGAACAGCAAAGTACTACATGAGCTTGTCTCGTGATTTCAGGAATATTAAGTTCTGATAAGGATTCTGTGCCACAAAATGCTTCAATGATCTCAGTATTGTTCGGGGCAAACTTAGCTAAAGTACCTTTGAATTTGTGTTCTCGTGTAACATGCATCACTTGCTCATCAAGGGAAGTCGCTGGAGTTTTTAAATATTCTTGTATTGCTTTCCTATCAATTTTATAGAGCGAAGGGTCTGATTGATTAGAAATAATAAGAGGAAGTGTTTTACTTAGATTGGCTTCATCTAATTTGCCAGTATAATTTTTATCGTAATAATAAAGTTTATTAGCACCACTTGCTTTAAACAAATTCATCAGTAAACGATTAAAGTCGCTACAGTGCGTAATAGGATGGAATTGATCCGGTAAAGCGATAGTAATGGATCGCGCACCATGCTCATAAGCGCAACGAGTTAATTGCAGTGCTTCTTGTAATAAAACATCTTGTGAGTAGTTCGCATGTTCTAAACCAACATGAATAACGATGTTAGCGCCAGTTAATTCTATTTTCGGTGATATAACCGAAAATGCATCGCCAGTTACAAAGACTTGAAAACTATTCCGCGTTACTTTATCTGGATCGATGTTCCATTTAGTAACAGGGCAGCCATGATTATATAAGTTGATAGGTCGGGTATTAATTTGATTTTTAGTGGGTGTAAAAAATATGCCTTTTTTAGCTAATTTACTCATTGATTTATGACCACTTAATTCAACGAATCTATTGATCGTGAAATGCTGATCTACTAACTCAGTTGTTTGTAGCGTGGATCCTTTGTTGGATTCAATTAATGCCTGATCGCCACTGGCATGATTGGATAATTGATATGTGATCGGTGTTGTAGAATTTTCATCATGACATTTTTGTATGTGCAGTAATTTTTGTAAATCCTGTTGTGATAGCTTTAATAAACTAATCAGTTCTACGCCTTGCAATTTCAATTGTTCTCGTGCATTAAAATCAGTAAGCTCTGTCATTACAAATGCTGTATTAACTTCACCACCTCCTTTACGAATGAGCTCAATAGCAGCCATAAGCGAACCACCGGTTGCAATTAAATCATCAGTCAGTACGTATTTTTTGCCTTTTTGAATACTGCTTTTAAGTACTTGTAGGGCATCAGAAGAATATTCAGTTGTGGTATCAAGCTGTAGATAATGAGCATCTCCTTTGCATTTTACTTTTTGTACCAAATTTTCGCCTTTATCTTTAAATTGGTTTGCAATTATGCCAGAGAATAGATAACCACGAGAGGCAATACCGGCGACGGCATCAAATGATTCAGGATTAATAGAAGCAATCACTGCTTTGGAAATCAGCGATCGGGCTTTGGCATCTTTAAATAAAGAATCAATTGCTAGAAATATCACGCCTGGTTTTGGGTAGTTGTTGATAAAGGCATGTTTAATAATGCACTGTTCAAGAATTTGCTCGATGTCGTTTTTCATTAGGATACTCTCGTTTTTTTAAGGTAGGAACAGTGTAATCAATTTGAATGAACAAGACAGTTCGTTGCAACTACGGGGGAGAGGTTTGAGCCAATGTTGGTTGGGCCTTGGTTGCCCCCGTATTCAATACGGTATTATGTATTTAGCACCTTTTGAATCATCAATTGTTTGGTACTAGTGCCCATTTTGAACTTTACCTGATTCAAATATTCTTCCACAGTACGAGGTGAGATTGAAATTTTGATAGCAATTTCTTTGGCGGTAAAGCCTTTGACTGTGTACTCAAGGCATTCAAGCTCTCTGGCGGTTAAGTTTACACTTCCCAAATTGAGCTTAATGGCTTGGTTTTGTGGGCTGGCATTTTTAGGCAATAGGCCCAAATCGGTTAATTTGGTAATAGCTTCGGCTAATGGATGTTCGCCTAAGACGATAGAAATCCCAAGAATTCCTTGTAATTGATGTAGGCTATCGTAACAGGGAAATTTAATGGATAAGAATTGTAAAACTCGTCCATCGTGGCGCATGTTAAATTCATCAAAAATTTTGACCGACTCTTGCTTTAGCACCGAATTACAATTATCTAATAAATCTTGAGCAGAATTTCCTTTAGAAACCTGGAATATAGTTTGGTTTAGTGCCTGATCTGGGGATTTGAAGCCACATACATTAGCGCCTATCTCATTGATTTTTAGAGTAGCTCCCTGAGTATCAAGTAGATATACATTATAAGGAAGTGAAAACAGATCGCTAAGAGGCACCAATAGTTCGGCGCTATTATTATCCATGTCGTATAACTCAACGCCTTGTTGGTATTTTTTTATGCCGATATTATTGGGCTCAATTGGGTAATCGAAGTATGGTTTCATCGGGGTATTTTAACATATAAAATTACAGGGAGGCAAAAGGCATGAATGCTATCCCAAACCCACACTATTCGGGATGACCTTATGTTTAAAAATTGATACAATTTTCACGCAATAAAATAAAAAGTGAGAATTTAATGCGTATAGTAATTTTAGCTGCGTTTGAAGATGAATTAGTAAGTATCCTGAGCAATTTTTCAGATCTCAAAGAAATCATGATTTCAAAATGCCGTTGTTTGACAACGCAATGGAACGGTCATGAACTTATTCTTAGCCTAGCAGGAATTGGCACTAGTGCTGCAGCTATTACCACAACTATTTTATGCGAAAAACTAACACCGGATTTCATCATTTTTTGTGGTGTAGCTGGAGGACTTAAAACGGGCCAGCAGATAGGGGATCTTATTTTAGCCAGTAAAATTATTGATGCTGATTTGCATCAATTACCAGCTATTTTGCAAGATACTCCTTATGAAAATGCCTTATCTGATCCCCATAATTTAACTCCCATTACCGCAGAATATGAACTACATGATTCAATTCTCGATAGTTTTTCTTCCTTTTCATTTGATCGATTAAAAGCGGGAATTATTGCAACCAGTAATATTTTCCCTGCTCCAAAAAGCTTATTCGCTCAGATAAAAATCTTGATTGCAGTGCGATGGAGATGGAAAGTGCTGGTGTATTTAAAGCCGCTGAATATTATGATGTTCCTGTGATAACGCTTCGTGCTATCAGCAATTTGTTGGATGATGCGGGTAATGATTTAGGAACAAGTCCTGATGCCTTAGGGATTTGTGCTAAAAGACTTGGCTTATGTTTGCCTGCTCTTTTAAAGCAAATTTCAAGCGTGCAAGCGCTCGCGGATTTTAAACATCAAACAAAAATAAGTGCGCTGATTGCAAAATATACATTAGCACCCCATCCTGAAGGGGGATGGTACGGTCAAACCTTTCGTTCAAAGGATGTGGTTAGAGCCGAAGGCGAGGCCTTAACTCGATACTCAGGTGAATCCAGAGCCGCTGGAACCTCTATCATTTATTTGCTTGCTCAAGGTGATTATTCTGCTTGGCATACTGTTCAATCGGATGAGACTTGGTCTTTTCACCTTGGAGAAGATTTATTGCTGCGGATTATTGAACCTATCAGCGGTGAACTTCGTGAAGTTATCTTAGGCACGAATAAGGGTGATTTACAGTGTACCGTCAGAGCAGGACATATTTTTTCTGCAGAACCCTTAGGTCGTTTTTGTGTGACCGGTTGCGCTGTGACACCAGGTTTTGATTTTAAAGATTTTAAAATACTCACCCAAGAAGAATTTGTAACAAACTATCCGCAACATAAAGATCTCGTGCGCTTGGTACGGGACAACTAAGTGTGCAGCTTATGCATAATCTAAATCTGTAAACACAGAATCTCTCCAAATTATTGCAAAAATACATTGTGTAATTTTATCCTAAATAGATTCCTTTAGTGCTATTTTTGTAATTGCGGTGGGATTTGCTAAAAATAGTTACTATGCTATAATGGATAATATAGTATCCAATATAACTATTTAAGGGTTAATGTATTAATCATTATGAAAAGAAATCAAGGTGACATTTTACCAGTGCTCCAACGGCTTTTAGCTGAAGTAGGCGAAAATATACGTTTAGCGCGATTACGCCGGCGTTTCTCAGCCAGTATTGTAGCTGAACGGGCTGGGATGACACGCACTACATTGAGAGCTATTGAACGCGGGGATGCAAATGTAATGTTTGGGGCTTATGCAAGAGTATTATTAACTTTAGGCCTTGAAAAAGATTTGGCTTTATTAGCACTTGATGATGAATTAGGGCGCAAATTACAGGATGCTGGTTTACCTTTAAAAGCTCGTGCCCCAAAACAAAAGAAAGTCATTGAAAAGAGAAGAGATAACCATGACTAAACTGGATGAGAAAGATATTTTGGTTTATGCCGATTGGATAGAGATTGAAAAACCTCTCTTAATTGGTATTTTAAATTCATCGGTGCTTCGTGGAAAAGAAATTTTTGCTTTCGAATATGACTCACTTTGGTTGAATAATAGAAACATTCGGGCATTGGATCCATCACTACAACTTTTTAAGGGGCGACAATTTGTTCCACAGGGTCATTCTAATTTTGGCTTATTTCTAGATTCATCGCCAGACCGTTGGGGGCGATTTTTAATGAAGCGACGAGAAGCCCACCTGGCACGTGAAGAAAAGCGGCCTGAACGTCGTATATTTGAATCAGATTATCTATTGGGAGTACATGATGAGTATCGTATGGGTGGAATTAGATTTAAACTAAATCATGATGGTTCTTTTTTAGATGACAATGAAAAAATGGCTTCACCGCCAATGACATCTTTACGTGAATTAGAACAAGCATCACTTGCTATCGAAAGTAAAGATTCCGAGTCAAGTAAAGACTATGGAAAATGGTTGAAAATGTTAATTGCTCCTGGAGGCTCTTTAGGTGGTGCCCGACCAAAAGCAAGTGTAATCGATGGACATAATCAATTATGGATAGCAAAATTTCCTAGCCGGTATGATGATATTGATGTAGGTGCCTGGGAGATGCTTGCTTATCAGCTAGGCAAGTCTGTAGGCATTGAGATGGCGGAAGCCAAGCTTAAACGTTTTAATAGTGAAAACCACACATTTCTATCGAAACGTTTTGATCGAACTCAGGGGAATAATAGAGTTCATTTTGCCTCTGCCATGACTTTATTGCAACGCAAAGATGGTGATGATGCTGCATCGGGAGTTAGTTACCTGCATTTAGCTGAATTTTTAATGCGAGAAGGTGCTGAGCCAGATAGAGATTTGCAACAATTATGGCAACGAATTTTATTTTTTGTCTGTATTTCCAATGTAGATGATCATTTGCGAAATCATGGTTTTTTACTCCAAGATAAAGGTTGGGTTTTATCACCTGCATACGATATTAATCCCGTTCCATACTCAGATGGACTTAAGCTAAATATTTCTGAATCTGATAATACCCAATCATTAGAATTAGTTAAATCAGTTGCTCCGTTTTTTAGAATTTCCAAAAACAAAGCCGATGCATTAATCGACGAGATGCTTCAGATAATCAAAGTATGGCGCAAAAAGGCAACGCAACTTGGTATAAGTCAAACGGAACAAGCACGCATGGCATCCGCATTTAGAGTAACTGATAATTGAGAAGTCCATCCCTAATTTACCATTAATTCAAAATCAATATTTCCTCGAGTCGCATGGCTGTATGGGCATATTTTTTCGTGGGTTTCTTGAACTAAGGCTTTTGCTTCATCAAGAGGTAAAGAGGGGACATGAACTTCCATTTTTACTGCAATCCCAAAACCACCACCTTCACGTGGGCCAACCGATGTGTGACAGGTTACCTTGGTACCGGATACATTTTTCTTATGCTGGCTTGCTACAAATTCTAAAGCCCCACCAAAACAAGCTGCATAGCCGGCAGCAAAAAGATGTTCGGGGGTTGTTGTATCTGGTAAGCCTGGGCCACCCATTGCCTTTGGCACAGAAAAATTGGCACTTACTGAGTGATCCGTTGTTTCAGAATGTCCATTTCGCCCACCTGTATTGATTGCAGTAGCAGTCACTAGGGGTTTAATTGTGTACGTTGCCATGGTATCTCCTTATTCGATTATATAGTTAATTTATATAAATCATCCGTAACTTTTGATTCTGCTACAGCTGTTTCAATTTTATCATTATCATCCATTTTTGCGGTAGATGGAAATATTGAATATAAATCAACACCCTGTTTTATTTTATTAGAATATGTATATTCATTGTTTAATATAACGGTCATAGCATTCAAACCCAGATCAAGTAAATAATCTATTGGCTTAGGAATGGATTGTGATAGTAAAGCCTTTAAAATTTGCGTGGCTGCATATCGTTTATCACATAAGAGGGTATAAGTAGCATCGTCCAAACTTATTAATTTTGCAACCGGGTCACTTTCTCCGCACTGCTTAAAACATTTAAATAATTCAACGGCATCATATCGTTTATAACATAGTTTTTTGAGTACAGGTTGACTTAAATTAATAATGGTGTCGAAAGGCTTTTCATAACCTAAGGTATTGGCATCGGTTATTAATGCACCAATATCATAATGATTATCGATAATCGTTTCTAATTGGGTCATTTGCGGTTTAGTTAGCACAAAGAAAGGTTGATTGTAGATTGCGTCCATCTTATCAATGAAGCTTAAGATATTAGGATATCCTTCAAGTATTAATTCAAAGCGATTTAAATCCAATTTTTGCAAATATGAAAGCGGCTCTGGGCATTGATATTTTTTTAACCCCTTTAATAGCTCTGTGAAGCCATGTACGTTTGTAAGAACTGCTTTAAAGAATGCTTCATTTTTTTGTAATTCTGCAAACCAGTTCGTGTTTTTTTGTTCACAAAAATAAGCATTGCATTTTTCGATAGCATTCGGATTATTAAAAATTAATTTTTGCAAACTTTCGGGCACAACTGCTTTGAGATCGATGCCAGATTCTTCGAATATTTCATTGGCATAATTTTTATATAAGTCACTATTTTTTGCTTCCTCAGTACACGATTGCCAAAATATAGGTCTTAGCTCAACCGGTAATCGAGATGCTGAATTAGGATCATTTAATGGATATTGTTCACCATTGATATTTAGGTAATCAGGAATGGTACTTTTAAAACCATTTGCATCAATAGTATAACATTCACGATTAATACTTAGAGTCGTACCTCCTTTCAGACTCGTCAACATCATTAAAAAGCTGCTATCAAATTTCCTTTTTGTCATAATTTTCCACCTGGATTACAAATTAAATGGTGATTATAGCTAATAAGTTAACTAAATAAATCCGTAGTTATTACGGCTTGAACTCTAGGGTCTGAGTAAAGCGGGTGATATAATTACAGGCACAGTTTCAAATGAAGCAATATGAAGTTGAAAATGCAGATCGAAATCCAAGGGCACATATTTGATGATACAGATGAATAATGTTCAATGGCAGGCTAAATCGATAGTTTGGTTTATTTTTTTTCTTACCTTATTATTAATCATAAGTTTAAGTGTAGTCTTGGTAGGCGCTCATTACGGTCTGGATTATACAGATGAGGGGTATTATCTCAATTGGATGGCGTATCCGTCATCGTACAAAGCTTCATTGACTCAGTTTGGATTTATATACCATCCTTTTTATGTGCTATTGAAAGGACAAATTGCTCAGTTGAGGCAAGGTAATATTTTACTCACGTATGGATTGGCAACACTTTTTTGTATTGTTTATTTTGTAAAATTTTTGGATCCCGCAGGCAAGACACGGGACGTGGGATCTCAAAAGATAGGGGATTTTAGCCCTAAAGAGATAAAGTTTAAACATACTGTATTATTTTCATTTTTAATCGCAAGCAGTTCCCTTATCTATTTCTACGTATTCGGTTGGCTGCCTAGCCCTAGTTATAATGGTTTAACTTTACAATCATTAATAATAACCAGCATTGGTATCGTACTTACTGAAAAGCATGCTACTCGGCAAAGCATGCTGGGCTGGATAATTATTGGCTGTGGTGGTTGGTTACTATTTATGGCCAAACCGCAATCAGCTATTCTGTTAGCCGTACTAGTACTTATATATAGCTTTATTACCAAAAAATGTACGATACGTTTGTTAATGCTTGCGGCAGGTACCTGTATCTCTTTATTACTGATTTCGGCATGGGTAATTGACGGGTCTCTTTCTTTATTTATACAGCGTTATCAACTTGGTTATAATGAGCTCAGTCAATTAGGCGGACATAAGCAATCTTTTTTTCGACTGGGGTATCTTAGCCTAAGCCCTAAACAATACCTGTTACTTTTTATAAACTCAGGCATACTGGTTTTAGCTAATTATTTAGTCCTATCTT
The DNA here is from genome assembly GCA_041662885.1 of Legionella sp. Taxonomy (GTDB): domain Bacteria; phylum Pseudomonadota; class Gammaproteobacteria; order Legionellales; family Legionellaceae; genus Legionella. The sequence continues at coordinate 15,020 of JBAZRP010000001.1, forward strand.
CTAACAAGCGCACTGTTGTATTCGGCCTGTCACTTTTATTAGTATTTTTATTTACTAGCCTGGGTTATTTATTAATTAATTTAAATCATTATCCAGTGCGGGAACTTGGCGCTTTGCAACTTTGGGCTATTCCTCTTAGTGCATTAATCTCAGTACCAATCATAATGCGATCAGCTATTGTAACCCATACATCATCAAGTAGTTGGCTATTGTGTGTATTGTTTCTTTTCATGCCATATATTCAGGCATTCGGAACCAGCAATAATTACTGGATGCAAAGTCAATTTGCCTCGTTTTTTTATGTTATGGCAGGAATAGCGCTTTTAGTGCCGGTGGTTTTATACCTTCAAAAATTAATTGTTCTTGTACCCACTATAGTATTTGCACAGTGCATGACTCTATTTTTACTCATTATTTCGATTCACTATCCCTATAGACAAGATAAACCTCTTTATAAAAATACTGAGCTGACTACTACCTTGTCTGCGCAATCAGACTTGTATTTATCCAAGGATGTGGCACATTTCATTCAAAGTACTCAAGCAAGCATGAAGCAAATTGGCTTAAATCCTGGCACTGAGGTGCTTGATATTTCTGGGATCTCACCAGGAATTTTAAATGTTCTTGGACTAAAATCCTTAGGTCAACCCTGGATCGTTGGTGGTTATCCAGGTAGTAATAGGGTAATTAGTACTTTGTTACACCGACTTGGGCGCGATAAAATTTTAAACTCGTGGATATTAGTAGAGCCTGATGGTTTATTTTCTATATCCTTAAGCGTGTTACACGATCAAGGTATTGAGCTAGAGCAGGATTATGTTAAAGCACGTGTCATAATCCTCCCGGCTGAACTGGATGCAACGAACTTCAATAAACAACGAATTTTAGTTCTTTATGCACCTAAAAAAAAGGGACTATGATGCCGGTTGTTGTGTTACTATAAAAAATACAATTTTCCCTAGGCGCAAATGGAATCAAAAATTACCGCAATTGGCATTGCAACCCCGCCTTACAAAAGGAGCCAGGAAGAAACTGCTGATCTTATTTCTCAGGGCTTTCATTTAAAACCCAAACAAGAAAAACTGCTTAAATCGATTTATAAATCATCAGGAATTGAAAACAGATACAGCGTAATTAGCGATTATGGCAAACTACCAGGAGAGTTTGAGTTTTTCCCAAATCAAGCCGGTGAAAGTTTCCCAACAACTTCTGCACGAATGCACTTATATAAAGAAAATGCTTTGAATCTGGCTTTAGAGGCTATAAAAAATTGCCTAAACAGTTTGGATGAATTTGATAAAAAAGAGATTACCCATTTAATTACCGTCAGTTGTACGGGGATGTATGCACCGGGTTTGGATATAGAAATTGTGCAAAAGTTAGAGCTAAATTCCTCACTAAAACGTACTACCATTAATTTTATGGGGTGTTATGGTGCCTTTAATGGTTTAAAAGTAGCTGATGCATTTTGTCAGGCTTCACCGAATGCCACCGTTTTGGTGGTCTGCGTTGAGTTATGTTCCCTTCATTTTCAAAATTCTTTTACTATTGAAAACATTATTTCCAATGCGATTTTTTCTGATGGAGCTGCGGCGGTATTAGTTCAAGGACGTTCCATGAACAGAAAATACCTGAGCATGGAGAATTTTTATTGTGATTTGCTACCGCAGACCAATCAGGAAATGGCATGGAGCATTGCTGATTCAGGTTTTGATATCGTGCTCAGCGCTTATGTTCCTGACGCGATTAAATCCGGTATTGCCTTGTTTACTGACAAACTGCTGCAACAGGCAGATTATTCTTTAGATGATATAGATTATTTTGCAATCCACCCAGGAGGCATGAAAATTCTACAGGCTTGTGAGGAGTCGCTCAATATTTCTGTGCAGGATAATTATTATTCTTATGAGGTATTAAGAAATTTTGGCAACATGTCTTCAGCAACTGTTTTGTTTGTCTTAAAACAAATCTGGGATGATTTACAGGCAGGTGATGAAAATAAAAATATATTTAGTTGCGCTTTCGGACCAGGACTAACCTTGGAGAGTATGATATTACGGACAGGAGACTTTTCATGTTTGCAAAGCGATCTAAAGATAAGGAATTAATGGATCTTGGTCAGTATACCTCTGAAGAATATGCACAATGTTTGAAAATCCTTTTCATAATAAATAAGTTTCTTGGCATTTTTCACGATACCGTTAGCATATTGAAACCTTTTCCTAAAGATGCTTCTTTGGTAGATGTTGGCTGTGGGGGTGGTTTATTTTTAATTAACCTTAAAGCTTATTATCCACAGATGCATATGGTGGGTCTTGATGTTTCAGAGCAAGCAATTCAATTAGCACAGGATGAATTGCATAATTCGCAGCATAAAAATAGCATTGAATTCCACCTGCAAAAACAAGCTGAGCTTGCTTTAGACCAACAAAGTGTGGATATCGTTTTAGTGACTTTGGTTTGCCATCATCTTGACGATGAGGAATTAATAGTCTTTTTACAAACAGCACATAAGGCTGCACGCAAGGCGGTAATTATTAATGATTTGCACCGACATCGTTTAGCGTATTGGCTGTATGGTCTGGTAAGTCCAATATTGTTTGGTAATCGATTAATCACCCATGACGGACTGCTTTCTATTAAAAAAAGTTTTACTAGAAAGGAATTACAAAGCGTGCTACAGCAGGCACAAATTAACAATTATAAGATCAAATGGCGTTTTCCATTTCGTTGGAGCGTTCTGATTTTAACAAATAATGGATGAATTCTTATGACCTTGGATGCACTCATTGTTGGTGGTGGAGCTGCAGGAGCCACCACAGCCTTATTGCTGGCGCAAGCTGGTTGGTCTGTAGGCCTTGTTGAACAGAAAGAATTTCCTCGTAGAAAAGTTTGCGGTGAATTTATTTCTGCCAGCAGTTTGCCTTTGTTACAAAAATTGGGAATAGCGGATTATTATTTAGCACATGCAGGGCCCGAAGTAGAGCGCGTTGGTTTATATGCTGGTGATACGATACTTATCTCAAAAATGCCTGAGGGAAATGCTTCTGCAAAATGGGGCAGAGCCTTTGGACGAGAGTCTTTGGATACTTTGTTACTTAATCGAGCTAAGGATCTTGGAGCACAGATTTGGCAGCCAGAGCAGTTGATTGATGTTGTAGCCAAAAATGGCAATTTTGTGGGTATTATTCGCGGCAATCAAGAAATTCCTGCGCGACTGGTAATCATAGCTAATGGCTCCTGGGAAAAGAGAATAGGGGAGGCGGATAACCGATTGCATAAAGCCAATGACCTGTTAGCTTTTAAAGCGCATTTCAAGGGCAGTAGCCAGCCTTTGGATTTGATGTCTCTTTTAGCTTTTCCTGGAGGATATGGCGGATTAGTTAATACGAATGGAAAGCGAGTGACACTTTCTTGTTGTATTCGTCGGGATAGTTTACAAGAGTTAAGACAAGAGCACCCAGGATTGCCAGCAGGTGAAGCGGTACTGGCCTACATTCAATCTTCATGTCTTGGAGTAAAACAGGTGTTGGCGAGTGCTGAGCGAGTAGGAAGTTGGCTTGCTGCAGGCCCCATTCAACCAGGTATTCGCTCTTGCTATAAAGATAATAAATTTTATGTTGGCAATTTGGCTGGTGAAGCCCATCCCATAGTGGCCGAAGGGATAAGCATGGCCATGCAATCAGCTTGGTTACTCACACAAAATTTAATGAATAACAAAGAACGGATTTTGGAGCATAAAGATTTCGCTTCGGTGGGAGCTAATTATACAAAACAATGGCGCAAACACTTTGCACCAAGAATCCATGCAGCCGCACTGTTTGCAAATGTGGCGATGATGCGACCCTGGGCCAGCACCTTGGTGATGCCGGTATTAAGACAGTTTCCATCTATTTTAACTTTGGGGGCAAAGTTGAGCGGCAAAATACATCAAATTACGCAATAAGTTAAAAGCTATCGTTTTAGACCTTAGCTGCAAAAAACCTGTATAATGCGTCCACAGACTTACCCAAGAGGATTTGCATTTGAATCACGAGAATCAAACACCGTATGCCCAACTTGATCCCAATGTTATTTTGGATGCGGTTGAAAGCATAGGCTTTCGTTGCTCGGGCAACTTACTGGCACTGAATAGTTTTGAAAACCGAGTGTATCAAATAGGGATTGAAGATTCTGAGCCTCTTATTGCCAAATTTTACAGACCTAATCGTTGGTCTTCGGCAGCTATTCTAGAAGAACATCAATTCTCTCTTGAATTAGCACAACATGAAATTCCCATCATCGCACCCTTAATCATAAAGGATCAAACCTTACATCAGCATCATGATTTTAGATTCGCTCTTTTTCCCAGACGCGGGGGCCATGCATTAGAATTGGATAATAACGAACAATTAGAATGGATGGGGCGTTTTTTAGGACGCCTGCATCGAGTGAGTGCCTCGTCTTCATTCCAACATCGCATCCAATTGGATACTCAAAATTACGGACGTGATCCTTATCAATTTCTCATGGAACACAATTTTATTCCCGATTATTTACAAGCCAATTTTTGCAAAACGGTTGAATTAGCCTTACAAAAAGTGGAACAAATATTTAAGGAAGTAGGTGCGGTTCAAAAAATACGCCTGCACGGTGATTGTCATGCAGGTAATGTATTATGGAGCGCATCAGGGCTTCATATAGTAGATTTGGACGATTGTCTTATGGGCCCCGCGATTCAAGATATTTGGATGTTACTTTCAGGTGATCCAAAACAAATGGAGTTGCAACTGAGCACAATTTTAGAAGCTTATTATGAATTTCACGATTTTAACCCACGCGAACGCCATCTCATCGAATCATTACGCACCCTACGTATGCTGCATTATTCAGGATGGCTGGCAAAACGCTGGACTGACCCGGCATTCCCTTTGAATTTCCCCTGGTTTAATACGCCTGTATATTGGCAAAATCTGGTGACAGATCTTAACGAACAAATTGACCTGTTAGAGCAAGTTGAATTGTGAAAAATAATGATATGACGGACCCATCTTTGCGAGACTGCGCTCGTAAAGACGGCAAAGAGCCAAATTTATTTTCATTGCATTTAATAAAATATTAGAATATATTTTTTATGTGGGGATAGGTAAATCAAAGACAATAGCATGTAATCCAAATGTATATTAACAGGAGGAAATTATGTTAGCAAACAAATCGAAGACTCCAGTTACAAACTCTCAAAATGCACCTTATCAGTATTTTTCACCAATGCCCAGCACCATTCAAATTGCAACAAAACCCAATCAACCAGCACAACCATTTATAGATTTAACAAGAGATGCAGATATTTTAAAAGAACAAAAAAACACCATTTTGGTTCAGATTAAACAGGAAGCGTTGCGGGCTGAACTCGAAACAGAAATGCTCAGGGCGCAGGTTGAAAGTTTAAAACTGAGAAATCAATACGATCAGGAGAATTTAAAGATTATACAATCGGGTCATTATCTAAAAATGCAAGAACTCGAGGAACAAGTGTTACTTTTGAAAACAAAAAATGACCTCGATATGGAGAAAGATCAAAAAGAGCTCAGAAAAGCGGAGAAGGAGATGGTTGCTTATAGCTTGAAAGATCATAAAAAAGAAGAGGAGCTTGAAAGAAAGATAGAAGAAAATTTTATTGCAAATAATAGAAATTCTATTTTTGGTTAACAAGTTCCCCAACAACATAAGTTTTGAACCCTGGAGTTCAGGTGGGAAGCGTTAGCAACAAATCAGGCTTTCCACTTTTAATGGCTTAGCGCAACATTGTGGCTGAATACTACCCGTAATAAAGCTTATCGGTTCAAAATCTTTGCTGTTGGGGGAATCTATTATACCATCCCATGCCTGCCAAGAGAAGCTGGTGTGATAGGTTCAGGTATTTTTAGGACCATTATCTGTTTTGAAATCATCATTGAACAGGAGTTGACGTAGCCTGTGTCTCAGATCCGTGGTTGCATACTCTTTTTCAGTTCGCATTGTTTCAAGTAAAGAGGAGATATTCTGTAATAGGCTAACTTGAGATTTTGCTAATTTTGGTAGTGAGCTTTGGATTGCTTTAGCAGCGATGTCGCAAAATGCATCCTTATCGATTTTTTGGCCATCATATAATGTGAATGACTCCTTCAGTGCTGTATAGGTACAAAGAGCTGCATTGAATTTTTCAGTGTTTTCCCGTGTCTTAGTTTTACTATTTTCAACCAGTAAGCCCATTGTTTCATTTTCTAGTTGATTTATTAAATCACAAAATTGTATTTTTAATTTTTCGTGAGCCTTATGTGGTGTAATCGGACCCACTAAAATTATTCTTGAAAAGTTCTTTGTAGCCTCGGTATGGCTTATTTTTTCAATATAGTTAGCAAAGGTATTGGATTGAGTTGCTTGATTTTTAATTTCTGTAAGGGTTTTATAACTTAAGTCATTACGCTGTAACATTAAGTTAAGTAGTGTATCTTCATTATCATTAAATTCTATCAAAGCGCTCAATTGTTTAGGCGTTAGTATTTCTAGAGTATTTTTAAGAAATACTACTTGTTCTTTTATTAAATAGTTAAGTATATCTTTGCGTAATTCATAAGGTGCTTGTTTGTTATCTGTGAGTAATTCAAGTAAATACATGTTTATATCGTTTAAATCCCCAGCATTATTGTCAAAAAATGCTTTAATATAGTTATTATTTAGTAAGTTAACCGGAATATCTGTAATGGCAATCTTTCTTTGTGTGATTAGATAAATATTTTCTTTAGGAGAGTTTTGTTTGAAGCTGGAGATTATTTTATAATTATCAATAATTTCATTAATTCGTTTTTCGTCAGCTGCGAGTGTATCAATATCTGTATAACTCCAAAGCCTGGCTTTATCTTTTTTGTATTCAATCAATACCGCTGCAATAAGTTTTAATGGATATTTGTTATATACATTTATTTGATTGGCGATTATTGAAGTATCGATTAAATCTTGAATTGGTATGGGCAAGATAGAAAATTGTGACTCCGTAAAAATACCTGAGGCTAATCGTGGATGATACAGGGTTCGTAATAGGGCAATTCTGTCATCAAAAAAATAATTAGGAGTTGATTGAATGAAGTCAGGAATGTGTTGTGGACTGGAATTTTCCAACTCGCGTAATACTTCAATATCTATAGGGCTATAACCAATTGTAGTACAGTTATTTTTATGGATTTCTTGATCATTGGTGTCAGATATTTCTTTTGATGTACCGAAATCTATAAATTGAATCTTATTTTGTGCGTTGATTACAATATTATCCGGCTTAATATCCAGATGGGCATAATGTTTGTTTGATTTGGAAGCTTTTCCATCATGAAGATCACTGATTTTTAGTAAGACATCTATAGCCAGTTCAAGCTTATCATTAAACGGTATTTTAGGTTTTGACAGTAAATAGTTTGATAAGGTGATGCCCAAATGGATAATTGGTTGAAAGGATTTACGTACACTAGTAGGACTTCCATCGGTCCTTATAACCAGCATATAATCTGATTGACCTAAGTCTTCAATAATGCCGGCTTCTTTTTTTACCTGATCTGAAAATTTTTGTGATTTAATTAAATAATCAGAGTGTAGTCCCATACGGTCTATGGATGACCTAACAGTGCCAAAGCTACCTTCACCCACGATTGTATGTCTTCTAAGGATTACGCTCTCACTAACTTTAATATAGGAATACATTAACTCATTTTGACTACCAACATAGTGTTTCTCTGGATGCTGTTTAAAATAAGTTTGCGCTTGCTCCCAATCTTTATTTGAAAATTGTTGATCGTATTTGCTAGCTACTTCGTTGCAGTAGTCTATCAGGCTGGTCAGGTTTTTTGCATCGGTGATGTTTTTAACGGTATTTAAAAACCATTTTTTTGTTTCGGGATCTGGATCTTTATCTAAATATTTTGCATATCTGTAAAGAAACTTTGTAGCTTCTTGAAATTGAACACAATCTTCTTGAGTCAATTGTTTGCGGTATTTACTTAAAGAGTTTTTGAAAATAGTGATACTTTTCAACCAGTTATCATGAAGTTGAGCGTCAGTAAATTGGTACATTTTCTTGTGTTTATTTTGAAAATTTACAATATAAGCATCGGTATGCGTTATTAATTTGTCTTGTTTGTCTACTGACATGGGTTACCGGCCTTTATTTGAACGATAATACTAATAATATAGCACAATATGTTCAGGAATTAGGCTTTTGATTTATGATTTAATATAGTGTATAATGCTCATTTTATGCTCAGATAATCAAAGGATTAATCTATGCCATTTTCAATTAATGCTGAAGATATAGCCTATATTCCACGATCAGACCGCGAAGTTATGGAAGATTTATCTAAGGGTAATATACCCCTGGAAATTAAAGAATTAAAGAAATTCGTTGATACCATTCCAGCAGTAATTAAAGAGAAAATTGAAGCAATCCTAGACAGAATCTTGAGTAAAAACAATCGTAACCGTGCTGGTTATAAGGTTAACATACAGGTTTTCCTTAGCAGTAATGAAAATGCTTCAACAATAACCGGAGCTAAAGAACCATTATTAAACTTTTCTACAGCACTTCTTAAAAATGTCCAATCTGAAGATGAGCTTGCCGGGGTCATTGCCCATGAATTAGGCCATATTATTTTACATGAAGCAGATAAAACTGCCGATCACATTAATAAGGTTGAAGAAACAGCAGCTGATAATTTGGGGGTGCAATTGCTTGCCAGAGCTGGGTACAACCCCAATGGCATTATCGATTTCTTTAAACGTGCGGGCGAATCTGAGTCTCATCTTATTAGTCTTGATGACATACACAATGCAGAATCGTACGATAAATCAGTAACATTGATTACAAATTTGGCTGATGAGCATCCAGCCTCTGTAAACCGCATCCGCGCTATGCAAACCACGATTACTGCCTTAAGTCGTGCAGGAAGTATTCCGCCCTTTGAAGGCACCGTAACAGCTTTACCACAAGCATTTTATCAAGCTGTTGATCTGATAAGCTATAAAATACCCTTAGATGCAGGATTAGAAAAAATAGGCTACCAAACTAAATCAATTTTGGAAAAGTTAAACATTTTAACGACGCTACTCAAAAGCGTCTATCCAGCAACCAATAACACCTTGATAGAACGACAAAAACTCTTGGCACAGTATATTAAAAACCTGCAAGTAGATTTCAAAGATGCGGAGCAGATAGAAGGTTTTAAGTGTTTATGTGATGTATTAATGGTGCAAAACCCAGTAAATGATCAAAATATGCCAAGCTACAAAAACGAGGAATTACTGGTAGGCGCTTTAAAAAATGTATGGCAACAAGGTGGTAAGGATCCTAGATACTTAGGTCGTTTTGACGATTTACAAAATGCTTTAGAGCGTTTCGTACATGCAACAACAGAATTAGAAGCAGAGCAATCAGCAGCTGAGATTGTGCAGTTAGGCCTGAGGTTTAATTTAGTCAACGCTCCTTGTAAATTAGAGCAAATTACTAGCTTTAAGGTGCCTAAAGAAAAAGAGATAAGAAAAGCTTTGGTAGAAAAGGGCCAATGGATTCCACCTTATGCGAATCACCTTTCCTGGTATCTCAAAAGCAAATCGCAAAATATCAAACATGTAGGTGCGGCCATGCGACTGTATGAAGACCCCTGGGTAATGGCTGGATTAAACGATGATGCACAATACAAACCGGCAATTTACTGGTTAGATTGGCGTGCAAATACCGATGATACTAGTGATGTATTTGATAACTACAAATCCATGGATGATTTTTCTTATTTTAAACTTTTTCAGCGCGATGCTTTAGGTACTATTAGTGGATTAGTGCAGCAAATTCCGGCTTATTCTTGGAATTATTTGGCAAAAGACGCAAGTAAAGACGCGATCATTGCATCAGAGCTCATTGAATTAGAAAACAAAAAGCATTATGAAGAACAAATCCTGCAACAAATAGATTGGAGTTTATTAAAATCAGATTTTTCTGTATTTATTATTCAATACGGCAAACTGCTAAATCATCCTTATACTTTACTGCCAATGAAAAGCCCCTTTGCTGATAAGTTTTATGCAGAATTAACTAAAAATTTGTTGTCCGCTGATAAAGAGTATGCCGAACTAATCAAGGATTTTTTTAGGCGCCCTCAAGCTCATAAACATCCACTTACAGTGTATCGGTATCAAAATCTTTGTCCTTCCGATTTGTTTTTAGAAAAAGATGAGCGATGGCCTTATGAAAACATTGAGAAACCAAATCAAAGGGATATGAATAACCCACTGATTAAATTTATCTTAAATCAAGAGGTAAATTCAGTAATAGCAGACGATCTTAAAGAGTTGTATTTGCGTGATACGCGCGGTTTTATGCAAACGGATACCAGTAAAAAATTATGCGAACTATTTGCTAAACCCTGGAACAGTATATTGAATAAGTACCCACCAGAATATGATTCCATAAAAAGTCTTAACCAGGGCTATGATGTACAAGAAATCAATAACAGTTGGTATGCTGGAATAACTTTTTTATTGCAATTAGAGCGATTAGCTTATGAGAATCAGGATTCTATGTCATTGCAGGAATATATACTGTTAGATTCCTTGTTAAAAAAGATATCGATAAATGATTATGTACAGCAGTCCAATTTAAGTGCTTTTTTAGCTGATTTAAAGATAAAAACGCTTACACGATCTCTGAACAACAGTGATGCAAAGCAGCTAGTTAAAGACTACCGCTTGGCAGTGGCATACGGGTTTCTTGTTGAAAATCCCTCTTTAGCAAATCAGTATCTCACCCGAATTAAAATGTTTCTAAAAGAATTAGATTCAGAAGGTATGCGTCACTGTTTGTTTGAATTATTTAAACCAGAAATTTTTGAGAAAAATGAATTCCATGATTTGCTGAATAAAACATATGATGGCTATATCCCAGATCCTGATTTTAGAAATTGGGCAATTGAGCTCTATACCGATGTGCTTGCGAAAATATTGGCAAAAGACGAAGCAAATGATAAGGATTATTTAACTAAGACTAAAGCTGAAGTAGACACCATTTCACAAAATACGACTGGATTTACCCAATTTACTATTATCAGTTCCTTAGCTGAAAAATTAAATGCTCAGAAAGAGCTAGCTTATTATATGCGGGATTTATGTAAAATGAATTCCTTGAAAACTGCTTTATCTAATCGTTATATGAGTGTTATAGCAGAACTTTTGCTTAATGAAAGCACTAAATCGCCTATTCTACGATGGCGTATGGTTGATTTTCTAAAACAACCACTTACTGCAGACAGTCCTGAACCTTTGAAAAAATTGATTATCAATAAATATAATTATATTTTAATGAAACTACGTGCATCCGATAAAAGCAAGGAAGAAATTCTCCTGGATACAGTCTTACGTGACTACCACAGAAATTTCCGCGCTTCACCTTTAGAGCTGAAAACCCTATATTTAGAACCCTTGTTATTTCCAATTAACGCTACAGAGGCACAGCAACTTGATATTATTCAAGATTTAATTGAGGAAGTATTTCCTTCAAAGCCTGCGAATTCTTATAATGCACAGGCCTCACTCATTGTGAGGGCTTATCTTAATGCTGCAGGACTTAATGAACGCAGACTTTTGGCTACTGCGATGTTCGTTGCCAATATACGTGAGGATGGAGCCGCAGAACTTTCAGTGGGTTCAAAACTTAATCTTATCTTATCCAATATGGGTCCTGCCGGTGGTAAACTGTTACAAGCCATACACAGTCACCCACAAACTCCAGACAGCATCAAAAAGGAATTAGAACACAGCAAAACCAGTTTTAGTAAACCACTTCGTTGGGATTTGGTCGAGCTTGTTGATAAGAGTGCCTTGCTTGATGAAACTGAAAGTAATCAAAATCCTGTAAGCATTATTGGTCGCATTGTGGGTTCAGGTTCATTTGGAGTTACTGTCTTTAATACTTTAAAAGACGGTACTAAAGTTGCGGATACTTTTTTACGCGAAAATGCTGCCGTAAAAGCAGAGCGTGAGTTTGCAATGATGCAAAAGGCAGCAGCGGAAATAGTAACAACAAATAAGGATCTGGCGCCTATCGTTAACATGGTTGAAGAGGCCAGGCGTTCTGCTGTTGCAGAAACCGCTATGGATTTAGCTGAAGTTGCAAATCAATTTGCTGTAAAAGCGTATCATAAGCAATCGATACAGGTTGGTTATTATAAATTTGAGCATCAAGTAGCTGAGTTTAAGGGTAGAGGGACTAATTTTAAACGCATTAGTATCGCGCAGGGCGAGCATTTTAATGATTTATCAAAATCACCCTATAAAGAAGCTATTGCCAAGGCTGTTTTGGTAACGCAACTTAGTGCACGTTTAAGCGCAATCAATACCGACCTTGATCGACACGGCGGTAACCTAAAAGTGACAAGCAATATTATTACGCATTTTGACTTTGGGGCTATGAATTTAGATCCTATTACTCAAGAAGATAAGATCATTACCGGGAAGGTATTGGCTCAGGCGATTTATGCTGGGTTTCGAGGTGGGGATTTTATGCAAAGTTTGTTGAACAGTATACAACAAGCTCAAGTTTCAGCAAAAACACGCGTGTATCTCAATGGTCTTAATAAAGATTTTCTGGCTTTAGGGGATTATATGAACACTCTGGAATCAGCAGATTTAAGTTCGATATTGGCTTATTGTCTCACCGCAGCATCAGTAGATCCGCAAATCAAAGCCGAATTTAACGCAGAACTTGGAAATGCGATTTATGTAATTGAACCGTATTTAAAATGGAAGGCACTAAAAGCAGGAGTCAAAGTAGTTACTGATACAAATCCTGTGCAGAGCTCTCATTCAACGGTACCTGAGGTGATCAGTTCAGGAGCGCGATCAGTCCTTGGTTTTTTTGAAAGCACCCCAAATTCAGCCCAAAATAATTTCCACCAAAATTCCTTCTCCCCCGAGAAGTAGGTTGGGCCAAGGCCCAACACATGGTTAAATAAAATCCATTCTATTGTTTGTGAATTTTACTTATTGGTTATATAATCCCAAAAATCCTCGACCAATGGAAAATCCTATGCTAGGCGATGAATACTATACCAAAAAAGCTTCTGGCTTTAGTCAAGAAACTAATGACGCACTGATTTCGCCTTTATTTTACCAGCCAACTCCTAAAGGGGTGGCACTTTTATGTGCACACTACAGCGCTAAATACAATTTGGATCTGCGTTGCATTGATTTTCAAGGTAAAATAGAAGCAGCTGATAACTCTTTATTCTTTTTTAAGTACTTGGCAGAAACCAATTATCTGGATTGTTTAAGTAATAATCAAACAATGGGGCTAGTCCTGACTCATGGTTCCTATCATGCTATACCCTTACTGGTTATAAAAATCCAGGATGTTGTGCATATGATGGTGTTTGATTCTACCTCAGGCCCTAGAGTCAAAGGTTATTTTAGTATTGCCAAACTATTTGACAAGGCGCATTTTTATTTAAATAGTGGATCCAGACAAGTTGATTCCAGTTCTTGCATTACCGACGCAATCTGTATTTTAAAAGAAGCCCTGCAATTACCTAATTTAATGAGCTTAATCGAGGCAAAAAGGTTTGATGACCATTCTTCATTAAAACAAAACCCCCATTCCATGTTCAATGTTCCTAAACCCGATAATTTTGTAGTGTTTAAAATGCCTGAGCAGTTATTGCTAACAGCGCAAAGCTCCGATTATATCACCGAAGCGGATGCTGATCTCTCTGTGGTTATCCGTGGAGGCAAAACTTTAGGTGAGTATCGGAAGCATTTCCGTATGCAAGTTAGCTTGACCCAGGGCAGTAGTGTGGTGGTTGCCGGCATCAATAGCTATCTATTCGTCAAAAGCCGCGAACACAAGAAGATATTTGATGCCTTTGCAGCCAGGAAAGAAGAGCTGAACACACCTATATCTGAGCTAAGACATGTGGAGTCAGATGTGGAACTGCTACCAAAATCCTGGTATTAGGATGATTCTTACAGAAAATCTCGTAAAATCTGCATGGCATAAGAATCCGGTTTTACCCGCAGATTATAACCACCCCAACCATGTCCAGTAGACCAAACCGTCCAACCGGCAAAGCCATAATTTTTATCCGTGGCCGAATTCTCCTGCAGGTATTGCATGAATTGCTTTAAAGGAGCAGAGCAACTTGTCGCATCAGTGCCAACACCAAATTCAGTGACTATGGCTTTGAGTTGATTGGTTTGTAGATAATCCACAAAAGACTGCAAATTAAAGCCTTGTGGTCCTTGAGTAGATAAGTCTTGCAGGCAATCATTATGCGTACCACTATAATCATTATCTAAATATTGATGTACGTTAATCATTATTTTTGATAAATCAGTTATGCCTTCTTTTTCGAAATTTTCTCGGGTAAATAAGGTGGCATTACTATAAACCTGACCATCGGTACCGTTCCATGTTGCCGTATCCCAGGAATGTAAACCCGTCCAATTATTTCCTTCAACTAAAATATAGCCGGTAAATAATTTTTCTCTAAGCAATTTAATTAAGCCGGTTTGAATAGTAAATACCTTGTCATCTGGAACACCTACGGGTTCATTCATTAAATCCAGCATAATATATTCTTTATTTATCTGCGGATCTTTCTGGATTAAAGTGGCTAGTTGCCCCCATACCGAATCATAAGCAGCCTGGTCTAATATTAAAGTACCGTCAGGACACTTACCTGTTGGTCCACAGCCTGAATATTGTTCACCATATTTGGAATAGCGCATGTAGGCATGTAAATCGATTATAGTATGTATTTTGGCGTTCGTTAGTGAACGAAAAGTTGGTTGAATGAATTTTTGATAATAACTCAAATTTAAGCTCCCTTTACCAGCCCCTTCTACTTGTATATAGCTCCAACTGATTGGAAGACGTACCGTATTCATACCCGCCATAATAAAGGCATTGGTATCGGCAAGATCGGTAAATTGAGTACTAGCATCTTCTTCGGATAAATTTGGTATTACAGAAGGATCTATCACTTTACCAAATTCAAGACCTGATAAATTGATGCCAGCAAACTGCCAGTTTTTAGCGGATTTTGCTTGAATCATATTTAAGTTGGTTTGAATAGGCGTAAATTTCACTTCACCAGTAACCACTCCTTGACTATTTATTGCGCGAGCAGCATAAGTGACATGCACACCCTCAGGTTGTTGATAACTGCTAATGGCATTGTTCCCAGGACTGCCAATGCTAAATCCCAGATATCCTAAATAACTATTGGAATAATCACAGCCATCTAATCGTAAACTGGCACCAGCATAATACGGGTTGCCTGAGGCTTTATTGGCATCACCAGATTGCCCTTGAGCTAATTTTAAGTTAACCCTGCCATTAGCATCTTGCACACAAATCCATGGGGTACTAACTCCCTGGGGACCCATACCAACAGTAGTAATTTTATTAGTTATGCTAGCTGAAAAAGCGATACCTGGAAGCAATGCCAGGAGTGGAAGAAGTTTCACAAAAATCTCCAAAATCAAAATATCTTACATTAATTAAACAAGTAAATCAATTAGTTCACAGTTATTTTGCAAATAAAATAATCTTATTGATAAAAATTAGTGCAATTATTAAGACTTCTACTATACTTAAAAAGTATGGCAGAGGTTGGAGACATGGGTGTTTTCGATCTAATTCTATACAACCGTAGGATACTCAAGGTTCCAAGGAGGTCATGAGAGTTGAACTAGTTGTAGGAGTTGTATCATGAGAGTTGTAGTTGTAAAAAGAAACCAGGGCGGTGCTATTCTGACATTTGAATTATCAATCCTTATGGTGTTAGTGGCATCAATAGCGATAGGAGCAGGAGTAATTATAGGCAGTAAGTTACCACAAGTGCTAAATGCCTGGCTGGATGCAGCAGCAGTAGCCACTACATATACCGCATTTGGTAATTTAGAAAATGCGTGTAATGTAGCTAACGGTGATAGCATAAATCAATTAGCAGGAAATCTTTTTAATAATACATTAAAAGCTCCTTATAATCCTGCGTGTGAGTATGCTTCACAAGCCTTCCTATCAAGCGTAATCGGAGGCTCACCAACCAATTAAAATGCACAAGCCCTATTGTTTTTCTTGAGCCGCCTCTACAGGCGGCTAAATTTTATCATCATGTAACCCAGAGTTTGAAACCTGCCTTTGATCATAGAATTATCTAGGGCCCGCCCAATGTTTGATCTATTTATAGTTAATTAGTGTAATTATTTTACAATTACAAATAAACATACTATACTTCAAAAGTATAGCCAATTTGATGGATTAATATCCATTCATCCATTTCTATACTAACCGTAGGATACCCAAGGTTCCAAGGAGGTCATGAGCGCTGAACTAGTTGTAGGAGTTGTATCATGAGAGTTGTGGTTGTAAAAAGAAATCAATGTGGTGCTATCCTAACATTTGAATTATCAATCCTTATGGTGTTAGTGGCATCAATAGCAATCGGAGCGGGAGTAATTATAGGCAGTAAATTGCCACAAGTGTTAAATGCCTGGCTGGATGCGGCAGTTGTAGCCACTACATACACCGCAGTTGGTAATTTACAAAATGCATGTCATGTAGCTAACCGTGATAGCATAAATCAATTGGCAGGAAATCTTTTTAATAATACATTAAAAGCTCCTTATAATCCTGCGTGCGAGTATGTTTCACAGGCTTTCCTATCAAGCATAGGCCTAGGCGGAGGTAGAACCCCAGACAGATAGCCTAATTAAAATGCATAAGCCCTATTGTTTTTCTTGAGCCGCCTCTACAGGCGGCTAAATTTTATCATCATGTTACCCAGAGTTTGAAACCCGCCTTTAATCATAGAGTTATCCCTGGCCTGCCCATTCGACTTTTTTTGATTAATCTGATCAATTATTTTACAATGATAAATATGCATACTATACTTTAAAAGTATAGCTAATTTGATGGATTAACATCCATGCACTCATTTCTATACTAACCGTAGGATACTCAAGGTTCCAAGGAGGTCAAAGAGAGTTAAACTAGTTGTAGGAGTTGTATCATGAGAGTTGTAGTTGTAAAAAGAAATCAATGTGGTGCTATCCTAACATTTGAATTATCAATCCTTATGGTGTTAGTAGCATCAATAGCAATCGGAGCGGGAGTAATTATCGGCAGTAAGTTACCACAAGTGCTTAATGCATGGCTAAACGCAGCTGTCATAGCTACAACATACACTGCATACGGTAATGTAGTGAATGCTTGTAATGTGGCCAATGGAGACAGCATCAATGCTTTAGCTTCAAGTTTGTTTCAAAATGGTGGTGGCGGTGGAGTTTCAGCTTTTCAATTAGCACCATCTTCTGCTAATCCAGTTTGTGACATGAAGGTATTTCCTCAACAAACTTTTTAATCGTAGCAAGGGCATCTTCAAGCCGCCGTCAAGGCGGCTTAGTTTTTTTAATGTGCAATTATTGGTAATAGCTACTCCAGGTAGATGTGTTCATCCCGCATAAAGGAATGAGGGCTGGATTGGCAACAGAGGTTTGCATGTTAGTTGGAGCAAAATTATTAGTACCCTGAGGGGAAATTAAGGGGACACTATTTGCTATTTGATAACAAGCAGCAGTTTCAATCCCTTGAAAAGTAGCAGAGGCATCAAAGGTTGCCTGATTTAACCAGGTATCAATTATCACCGGTAATTTGGCACCTAAAATAATGAAAAGAGAAACCGCTCCAAGCGCACCACCTAGCATTAATATAACGTACTCTAAAGTTAATACTGCTCCAACCTGGCACCGCTTGAATATCCGTATCGGTTTCATATAGTTTCCTTTGTGAACATTACACTTAGAAGATAGTACAGCCTATATATTAAATCAAGCTGTGATGCAAAGTGGATCCTAGTAAAATCAGTAAGATAAATAAATTTGGTGGCCTAAGTGATATATATTGTATAACATGAATCAATACTTTATAGTGATAATATTAGTTTGGTTTAGGGAGAAACTGGGTGATTCGAAAAAAATCAGTTCAGGTGCAAAAGCAGTCCGGGGCAGTGTTGACTCTTGAAGCTGCGATTCTTTTAGTTGCCCTAGCTATATGTGCAATAAGTTTTGCCATGATTATCGGAACGAATATTCCTGCTATTGTTCAAGCATGGGTTGCTACCTTAATGCCTCCCCCTCCAGCAAACTAGGAACAGTATATGGTACCAAACCAACCAATTCCTGAGACTCAAGCCAAAGCCAACCTGCGCAAAGAAGCGAGACGAAATAATATGGTTATCTTCGGTTTCGCAATTTTAATGAGCATTCTGCTTACTTTGTTGTACTACCAATTACGTCAACCTCCAGCGAATGTGGAAATTTTATTCGCAGCAACACAACTTCAAGCAGGTGAAAAAATTCTGCCCAATTCTGTCGCCTGGACGCCTATTTTACCCAGTCAGATAAAGCCTGGCATGATTATGAACAAAGCCCTAGGTGAACAAATCATTGGAAGTGAAGTGAAGCTTGCGATGTATCCAGGTCAACCCATTACTTTAGAAGATGTTAATCTGATTGCCGGAGGTATTACTGCACGTTTACTAGATGCTGGTTCCTATGCGGTATCTGTAGCTTTACCTTCCAATCAGTCTATAAAAAGCCTTATCACTCCAGGCGATAAAATCAATATTTTATTACTATGGAAAAATGACAAACAAAATTATGCTGAATTCATTTTACAAAATATTAAAGTAATGTCGATTGCCACTGATACCCAAATGATCAATAAAGACGATGTGAATTCCAAAAAAGGCAACACACAACCTAAAATTATGGTCTTACAAATGACAGCGAAAGAGTTAAAAAAATACAGCCTCGCAAGTAAATTGGGGGATATAACTTATGTGGTCAATTCAGCTTATTCATTTAGTAAAGAGGACAAAAGTGGTATCTTGTTTGGAAGCGAGCACAACTCTAATTTTAATTCCATCGAACAAGTAAGGCAATTGGACACGTTTCGTGGGACCAAAAAAACCGTTGAGGTTTTACCGTGAGATACCTAATACTGGCGATTATATGTGTAGTTGGTACGCCAGTTTATGCTGATATTTCCCCAATTATCAATTTGCACAAAGGTACTAATTTAGTAAAATTATTTAGTGGAAAAGGTAAATTGTTAGCCTACCGTCTTCCAACAAAAACTATATTTATTGCCGACCCCAGTATTGCTGATTTCACCGTTAAATCCGAAGGCCTGTTATTTATAATACCTAAAAAACTCGGTCAAACGAATTTAATAGGACTTGATGCAGAAAACCATATTTTATTTAATGCCACCATCGAAAGCTCTATTGATGAATTTCAAACGTATACACTTATGGATAGGGTCGCTCCAGGTAATCGTCTGCGTTTAAAAGTATTTAATGATACCGTAGTCCTTACCGGACAAGTAAAATATCCGGCAGATCTGGATAATGTTACTAATCTATTAAAACAGTATTTAAAGGGCGTTAATATTCAAAATATGGCATTGGTTGAAAGTCCATCACAAGTGTATTTGAAAGTTCGAGTTATGGAAGTGTCGCGATCCATCACCAGTAAGTTGGGAGTGTATTGGGATGTTGCCTACCAAACTGCCAATTTTGGGGTTTCCAGTAACTTTGGACAGGGTTTGTTGGGCAATGGTGGGGGTATCGGTGGCGGTGGTGGTAGTGGGGGTGCCGGTGGCGGTGGAGGCATTCCTGGACTTTATATTAATGCATTTATAGATGCCTTAGTTCAAAAAGGTTTAATTACCATATTAGCTGAGCCTAATTTAACAACATTGTCAGGAACGCAAGCAAGCTTTTTAGCCGGAGGGCAATTTCCTATTCCAGTTCCGCAAACTATGGGTGTAAATACCATCCAATACCAAAATTATGGAGCAACACTTGCCTTTACCCCAACTATTATTGATAAAAGCTTAATTAATTTAGCGATTAATACCACTGTGAGTTCTTTATCGAATACTGGTGCGACACAGTCACAAGGTTATAGCATTCCTGGATTATCAACACGTAATGCAAATGTTACCGTTCAATTGCATAGTGGGGAAAGCATCGCTATCGGGGGTCTGTTACAAAAAGAAATGCATAAAGCGATTGATAAATACCCGGGATTGGCAGAACTACCAATTCTTGGGCGGCTTTTTACATCAAAGGGATTTTCTAATCATGAATCTGAATTGGTAATTGTGGTGACTCCTTATTTAGTAAATCCTGTGGGTGGTCAATTAGCATCTCCTGCGGATAGTTTTCCAAGTCAAGAAAGTAAACTGGTGCCGATTAAGCCTCTAGTACAAGCCAAAAAACAAACTATTGCTAAAAGACCGCGTCTGATATTCGAGGAAAAATAATGCTAAAATACTATCGATTATTTTCTCTTATGCTTGCTAGTAGTTTGCTCTTGGCGTGCTTGCATGATCCCATTACCAATAAATCATTTAAAGTACCTGAGCCAACGGCGGTACGAACTAAAAATGGTAATTGGGTTGCTGTGATTCCTAATTGCCATCATAAAAAATGCTGTAAGCGTTGGGTATGTCGCAAACAATCCACCGAATGTGAAGCGTTTTCAAACTGCAACCCCAATGCTATGTGTAATCAGCCACGTTCTTCTTGTGGCAGTCCTGTTTGTAAGGACGACGATGATATGACTATTGAAACGAACTATTTTGGTTGTGCTACGGCGCGCAATTTGGGAATGATGATAAGTAACCCGAAAGATTTGGTGTACCCGGAAAAAACCAGAGGTTATATTGTTCATAACGGCAGTACCCAAAATACCCTGGGATCAAATCAGGGAGGAGGGAGTCTTGGCGGTGCTGGAGCAGGCATGGCAGTGGCTGGAGGGTACTAACATGACCTCCCGGGAAGAAGTTCCATATTATGTCAGTCCTTTTGAAGATAAGGTTGGTCTGGAGCGTTATCTTAAATTGCGACCAAAGATTACGCCTCTTTACACTGAATTATTGGAGCAAATAAATAATCTGGAATTATTCGGTACCTTTATCGATGCCGATAAGACAGTAAATCGCGAAGCCTTGAATGAATACATACAAACCATGTTGGCGGAATATGACGAGGAAGACCGTGCTATTTTAGCCAAAGTCTTGTTTCATTCGGTAGTTGGTTTTGGTCCTATTGATCTGCTGTTTGAAGACAATCAAATAAGTGACATACTGGTTAATAGCTATGATCAGATTTATGTAGAATCGCAAGGGGTGTTAAAGTTATCTCGGTTGCAATTTTGTAGTGAAGGGCATCTGAGTACCGTAGTTCAACGTATATTGGCTAGAACTAATAGCCGCGTTGATTTTTTTACGCCTTATGTGAACACCAGTTTAGAAGATGGAAGTCGTGTTAATATTATTATTCCGCCGGTAAGTGTTGGTAGTCCCGCTATTTCTATTCGACGCTTCACACATAAATTAATCAATCTTGAACAGATGGTTGCATCGTATACTTTGACGCAACCTATGGCCAAATTATTAGATTTGGCTGTTAAATGTCGTTTGAATATGATTATTATTGGGGGTGCAGGTAATGGTAAAACCACTTTATTAAACAATCTTGCGCACTATATTTTACCTACCGAACGTATCATTACTATCGAAGACGTGCCCGAATTAAATATAACCCATCCGCACATAGTTCATTTGCATTCGCGCATTGAAAATACC
Source organism: Legionella sp. (assembly GCA_041662885.1). Classification (GTDB taxonomy): domain Bacteria; phylum Pseudomonadota; class Gammaproteobacteria; order Legionellales; family Legionellaceae; genus Legionella. Next base: position 36,729 of record JBAZRP010000001.1, read on the forward strand.
GAGGGAGTAGGTCGCATTACCATACGTGATTTGTTTATCAACGCATTACGGATGCGTCCTACGCGTATCATTATTGGGGAGGTGCGCGGTTTGGAAATCCTGGAAATGCTCCAGGCTATGAGTACTGGCCATGATGGTTCTTTGTCTACTTTGCATGCCAGTTCCATTGAAGATGTGCCTTATCGGATTTTGAATATGATTGCTATGGCTGGTATTGATATTCCCAGTGAAGCAATTCTAACGCAGATAAGTAATACCATTGATTTAATCATTGAGGTAAGACACTCAGCGAATGGACATCGTTTTATCCATCGAATAAGCGAATGCCTAAATACCTTAACTGGTGAATTTAAAGTGCGTGATTTATATTGCTCGGAAGGTTTGTTTGACAAAAATAATCCTGCGCCGATGCAGTACAGACGAGGGGAAATTAGCGAGCATTTTAAAAAACGTATAGAAGCTGCGGGATATGACAGTAGTATTTTGACGAGCATAGATTCATGAATATCTTCGAATTGGGATTAGTGTTTTGCTTGTTTTTTTTCGCCACACTTTATGTATATCAAGTTACCAGACCTTTGTTGCATCCCAAAGCGACGAAGCGCGCATGGTTTTACCCGGATAGCCAAGAATATATTCAAAATAAACGCATGCGTATTATTATTTATTTAACGTTTTTGCTGTTAATTCCTGGCTTGATTATTTACCTGCTGCGCAATCTGGTTTGGTATGAAACGTATATGATTCTGTTGTTTTATTTAATAGTAATATTGGCCGTGCACATTGTCTATCAAAACAGAATTTCTGAATCGTATTTAGAAATCTATCGTTCAATAATTCAGTCCTTAGACATTTTCATTGAACAATTACGGGTCGGTAAAACTATTGAAAATTGTTTTGCGAAAACTGCCGTGCAAATTGAAGGGCCTTTAAATCCCTATTTTCAAACGATTAGCCAGCAATTGGAATTGGGAAATTCTCTTGAACAATCGCTTATGCTCGCTCGCCAAACCGTACCTCGTTTAAAATATATGGAATACTTTAATCTACTATTGGTTATCCATGCTCAAACCCGTAATTCATTGATTGATGATTTGATACTGCTAAAACAACAATTAACAGTACGTGAAGAACAAGAGCGCAATCTGAATTTAAGTGTTTCCACCAATAGATTGGCAGCCATTATGACTGCTGTACTTCCTTTTGTAGCTATGGCAATGTTTTATCTTATGAAACCCGATTTTATTTTACCGTTTTTACAAAATCCGTTAAGTCCTTTTATTATGTTCTTTGCAACCTGCATCTTGTTTACCGGGGTACTTTTGATATTTAAAATCACGCGACCGATGTTTACTCGTTTTGACGGAGAATATGTATAAAATGCGCGGCTTACATCAAGACGACTTAATACAAAAAATATTAGATGCGGAATATCCTTCAGTATCAGAAGCCTTGCTTTCTTATAGGCTTACGCAACTTACTTTATTTTCCCTTAGTTTGGCGATAGCAATTTGGCTTATTCAAACCCAAAACATACCGCCAACAGTACTTTTTGTCCTATTAGCAGGTTTATTTTTTTACAGCATCGTCGTTGTGGGTTATTTATTAGATAAAGAGGTAGCTGATAAGCGTCAAAAACGCGAGCAGTGTTTGCCGGAAATTTTATTGGCGCTTAATATGTATTATAAATCAGGCTACAGCATAGCCAGTTCCTTTAAAGCCTTATCAGAAGATTTGGAATTTATATTTCCCAGCTTTGCCAGACGATTGTTTCGTGCTCATTTGGTGTTGAATACAGAATCAAATAACGACATTGCCTGGAAAAAAATTAGTGAAATTATGGGTATTCCGGGGTTTTATTTAATCGGCGAGCGCATGCAAGTACGCGAGCAGCAAGGATATAAAATGAGCGAAGTGCTTTTGTATTCGGCCGAGCAATTATCGCGTGATTTAGCCTTGAAAGAAAATTTAAGAATAGAAAAATTGCCATTGAAGATTACCTTGATATCCATTTGTTTTTTTCTTACCACCCTAATCATACTTATGGGTGCAATGGTGTATTTCAAGTTATTAGAAGTGATACAAGCAGCCAGTCAATTTGTTTAGTAAACGGATGTTATAATGATAAATATGAAGTTTTTGTTGCGTGTTTACAATTCATTTTTTCAGGGCCTACGTCCTGAAGATCCCTCAGGCCTACGTCCCGCGGCTTGTCCGCGGGATCCAGAGATTTTGATTAAAGCGAAGTCTTATTACATAAATCCAGATCCTACTGGATCCCGCGGACAAGCCGCGGGACGTAGAAAATTGAATTGCAAACACGCTTTAGCATATTGTTGTTTGGGTATATTAATAAGTTGTACTCAGCAGGTAACGGTATCAGAGGATACGAAACACGAGGTGCTGTTTTTATTAGGAAATAACTTTGCTAAACTCAAAAATTTTAACCATGCTCTTGAAACCTATTTACAGGTAGTCAAGAGCTATCCACGTGATAGCAAAGCCATATCCAATATCGGTGTAATTTTAAATAATACCGGTCATCATAAATTAGCACTTAATTGTTATTTGAAAGCTTCCAAGCTTACTCGTGGCAAGTACATCCCCTTGCAAAATAATATTGCTATAACTTATGCTATCTTAGGGCAAACGCAAACTGCCATAGATATTTTGGAGAAAATAAAAACCGTAAATTCTCCCCACCATGAGAGCATAGAGTATACTTATAATCAGATTAAGCACGCGCAAACGGTGCTTCAGAAGAAAAATTTAAGTCAAGAAGAGATAAATGCAGTACACAAAAAATTATTAAGAGAATTTATACCTTATCAATCATCCCAGGTGCTTGATGGACAGTTGGTAACACAGATACGGACATTTTGTAGTAATTAATGCTTATTGTATAACAAGGAGAATGAGATGGTACCAGGAAGCAATCTAATGCAAATTAATCTATGGGTACAATTTTCATTATGTTTTCTAATTGCTTTTGCGATTGCCTACTGCTTGTTGAAATTCATCAAACTGTATCCAAGTCATTTATTTCAAACATGGAAAGAAGACAGCGAATATTATTTAGAAAATCTCCCCAAACCCCTACCAGAAGGGAATCATTTGCTCAAAAACATTGTATTCTGTTGCAGTTACATTTTTGTAGTATTAGGCTTGTGGTATTTTTTAGGACTAGGGTTTCACTTTTTTGGTGGGGTGTTGTTTATTAGCCTGCTTTTACCCATAGCTATCATAGACTGGCGTTATTTATTTATACTGGATAATTTGGTTTATCCCTTTTTATGGGCAGGATTGTTTTTTAACTTATTTGGTTTTTTTACAACCATCAACTCGGCACTCTTCGGCGCACTATTTGGCTATTTAGTTATTTTTATCCCAGAAAAACTCTATGAATGGATTCGAAAAAAACCAGGCATTGGACTTGGTGATGCAAAAATGTGTTCGGCTATCACTGCCTGGATTGGAGTAGAATACCTGATGTTTTTATGCTTGGCCTCTTTTGTCTTGGCGGTTCTCGGTTTTATCGTGCAAATACTATTTCGCAGCAACAAAGATAATGAATTAAAGCCAATACCCTTTGGACCTAGTTTGGCAATTATTGGTTTTCTGATACTAATATATAATTTATACCTAAGAATTCCACTCATCCATGGCTAAAATAGACGGGATGGTGCATGTCCAATGTGAGCCTAGAACCCGATAAAGCTTCTACGGCAATCCCCTCAATTGCAGTATCTAGTTTCAAATAAATAGTGGCTTAACCTGGAAGTTGAGCGACAAATTATTGTCAATTTGAATAAATATGTATCCAATCCTATAATTAATACGTAATATCCCATCCTAGAAACCGAGGGGGTTGGTATGCCTTGGACGGACTATTTGCGCAGTGAATTGATTATTTATGAAAAGAAAAAATCTATACCGTTCAGGATTTGATGCCCGGAAAGCCATTGGATAAAGTTGTAGAGGATTATACCACCGCAAGTAAAGAAAATGTTGTGCGATTATTAGTAGCGATTACAAAAAGTTTAAGTATTTTACACAAATATAATATATTTCATGGCGATATAAAGTATGAGAATATATTGTTTGATGGAACTTTAGCATACTTTATTGATTTTGGTTTGTCCTGTAAAACGGATGAATTTGGTATGGTACGACAGGACTCAAATCTTATCATGCACAATGCACCTTATGCCTTTTTAAGGCAACGTCAAACAGTGGGATTTTTCCATCAGGAGACTACGGAGTGGAAAAATGGCAGTACCCTTTCTTTGAAAACAGATGTTTATGCCTTGGGTAAAACTTTTCAGCAATTGATAAAAAAGATTGAACTTAATGATCCAAAAATTAATGCGCTTATTAATTCTATGTGTAAGGATAAAGCAGAAGAAAGACCTTCTTTGACGCAGGTAGAGCAGAGTTTTGGATTAATAATTAGTGGCTGGGCGAGCAGGGAGTTATTAGAGAAAAGCATTCAGCCAGAGGGTGGGGTACAACAAGCCAAACAATCTGGTCTTATGGGGAAGTTTTAGATTTATTGATTGTACCTTGCTGGGTTATCATGAACACACATCATTCTGAACCAATCCCCGCCAATTGAGCTGCGATCGCAAGACGACATGTTTGACAAATATAAGATCACCATGATAGTGTATGCGGCAAAATAGTCAATTATAGGGTGGTTTTATGCAAATAAATAATGAGTTAGTGCGATTAATTGCACAAAATGATACTGCAACAGCTGATTCTCTTAAAGCGCAAATGTATCAAGCTCTTATAGGAAATGAAAAATCAATTGAAAGTATAGCAGACACGATTTTTACAGGCGTATCAAAAGTACGCAAATTGTCCAATAAGCAAAAAGAAGTACTAAATGCCGCTTATCAACAAAGTGTTAAAACTAAAGCTGGAGATTTAGAGCAAGCTTTTTCAGTTTGGTTTAAATGGATAATGATATGCGCTTCTGGAGCTTATCAAGCTAAAGAGTTCTGGGAACAAAAAATAGCTGATAATAGCGAAAACTATTTGATGCAAGGATTTTGTAAAAAGTCTGAAGTTGATAATGCTTTGTTAGAGCACACAGGGGATACATTATTTATTTTACGGTTTAAAAACTTTCCTGGATCTAGTGATGGTGAGTCTATAGTTGTTTCATGTAAAAAATATGCGGGTAATAATGAATATGAAGTAGCTAACTTTACCTTCGAAGCTAGTGTATTAGAAAATACTAAAGCATTATGTACGCATTTAAAGGATGCTGATTACATGAGCAAAAGGGTACGAATAGCCTGTGATCATCCTATGCCTATAAATATGGGTTTCACTCCTGGTACTTGGCCACCCAATCAAGACAGTGTCTACGAAACCAGAAATCCTTGTTTATACAATAACGCACAAGGCCAATGGTTAATGTTCGATGCTGCTGAGGTATTAACGAGCGCTGAAAAAACGTATGTTAAAAATTCTCGAGATAAGGTGTCGGCAACTGCAGCTTCCAAATCGGACTTCTTAGGTGTAAAAACTGCAATAACAAAGGTTAAAGGCACTGATAAGGACACGTTACGTAAAAATGCAGAAAAGATAGTGGAAGAACAGTCGTCGTTAAATCCATAGACGATATTATGTTTAGGTTGGGCCTTGGCCTAACCTACTTCATCCTATTACTAGGCCCCGCGTCATTCCCGTTGCTTGGACTATTAGTCGGTCCAGTAGAAAAAATTCCTAATTGAGATGGTACGGCTACTGGCCTTATATTTTTGTAATATTCACATAGCGCCATCATGGTCAGATCAGGATAGCATGTATTTTTCAATTGCTCGGGCAACTCTGCTTCATCATAAATAATGCCATTGCTAGCGAGCTGGGGTTTTATCAAAGGTTGTGAGGTGAAAAGTGACAGTAGCATTGGCGGGGTTTGTTCATTCGGTTCTGGTGCATTTAAAAAAGCTATTAAATCTTCTAATAATAAGTTCGGACGCAATTGCGCTATGATAACCGTATTCCGTGAAATTGGACTTATAACATGAGTCGGATTGCCATCAGCCCTAAACTCTTGAACTTGCTGACAGCGAAGGATGGATGTATAACTAAAGCAATGGCCTTCCGATGTACCATGCGGATTTTCAAACAACTCAATATTGATTGGGTCTTGTAATAGTTCCTCAAGTTTCTTAGGTAACTCAGCTTGCATATTATTCTGACTTGGATTCAGTAATCGATTAACTCGAAAAGCAATTGCAGGGTGACGTTTTTTTGCTGCGTTTATCAACGTATCTAATACGGCCTTACCTGTCAAACTGTTATCTTTAGCTAATTCTATAAGTAATTTACTTGCATCAATAGTCATGAGACTGCGCATGGGGGTGGATGTATTAAGTACTGTTGTTAATGCTCTTAATCTACGATTTTCAATAAGTAAGGGGAGCAGGTTATCGATAGGATCTAAATTGTTACTAGTTACTAAATAGAATAAAATATTCTCGAAAGTACCCCAAATACCATTTAGTGCATAGTCACCTAGTTCGGAAACAACCCTAGTACCAAGTATATTCGCATAATTGCTTAATAGAAAACTTATAGTGCTAGCGTTATTACCACGTGCTTGTTTTAAAAAGATATTTTGCAATTCTTCAGCTGTAAATCGACAGTTATCGAATAAAAATTGGGTTATTTGATTCGTAGTTTGGATATAGAAGTTGTTAAAGTACTCTGTAATCAGCAATTTAAAATTGGGCAGGTTTTTTAATTGATTCAAGACATTGGTTGAGCGAGATTCAATCGCTAGACTAATCGGTGTACTTCCTTGTTTATTTTTGAGATTAAAGGCTAACTTCAGAGCTGTTAATAAAATAGTAAGCATGTCCGTATTGTTTGTCCTGCAGGCAATATGTAGGGCTGTATCATTGAGTTCATTGACTAAAATATTGGGATTGAATCCTTCGCCAATCAATTTACGAAATACTTCAAGATTGGCTGAGTTAACGGCCTTGAGAAATTGGTTGCGTTTGGTTTCAACGGGCTGAGATTCAACGGGCTGAGATTCAACAGGTACTTCAGCTGCGCTGATGGATTTTATTTGAACCAATTCCTCAGGTGACAAAGGTGCTTGTGACGAGATATCTTGCAGTACGCCGCCATAGTTTAAAAACAAAATAATTAAATAATCATTTTTCAAAAATTGCGCAGCACCAACCAAAGTCAGTTTACGCTTAGGCAAAATGTACAAATTGGGACTGAGGCCATTATTTAATAATTGTGCAATCTCTTGATTATCCCCAAATCTAAAAGCAGCAAGCAGCCTTTCACGTGGTGTAAGGTAGGAATAATTCATTGTATATCATCCAGTTATTAAATTATGATTAAGACAGGCTCAATAAGAGACAAAAGTGAACATCCTATCATTTGCATAAGTCAAATATCAAGCCTTATTTTCGTTTGGGCCTCTTAATTGACATCACATGACCATTTGAGTATCCTATGCGCAATAAATAGCCACGTTGACGCAACAGAGGTATTTTTTATGGACGTTGAAATTATAGAAGAGCAACGCGTGACACTTGATAGCAGTGTTAATCAGCCTGATGAAGACCAGGACATTGACCGACCGATTATTCCAAGCATTAAGAGTATTTTCTTTGTATTGCAATCACTATCACAAGATAAAAATTCGCGGGATGCATATTTCGCACAAATGCTAGAACATATCCCTCGCTTGCTTATGGAAACTGGTGACATTAATTCCTTTGAATTATTAACTGCTGAAGAAAAAGCACAAATTATTGAACAAATTAAGAATATAGATCCTAATCAAATTGTAAGTGGTGAAGCATTTTATAGACTATCCTGCTACTTACCACCCAAAGCACATCCAGCCTTTTTTGATAAAATACGCTCCAGGGTAAATGACTTAATTAAGAATACCGAAGATTTTAATGGCTTACGTTTTTTTCTTAAAGAAATTAGAAGCAACTTTGTTTTCGAGCAAGTAAAAGACAGAATGATAGAAATTATTTTGGCGACTGAATCTCTAAATAGTTCGCCACTGAAGTTGACCGATGAAGAACAAGACGATGTTAATGAGCAGCTTAAAGCTATTAAGCCTGAGCTTGTTAAGACAGATAATCATGTTTATAACCTGTTACTTTCTGTTCCTGCAGTATTAAGAGAGGAATTGGTAGCAACAATTAAAGACAGCTTAAGCACTATAGAAATTAGCAGTTATTCCGTATTTGTAAAAATGCTTGAATTATTAAAGCAAGCGCGGTTTTCATTTGATTTTAGCCAATATGGCGACAAAATAGTTTCATTAATTGCAGATATGGATAGATTGCATGCCTTTGTGGGCATCTTTCAATATCTTAAAGAAGATGAGGCTTCGGCTGAGGCTGTGTTTGATAAACTAAAAGACACTATCCCAAATTGGCTGAAAAATCTATCTGGCGAATATGGCGATTCACAACTGCTTCAGTTGATACAAGTACTTTCCAAAAATCAATTAGTCGCGATCTGGCCGCAGCTAGAAAATAAAATTATCGAATTAATGATTAACAACGAGCAACAAATTGATAAAACGGATTTTTTCTTGTTGGATGATGTGCTAAAGGACAGCTTATTGACAAAGATGATGGCTGAAAAAAATGCCGAACAATTAATACGGATGAATTATTTTTCTATCAAACACTATATTAAAGAAAAAAATTATTACGCAGTCTTACCCTTTTTATTTAAGAGCGAGCAAATCGTTTGGTTGTGTTCTGATAATAGTATAATTAAATCGCGACAAGATTTCATTTCCACATTAAAAACGTATAGTGGCTTAGTTGGTGTAGCGATTTTTCCTACCTGGGCAGCAACATATTTTAGAAAGGGCGAAGGGATTGCACTAGATGATCTAACGATAAAGAAACTAATTGAAGCAAATGGATATGGGGTCTTAAGTCCTTATTTTACTTTGGAACAAAAAATTAAGGTTTTACACTATTTTCCTGAAAGTCAGCAAGCAGAAATAATTAGCAGAGAGGGCGCTTTACTTTGTTCAAAACCGCAAGAGCTCAATTTTTTAATAAAATCACTTGAAATAGAACGAGCACGTGAAGTTGCTGTATCCACTTATGTTAAAAACTGCTTGAGAAGTAAAGAAGATCTGAAACTGCAATTAAATCAATTCGATAAATCGATTGTTCCTCTAATATTTACTAATGTAAATTTACATTTTATACGCGATCTTTCAAGTCTTGTGGATTTTATCGAAGATTTTGATGATGACATAAAATTATCCCTAATGAATAGTCGATTTCTGCCATTGCATCTACCCTCTATAGTTGTTCGGGTTGAAAATGACTTTAATATCTTATGTGATTTATTTACTACCGAAGCAGGTAAGAAAGGATTTCAACAAAGGTATCTCAACTTACTGTTGCAACAGATACAATCCACCAATGGCATGGATAAGAAGTTAAGCAATGACTTAAGTACACTCACACAAGAGTATTTCCAGGGAAGTAAAACATTTGCAAAATTTAAAGCGGAATCAGCAATAATTACCGATAAAATGCGAAAAGCAATTCCTGATTATTCTGGGCTATCGGTTTTACTTGTAAAGTGGATGGTCACAATAGCTACTTTAGGTGGGGTTTTACTGTGCTCAGCTATTAAAAATTATAAGGAAACGGGAAAATTCCGTAGTCGATTCTTCGAAAAACATGGTGAGAGAGATCTTTATTATTTTGATGATATTACTGATCTGAATGTATTAACTCCTAATTAGTTAGTGAGAAATCATAAATTCCTTTCGCTCCGCACGTCATCCTGAGCTTTCTCTCTGCACGTCATCCTGAGCTTTCTCTTTGCACGTCATCCTGAGCAAAGCGAAGGATCTCCTCTTCAGATAGCATTAATGTGGCTTGAGAGGAGATCCTTCGCTTTGTACGTCATCCTGAGCAAAGCGAAGGATCTCCTCTTCAGTTAGCACTAATGTGGCTTGAGAGGAGATCCTTCGCTTTGCTCAGGATGACGTGCAAAGAGAAAGTTCAGGATGACGTGCCAAGAGAAAGCTCAGGATGACGTGCAAAGAGAAAGCTCAGGATGACGTGCAGATAGCCTGCGCGGGGACGACATTCTCTTATACCTCCTTGATTCTTCAACCAGCATAACATACAATGCATTTATTTATCAGAATGCGTGAAATCATGACATGAATAGTAAAGAAGATCTCAATAAGTTATTAACCAAGTGCATTGAAATAAATGAAGCAATTAATAAAAAAATCCCCTTAGCCGCCAACCGCCATGCACAATTTGAGCAAATTGAGCGCACAAAAATAACTGATTTTATACAAGCAAAGATTGATGAAGCCAGGGCCTCAGGTCAGGAGCCACAAGAGGCGTGTTTTTATGAAATGGAATTTCTTGATGAGCATGATAAACAGTACGAAGAATTTGAGTCCAACGAGCGATTAAAACGTACCGAAAACTCTATTTTTCAGGAAATTAATAGTCTCTTTGCCGATTTCTTACGGCACAATGCAATCAATTCACCAAAAAACGTGACGTATAAACAACAACAAGTCTTTAAGCAGCAGGTGCTGAAGCACGCAAATAAATTATGCGACCAAATCTCAAGATCCAACCGATTATTAAATAAACCCCAAATTGATATCCAACAAATAAGCAATTATTTGCAAACGAATATCGACTCACTCATCCAGCACTTATGTGCCGGGAGTCAATTATCTATCAATAATGAAGAGTGGTCCGCTCGATTTAAAATTTATGATAAATTAGTCGAGTATCGCTCCACATTTGACCAGCAGTCTATTAGAGAGCAACATTATACTCTCATAGATTTTTTAGATCCCAAGATGCTTGAAACCTATGAACGTGCCGAGATATTTGAAAGAGCTGCTTTTTATGATAAACCTGAAATTGATGTTGGTTTTTGTGGTGAGTTTACAGCCCTTGCTCTAAAACGATTGTTTGACCAATTTCTCATTAGGGAACACACAACGCTAGAAAAGATTACGATATCCTATGTCGATGATAATGGTAATCCCAATGACAACCATACTTTTTTAGCGATAAACCGGGATCCGGAGAGTCCACTTAATGATATAAACCAATGGAAAGGAATACTTCTAGACCCTTGGAATAAAATAGCTTGTCTCACCGATGATTTCGCTACGCTACCTAACTATTATATTTCTTATCCAAGTGGTGCTGAATGGAGTTCAATCAAATTCACCAGTGATGATTATGAAATAAAACGTAATCTTACCGATTCAGCAATATATTTTAGTATCACTGAAAACAGTAATTTAGAACAGCGCATTCCTCGATTAATGGAAGAATATCAACTTACAACACTTAACACTAAGAAGTTTGCAGCAACTAAGAAATTTTTATCAGGGCTTGTGGCAAAATCAATACCCGAAAATCTTCGTGACAGCATTGAATTACTAATTACCAGCCGCGGCAATAAACTAGTACACACTGTGGCAGGCTTTGCTGCGCCAAAGATAGCAGTTCATTGTGATTTTATAAAAAACTTGGACAATGGTATTTATACTGTTGCGGAGTTAGAGTTTGCTTTAACGAATGCTGTGTATTACATCCGGCATCAAGGTGTGTCTATTTACGAAAATATTCCTGCCGAAGAACAGTTTAAGTTGGATAAATTGAGCATAGAACAGTGCCACAATGTACCCGCTGCCATAAGCTTTTTAAGAAAAAACATTGACTTTACAAAAAAGCACCAAGAAGACAATGATAGCATTAGCTTACCAAAAACCAATCTTAGAATACCCAGCGCAAGTGATGAGCAACGTATTAAAACTTTGATGACGTATTTGGCAATTAATGAGAATGAACGCGCTGAAAAAGCTTCTGAATTAGTTCCGGATGCAGTAGCTTCTGAAGTGGCTTCAATTTCACCATGCTTTTTTTATCAAGAAGACTGTGATAAACGCCCTAAAATCAGCAATAAATTAGCTTTTTTATCCTCAAAACTTGAAGAGTTATGGGACGAGTTATTGCCGTATGAACATATGAATCAATTAAGCATTCGTGCCCGTGATTTTTGTAAAATGCTCTATGGCATGAAGATTGATTTTCAGGATCCAGAGCAATTAAATGCAGTACATCATTTAATAAATCGCGCTTTTAAGCTACGAATCCCTGCGTTTGAAAGAATTTATTGGGCCATAAACCAGCAGGCATTCAAAGAGGAATCCTATATCCATGCATACCACATTTTGCGTCCTTTAGGACCGTTTGCTCGCATGGCTAAGTTTCAACAAGATTTTATCCTGGCTAAAACTTATAAAAAAGCGCAAACAGCAGCACTTAAATTTGAAAAGCTGCATTCGACTCTTGCAACTCAATTTTGCTTTAGTGATGCAGAAGCTCATATGTCTGCATATCAAAAAAAGAATAATAAACTTCCTACAGGACGCGAGCGTTATTTTGGTTCTTATCTGGGTTACCAAATTAAATGGAGTACGTTTCAACCATTAGAAAATGAAAATACAGTTCCATGGACAAGGTATCTTCAATGGGCAGAAAAAGATCTTACTAATAGCATTGCCGCTCTTATATGGGAATGCGGAGTATGTTCTGATACCGCTCTATGGGCTACTATGCCAAGCAATCAACTATACGCTCGCGCTTTCAAGCTTAAGTCACCTTTAGGACAATTACCGGAATGTTATAAGCAATTTTCTGATCACTATAATTTTGACGAGATACTTTCATTTATAGTGCAACAAACTCCATTAGAAGTAGGTATGTTTGATAAGGAACAAAGCTTTGAAGAACAATTTATTCAATTTTACGATCAAAACTGGTTTTTATTAATGCATCCAGATGGTTTTAGAAATAGAAATGCCAATACAGAGGCAGTTCGGTTTTTACTGAATCAATTAAGCCGTGTTGCACAAACTGGAACTGATGAGGAAAAACAAGTAGTTAAAGGCTTTTTTCAAGGTAGAACAGATGGCAGAGATTTAACGCATTTGCAGCGAGGGAAGTCTGGAGCTATGCCTTCAAGCCATTTAAATTATAGCGATCTTTATTCGCAATTTATTATAAAACAGCGCTTCATGGATAGGGTTTTTGATCTATTCACTTTCCATGAGCAAATAAAATTACTCAGTAGCGCTTGTATTACCACTCATCAAATTCCTGCTGAAGATTATATTGGTATGGCACGATTAGCCGAACAATCACTTACTTTGGAATGTGTTGAAAAATTGTTAGCCTTATTTAATAGCTGTGAAAAAGCGCCATACAGTGTAGATGGTCACATTTTAAAAAGACATACACAATTATACCCATACCGTTTACAAAGCCGTGATTTACTAAAGTTTATTCAACTCATTTGTAAACTTAAAAGTAATCCTGCAGCAAGAAAAGAACTCTTTAATACTTTTGTATGGGATATTCCTGAGGATGTACGTACAGTTGATCACATCAGTGCAGATGATCTGGCATATATATATCGATTTTTTGATGAACTTTTAGCTTTTCCTTCCAAGGAAGTACAGGAACAATTTTCGCGCTTGGTGCTTGCCAAATTAAAGTTGGTTGAGGATAGAGATGAACGCATAAAGGTCGCAACAAGATTACTAAGTGTCGATAATCAAGTTCAATTAGCGCTTAGTGATATTAATGTACGTAATCAGGTAATTAAATTGTTAATAGCTGATCTGATTGCTAAATACGGCAAAGATGATAGTACACCAACGTATGCAAAAACACTAATAGCGGTAATTGATACGCTTTATGCAAGGATTCCCGGAAGAGATAGCGCGCTTTTCTTTTCTCTTTTTGCAAATGCTATACAGTCTCAATGGGCTGTAAGCGAACATCTTGGGATATTATTAGAACCAGATAAATTTTTAAAACGGGATACAAAAAAAATGCAAGATAGTGCCATAAGTAATCTTGCAGCTGTATCACGAGTGTTAAGCGAGTGTGAAGAAGATACTAATGCCTTTCTTGAATTTATTTCTTCCCCGCTTACTAATGAGCAAGTGGATGTTTTTACCAATTATCTAATAAAGCATCAAAAAATGGAAAAACTAGCTCATTCTTTAAATTATTCTTCTGCATTATTGCGAGAGGAACAACAGCAAAATGTTGGGAACATGTTAGCCCGAATAATTTATGCTCAGTTTTGGGATTTAAAACTGGAGCAACGTGCGGTCATTATCGATCATATTTTAGTTCCGGCCACGGAAACAGTTTCAGAACAGAAAATGAAAACTGCTGGTGAGAATGCTTTTATCTATGTATCCAAGAAATTATTTCCTAATACCGCAACTGATGAGGATGAAGAATTTGCTTTATCAGTGCTTAAAGCTTATTTGGATACTGCGGATAAATACCAACGCCCTGTCTTATTAGCGGGTATGCTGGTTGCCAGTAATGAAGTCAGTCAAGCCAATGAAAAAATCAGTGCAGGTAAAAAACTGGCATTGCTGTGCAATCATATGGGGCCTGCTTATGTTAAATTAGCCCAAGCCATACACAGTCATCCGAATACTCCAGAAAAGTTACGTAAAGATTTAGATCATGTAAAAGGGCGGGCAAATCCTCCTTATCGCTGGCAGTTATGGCGTCTGCTTCATGAAGTGGTATCTCCTTCTCATAAAAAGGATATAAAATTCATTGGTTCTTTATTAGGCTCTGCCTCGTATAATTTGGCCTTAGAAGCACAGCTACAAGACGGCAAACAAGTAGTACTGTTACTGCTGCGCGAAGATGCCGAAAAAGATGCAGAGAAAGGATTTAAGCATCTAGAAGCAACAGTAGGTACCTGCCAACACCCGAAAATGCAGGCAATGCGCGAGGGTGTGTTATCGATTATTCAAGAAGCCAAAGACTCATCGCTCATTGAAAGAGACAAAGATCTTAGTGAACAACAAATTAAAATTGCAAAAGACAAGTACAATCAGAAAGTCACTGTATCAGTAGATGGGAATGCCAGAGAGTTTACCATGAAGGCAGCGAGTCTGATTAAAAATGGTCAAGGCTATCGCTTTATTGATCGCATGTACGGTATTGAATTTAATGATTTGCCAAGAGAAACGGCAAGTGACAAAGCAACTGTAAAAGCCATAGCCAAAGCAGTACTTAAAACAGAATTAAGCATTATTTTAAGCGGCGGCTGTTTTGATTCGGACAGACATGGCAATCAATTGCGGATTGATAAGGATACTCTGGGATTGTATGATTTTGGGGAGATGTCACTTGAGGAACCTGGTTCCGTTGAGTTGAAACAATTAGCAAATGTTTTAGTATGGTTACCAAAAGCTGCATTAGATAATTTATTTTTGAGTAATAATTTTGATGCATTATTGTCGGAGCATATCAAACAAGCAGAAATAGCCAATGAGTCACCGCGTTACTTAATCCGTATTCGTAAAGCCTCTCTAGCCTTACGTGACTTTCAAAAGGAACTGAGTACTCAAGAGTTAATTGAAGTATTAACTTCGGTGAATCAAAGCGGGGGAGTACATCAAGAGTTACAAAACTCCTTTTATCTTTGTTTGAAAACATTAGGGATTATGGAATCTATGTACAATACCTCACAAAACGCTTTTCATACGGTGTACAATAAATCAAAAAGTGCTTTGTATACCTTATCCTTATTTAGAAATAGATTGGATTCACTTTTTACTTCGAGTGACAGTTCTAATTCAAATCAAAACCAATCTAATCCATAACAACCTCCTCTCCCTTCGAGGTACTGCCATTAAGTTAAGCACTAGAGCCCGTCATCCCGAGTGCAACGAGGGATCTCCGAAAGTGGCACTGGGCCAGTTTCAGGAGATCCTTCACTGCGTTCAGGATGACGGATTGGGTTCAGGATGACGGATTGGGTTCAGGATGACGTAACGTCTTAACTTAATCACAGTATCCCTTCGAGGTACTGCCATTAAGTTAAGCACTAGAGCCCGTCATCCCGAGTGCAACGAGGGATCTCCGAAAGTGGCACTGGGCCAGTTTCAGGAGATCCTTCACTGCGTTCAGGATGACGGACTGCGTTCAGGATGACGGACTGGGTTCAGGATGACGTAACGTCTTAACTTAATCACAGTATCCCTTCGAGGAGATGGTGCCAGTAGGGCGCGGATCAGTCTATATACATAATACATAATTTCACATTCCTACGTCCCGTGGCTTGTCCACGGGAACCAGAGGTCTGGTGGCAATTTTTAACACACTCTAATCTGTAAAAATAGATTTTTGAGCCATTTTAGTGAATCTTTGCTTGAATTTTGTCTAGTTTTCTCTTAATCTCTGCACCAGTTTTAATTTAGGGGTTGTAATGGAAAGGTTAAACAATTTTAGAGAAAATGTACGTGAAGAAGTTGGGAAGAGGGTAGCTGTAAAATTGGTGGATCAAGCTGAGAGTAAATTAAAGGGTATACTGAAACCTTCGAGTCAGAGTCAGCAACAAACTCAAACACAGGATCAACCTAAACCACAAAATGCGAACGTGCGTCGCAGCTACTCAGTACAAGAACAAACCCAAGATAGAGGATCTTCTCAAATTCAACAAAAGATTCAAGACAAGGTTCAAGACAAGTTTGAAGTGAAAGCCAAGAAAACGGCGCCTATATTGTTGATTCCTAATTTATTAGTATTAACACTATATAAAGTTGATGTCAGATATGGTTTGGCAGCTTCACTGCTCATAAATGCAGTTTTGATATATCAGCTTAATAAATATGGTAAAACCCAAGGTTTAGGTAATAAATTACAAGCAGGAACCATGGGTTTCTTTGCAGTGAAAGCTGATGCTGATAATATTAGTGAACAAGTCAAGTCGATCGTTAAAAATGTACTTAATGCTGGTGAGTCCTTATACGATGATTATGCTCCAAGCATGATTAACCCTGGCTAAATTGAGGAATTTGGGGTTATCCCGAATCATCCAGCGCCCCAGCGGTACTGGAAGTTTTGCATCAGTTTCCTTTTGAAAAACCGGGCCCATGTGCAATTAGCATTGGGCACGGGCACTTATTAGTTATTTTAATGTAGATGCAGTACGAAAAATTATTTGGCAATGTCGTCCATGTCAGCGCTGGGACGACATTATTAAATATTATATAATTCAAAAATCCCTTAGTCGGACGGCTATGGGTTTAAGACCTGAGATATCCTCACCTTTTTGAACCCAATCGAAGCTCCCTTCTCCCGCTTTGCGGGAGAAGGTGCCCCGAAGGGGCGGATGAGGGTGGTGTGACGGTAATGAAATTTGTTTGGCAATGCCACTTTGCTAAGCCCTCATCCGCCCTACGGGCACCTTCTCCCCGAGGGGAGAAGGGAGCTTCGATTGGGTTCAAAAAGGTGAGGATCCCTCAGGGTCCAACCTACTACTAATTTAATTCCTCAACTTAGTAGTAAGTATGACTACATTCAATAGTAAATGGCGTTCTCATCAAAGCAGGTGCCGCTTCCAGAACATCACCAAATGATCCAATAGCCTGTTCAAGTCGTGAAGCCGCGCCGCGGTTAGGCTTTTTAGGATCCTTTGACCAAAACGTTAATTGCCCAATTTTATCAGAATTCTCACAACCTATTTCTTTGCTCAGTTCTTCTAGGGTTTTGTCTGTTTTACACACTGCTGGATTAATCGCAGTGGATATTGATCGTGTTATCAAGGCTCCAATAATTCCTGTTAGACAAAGCAGGGTAGAGGCACATGCTTTTACTAAATGAGCTAATGTTGCTTGCGCATTTTCTACTGCAAAGTTACGCACTTCAGTGTTTAATCCTAAAGTAAGGGTCGTGAAGGCTAAACTAATACCTAGCTTTATCGTACTTAACAAGGTCTGGATTAGCTCATGTACTACATATAAAGTAGAAACCGTTATTTGCAGTGAGGCTTCAGTTATGGAGCTAACACCATGGTACGTGCCAAATAGGCGATGTTCTGTCAAAAGAAGGGCGCTTACTGCAAAACCGGACAGTCCATCATAAATAGCCTGCTCTTCTTTACTACCCAGCTCGCAACCACTTCTAAAATAGCTCAGTTCATCAGGAGAAATCAGGGCAGCACCTTTAGCAAGACCGTTAATAAAAAGCGTTCTTTGTTGTTTTTCATCAAATTTATGGGTATAGCCAAACTGACAACGAGCCTTTCTTTGGAAAAACAATGAGTGTTCAAAAATCATGCTATTACTCCTGATGGCGAAATTAATGTTCATAAATGCCGATAGTTTATCAATATATGATCAAAACTACAAGGAGTGTATACTTTTTGATTGTTCGTTTAATTTATTTGTATCTATATCAGGCCCCTTCTGCACGGCAAATAGGCTGTTTTTACGAAGCCCAATCAAAGATGCTTGTTCTGCTGGGGTGGACAATGGCGTTTGCATTTTTTTCAATAGCTCCGTGCAGGTAAGTCGTTTGCGGGGTGCTGTTTGCAACATATTATGAACAATATCCCATAATTGTGCTAACTTTTGTCCTTGATCATCTTTGGGCAAGTTTTGTTTGATTTGGTTTAGCTCCTCATCAATTTCTTCCTGCTCCAGACTCGCCATATCCATCATGAATTGTGATCTATGTTCCGTTGTTTGAATACGATCCAAAAGAAAATTTAATTTAGGAAGATAGACATCGCCACCATAATTAGGATGATTAATGAGTCTGCCTTGTAATAAACCAGCAAATACTAAGCCTAAATTCCAGACATCAATACCTTGTCCCTTAGTTTTATTGAAAGTGATGATATGGTTTGGGGTATGGATCTGAATTGGTATTTTAAGTACTTCAAGAGCATATTCCGGAGCAACAAAATAGTTGGTACTTATAAGCTCATCCCAAGATCCGGCACTGTCTAAATCGCCAATCACCACATCATCCGCATCGGCATCATAAAATATATTTGCAAATTTAATATCCTGATGAAACAGATAGCCCTCAGTATTGTCAAATTTAAAAGGAACTTTATGTATGGCATTTAAACCTTGTAGCAGGGATAGCATGTATTTTTCTTTTTGTGCGGTACTCAAGGATAAAGATTTATCAGCGATTAATAAGTCTGTTAATTCTGAATGATATAGTTTTCCTACATGCGAAAGTCGATTATCTACGCCTGTAAGGCCATAAATTTTTGCAATGTGTGGTTCATCACTTAGTTGCTTAACATAGGGGTGCATTCTCCGATAAACCCCTAATTTTATGATATTCCATTCCCCACGCGATAAGTTAAAAGCTTTAAAAATTGAGGTATTACTTCCAGATTGAATTTTTTCACCATGATGTACAATAACTTCGCCATTATTTAAGACTTTAATATATAACTGATTGATATTGGTAATAAAGGAAAGTGTACTATCACTATATTCAGGATCATCTTTAATCTCATCTATAGCTTTGGGATACACTTCTCGTATGTATCGATCCGCTTCTTCTTTTTCATCTTTAGTTAAAAATAAACTTTTTTCATAATCATCTGGCCAGATTAATGTATCATTATAAGTAGGAGAAATGGTTTTTGGAAACTGAGGATAGTTTGGTTTAAATAAATTAACTACGGTATTCTGGATAGATTCTAATGAGCCATTTTCTATCCCGAATTGAATAAAGTTATCTTTCAATAATGTCGCATCAAACCCAGGATCTAAGGAGTAATGTGTTGCCTTTTCAAGCAAT
Organism: Legionella sp.; assembly: GCA_041662885.1. Taxonomy (GTDB): domain Bacteria; phylum Pseudomonadota; class Gammaproteobacteria; order Legionellales; family Legionellaceae; genus Legionella. Next base: position 56,411 of record JBAZRP010000001.1, read on the forward strand.
TCATTAACCCGCCGGTATGTTTTTCTTATTTCAACGGATAGGGCTGGTTGATTTTCAACAGAGAAGCTAATAGAACTGTCTTGAAGCTTATATTCATTTTCTTTATAAAAATCGGGATAGTCCTTTTGCAAAATGGTTAAGAGTTTTTGTCCATAGACTGTTTGTTCCCAAAATCCACCGCCAAGTACGCTGGAAATTAACAAACACTTTAAACTGGCAAACCTGGATTTAAGGATGTCTGTACCGTTTGCATCAAAATAATCATCGTAGCTCTCAGGGATAGTATCAATCTGACTGGATAATTCATCCATAGAGCCGGGCTTTCTAAACCAGCCATTGATATTTAAGCCTAAAAAAGGAAACCATGTTTCGGGAGATCCTGAGTTGATTCCTGATGAACAATAAAATGGTACGCCGTCGATAACCGTTATTTTTCGAAATACCTTATCATTACCTTCATAATTAAAAAAATGGATATCTTTCAAAGTGACCTTCCTTTAAAATAATAACGGCATAACAGTCAGTTACGGTATACCGAAAGTAATAGTATGAATTTGCGCTCTATTTTATCATTATGACCAATTAATGTCAATTTCTGTTCTATTTTTAATCCAATTGTTATTTATTGACAAGTCACTTTGAGCATAATACAATCATTTTTTTTATAAATTTAAGTCAATCGGGATTCATCATGCGTTTTATAATGCTTTTTATTTGTTCCTTAGTAATTGCTCCAGTTCAGGCGAAGGTCATTAATTATCAAACAGATACCTTTGCTGATGTGGTAAAGTTGTATAAAGATTTGCCTGTTGATCCTAAGACTACCTTAATGGTATTTGATTTAGATGATACTCTAATCACTATGTCTCAGCCTTTGGGCAGCGTGGGGTGGTGGGATTGGCAATACGACATGCTAAAGAATGGTAGTGATTCCGATGTATTAGTTACTAAAGACTTTCAGCAATTAGTGCGTATTCAAAATATTTTGTTTCAATTAGTTAAAATGGATGTAACTGATGACTATGTACTTCCATTGCTAACAGACGCTGCAAACCAAGGCAGCACACTTATGGGGTTAACTGCTCGTGGACAAGAATATCTTAGTGCCACTTTGATGCAACTTAAAGATAATAACTTTGTAGTAAATGATAAATTAATGTTTAGGCAAAGTGGATTAAAAATACTTGGAGCTGAAACATCGATAGCTGGAACATTTAAATGCCCTCAATTTACTCGTGAAGTTATTTATCAACAAGGCCTTATGTTTCTCAGTGGAGAGGACAAAGGAGAAGCCTTACTTTGTGCATTAGCCAATTCCAAACAAACTATCAAAACTATTATATTTGTCGATGATACCAAGCGAAATATAGATTCAATGGATAAGACATTTAAAAACCGCGATGATTATCAGGTTTTGAATGTTTATTATACTAGAGAAAATGCTAAAGAACATGAAATCCAGGTAAATCCAGAAATACAACAACAAATGTCCGAACAATGGACTGCTATCAAAAAGACTTTAAATGATGCGATAGTGCATTCGTATTTTTAGGTCCTGGAAGACAATCTTATACATTAACGATTACTATTTGCCCTTAACTCCTTTATGTTGTAGCATCACCGCAGTAAATTTTATGCGCTACTTAAAAAAAATATTGGCACTTTGGGATAAAAAATATGTACTCAAAAGAAGAGCAGTTGATCCATGAATTATACAATAGCAAGGTAAAAGACGATGAGATGTCACGTGATTTTGCACAGCTTATCAATAGTGTAATAAACGATACTTTATCGGGCGAAAAATATCTGAACGAGTTATTGCAAAATGCAGATGATCAAAAAAGTCCCTCAGTACAATTTATCCTGGTAGGTGAATATTTAATTTATAAACATCAGGGCCAGCATTTTGATGAAGAGGATGTCAGAGGTATCTCCAGGTGCGCCAATGCATCCAATAGAAAAAAACTGGATTCAAGTAAAACTGGAAATAAGGGTATTGGATTTAAAGCCGTGTTTAGTATGGCCTCAAAGGTAAGCATCATTTCAAAAGGGTACTGTTTTAGTTTTGACGAACATCATGCGCAATGGCAAGGCAAGCCTGAAAATTTTCCCTGGCCAATTATTCCAATACCGACTAATAAAGAAGATTATCCTGAAGCGGTAAAAAAACATTACGACGATCACAGCGTCCATTTCATTTTTCGAATACGAAAAAGTATTCTGCCTGAAATTAATTCGCATTTACAAAAGTTGACCTCGAATAAATTGCTATTTCTCAGAACTACTAAAGAACTCACAATTATTAAAGACTCTGCTCCAGCTAAAATAATTAAGCTTTCGCCGAAAAACCCCTTATTGGTGCAAGCTACTGATACGTTTAAGTTGAACGAAATTAAATTGGGCGACCAATCATCCTGGTATCTTTATGAGACACAATGCTCCCTGCCGGTGGCATTGCAAACTCTGTTGGCTAACGCACAAAATATACCGGATAAATACAAGTCCTGGAAAACCATACCCATTGCTCTGGGTATGCGTGTTAAAGAAGGGCGATTGAGTTCTTTGGTACCTTCAGACTCACGCGTCTTTTGCTATTTGCCAACAGAAATTGATTTTGGTTTAAAGTTTGTTGTGAACGCAGAGTTTATGCTGGATAGTTCGCGTATGCAATTACGGACGGACCCTTTAGCTGATGCCTGGAATGGGTTTATTTTAGAAAGTATTTTTCGTGAATCGGTACAATTTTTAAGTACTCTTAGCATTAATACTCCTCAATGGCCGGATGTGATGAATTTACTATCACCGGCTAGTTTGTTACCGCAGCAGTTTGAAAGATTTAAGCCACGATGCATTAGTGCATTTAATTCTGCAACCGATAAATTAGCTTTGATTAGTAATTTAAGCAATGAACAGGTATATACTATAAAAAGCAGCGTGATTGATTTTCAAGGATTTATAGCGAAATTTGGTACTACCCAGTTGCAGATGAATTGTGCTCATGAATCAATAGTGAATAAAGAACTGATGCGTGAATTAGGCGCGCAAAAACTAACACTTAAAAAAATCATAGAATACTTTGCCACACCTTGGCTTTTAGCAAATATAAAAGAGCCGAAAAAAAATCGTGAGTTTATTGAACTTATTAAAACACTCTATTATAGCCTTACGACTAGTGAACAAAATGAATTAAAGACCGCATTTCAAAACCGGACCTTTGTTTTATCTGATCGCAATCAATTAGAAAAATCGGGTAACATCTATTTCCCGGATGAGCGCTTAAGTCGTGTGCTGGGCGGGTTTGCATTTTTAAATAGTGTGCATGTAGTCATTGAAAAATCAACTCTTAAAGATTGGCTGTCTATTATGGGTGTTGCTACTCTAAATTTGGCGCAGATTATTGAAAAGGCCAATCTTGCTAAAGACGAGCTCATAAAATTTACCTTACATTTGGCAAGTAGCGGCACTCTGTTCAATGATGCAAGCACTAAAAAATCAGAAATGGAACAAGTAAAAATATTGAAAGTGAGAAATGCTGAAGGAAAAGTGGTTTCTGCCAATGAGTGCTATTTGCCGGATATTTTTAATCCTGAGACGAAAATAGAACGGTTTGTTGGTACTGACTCGCCATTTTTGCTGATGGATTATGCGCCAGATCTCTCTAGGTTAGCAGCAACCAAGGCATTTTTAGCACACATGGGTGTAAATCAGTCTATTGAATTAAATAATTTAGCTAAAGTAGTAAAAGCTGTTAATGAAGGGAAACAAGTTCATAGAATAATAAAATTTACTCAATGGGTTTTTACGAATTTTTATCTGAATAAAAGTAGTGACGATCAGAAAAAATTAGTTAGCATCCTCAAAGCACTTTTAGTGGTGAACGCATCACAGGAAACTACATTAGCTCATTTTTGCTATTTGCCAGACAAATACAAACCGGCACATTCTTTTGAGACTATGGTTGCAGTTTCTTCAAAGCAGTTATCCTCAGAGTATATTGAAAATGATGCTGATGTGAGTCAATGGCATGATTTTTTTGTTGCCTTAGGGGCGAGAGAAAAACTAGTCGTTGAAGTGTTCACAAGACCGTATATAAGTCCAAGCAATGGTGAGTCATTAAAAGACAGAGATCCAATGGCTATAACCTATATGCAGTACTTGAAAAATTTAAAAGAAAAAGAAAATAAACAACTGTATCCCAGTGCTACAGCTTCGTATATGCATCAGCATTATCTTGAAGGTGCGTATGTAAAAATAGAATTCATCCAGGAAATTTTTCGTACCGCCTATTTTTGGCAGTTATTGCATACCCACTGGAATAAATTTGGCGCGTCAATTGCATCAGTAAGCTATGAAACTGCTCGTTCAAGCACACCTGTTCCATCGAATATTCATTATTGGGTGTCGCGAGCGGTTCAGGAACACTATGGCGCAGACAAAGTACCATCAGATTTTTATGCCCATGCAATCAAGGAATGTCTAGGCGACTATGCCGTACAGTGTGCGTTTAAAATAGCGGATATCACGGCAGGTGTAACACTGGAACAATCAGCGGTTCTTGGCTTTAGACCACGATTGACTAAGGATGATTGTTTCGCAGTCTTAGCAAAAATATCAGAGGCTGGGCATTATCATGATGATATGAATAAAATAATTTTTATCTATCAACAACTGTTGCATTATGTTGATGAGACTGGTCTTGCTGACGACAGCAAGATAAATAGTGTATTGCCCAACCAGCAGGGTACTTTTTTACCGGCATCGCAATTATTGTATATTGTTGATGATTTATTGCCAGATAGCGACAATGAGTTTTTGATTAAAAAACCTGAAGTGCTTACATCTGAAGAATTTCAAAAAATCTGTACTTTATTGGGAGTGACAATAGTGCACTTCAATGATTGTACAATAAATATTGCCAACACGCCGCTGGAGTCGCAATTAATTTCTGGTATTAACGAAAAACTACATTTTATTTTATGTTTGGAGGCGTATACACGGGATTGGTTGGGTGCTAGTAATATTCAAAACCGGATATCTTTGCGTGAAAACCTGCGAGAAAAATTATCAAAAATCAGCAGCATATGCGCCGATAGTTTACAAGTACAATTTGGTGCTAAGCTGGATGAACGAGTAGAGCTATGGATTGACGCTGATAAATTAAAAATTTTTCATAATCCACATGAAAAGCTTGGTCATCAGGAGCAGAGAGCATTGTATCGCTTTTTACATGGCTATTTAACATTAAAGGTTAATTTGGATAATTTTCTTTACATCATGACTTCACCGGTTGATCAAATTCGCAAAAAATATAATAAACACTTAATGAGTTTTGATGTAGGAAGTTTTTCTGGAGAAGCACCAGTTACATGCGCACAAACCAATATGAATACAAGTATTGTGTCGGTAGTGGTGTCTGAAGTTGAGAGCAAGCCTGTGACTACAGAGAGCACTAATGAGACAGTGGTTTTGCCATCTAAACCCAATAATAACTACAATTATCACTATAATGGATCCTCATCCAGGGCAGCAAATAATCAGGGTGATTTTAAAAGAAAAGAGCATCCTGTTGAAGAGGATAATGAAGTAAATAAAAAACGGCTGCAAACGAGTACCTCATTAGCCGGTCAAAAAGGGCTGTTTTTTAGTGAGCGTTTTACGAAAGCCCAGCGTTATGAGATTGGCTATCGGGGAGAGGAAGTAGTTTATAATCAAATGAAGCAAAAACATATTGAGAAGTATGGTGCTGATACTATTACTGATACCTCGGATGGTTATACCATCAATCGTGGTTCAGCAGGCATCAAAACCGTGCATTGGAAGAATAAACGCCCCGCTGATTTGGTATTTGACGAGACCAATTATAAAATGTACGAAAGCTTTAACCCCTATGATTTCGAAGTTGAAATTGTCCAAGGCCAAGAAGTAAGGACGCGTGAGCTTGAGGTAAAAACCACCACTGCTACTGAAACCAGCGTTGAATTAAGCTGTTCAAAAGCGGAATGGCAAGAAATTATAAAAAATTCTGGAAAACATCATCGCCTGTTTGTAGTGCGTGCGAATATTGCTGAAGGTGCTATCGTTGCAGATCCAAACAGTGTCCGCAAGAAAAATTTGATGAAGGAATACAATGATGGCCATGTTGCATTAATTGACTTTATGCGCATCAAATTGATATAAACACGCTCTAAGTTATTGATACTCTTTATTCAATGACTCTACAAGGCTTGGGTATTTAAAATGAAATCCTAATTCCAATAATCTTTTGGGTACCACGCCTTGTCCTTTAAGAAGCAAGCATTCGCCCATCTCCCCAAATAGCAGTTTTATGATGCTTACCGGAGTTGTAACTATTAGCGGGCGATGAAGCACCTTTGCAAAAGTTTTGGCAAATTGTCTTTGGCTAACGGGATTTGGCGATGTCAGATTAATTGGACCGCTTATATCAGGGTGCTCGAGTATGAATAAAATTGCTGCGATAAGATCAGCGCTATCTATCCATGAAATAAGCTGCTCGCCGTCACCAAGAACACTACCTAATCCTAAATAAAAAGGCAGTTCTAATTTTTTTAACATGCCTTTATGTTTTTGTAATACAACCCCAAACCGTAAACTGGTTACGGACATACCATAATCAATCGCCGGAGTTAAGGCTTGTTGCCAAGCAATGCCAATTTCACTTAAAAAGTCCTTTGGATTATTTACATCTATTGGGGAATTTTCATCAAAGACGATTTTATCGCCATTAGTTTGCATGCCATAAATTCCAACCGCATTAGCGCAGATATAACGTGGTTTTGCATTCTGGTTTATTAACCATTGGATTAATATGCGGTTGGTTGAAACACGTGAGTTAATTAATTCTAATTTTACTTTTGGGCTCCATCTAGCTTCCCCAATATTTGAACCACACAGATTAATTACTACATCAAATTGTTTGGGATCCAGTGCATCCAAATCCTGCCAGCTTACTTTATTGGTGGTCTGTGAAAAAGATTTATCCAGTTGCTTACTGGAACGCCCTAAAACAGTTATGGTGTGTGATTGCTCCAATGCTGTTACAAGTTCCGTTCCTATAAATCCTGATGCCCCAGCAATTAGTATTTTCATTTATTTACTCTTTCGATGTAACAATAAAGATAGGCATTTTATTCTAAAGAGGTTTATCGTAAACCACAATAGATTTAAATGAGCGCATTTTACGCAACCTAGCTTGCTAAAAATAATGGTGTTATGTTGGTTGTATTTGAAGTCAAAAAAGTCCCGTTTTCAAATATTTTTTCTGAAAATGAAATGTTATTTTTTTCAAATACAATGATTGATGAACTATAGGTACCATATCCATACTCGGCAATATCAACAAAAATAGAGCTCAATAATTTTTCTATATGCATTTCCATGCCTGTGTCAGGCAATAAAGTATCCGGCGCCAAACTTTGATCAGCTAATATAGGGAATAGCAGATCTCGAATTTGGATGGGATCGTCGCAGGTAATGAGTTGCTTTTTCAAGTTCATAAATAATTGTTTTGCTCGTTCAACTTTGTACCACGGCGTATTTAATAAATGATTACTAAGGCAATATATACCGCTAGCAAGTTTTTCTATTTTATTTGACACATTGGAATAGCAGTAAATCTCACTTGGATTGCCAACAATTAAGTTAAATCCATTGTACTTATCAGTATCCAATCTTATCTTTTCCAGATAAGTTATAGGCGAATTGTTGTCTATCTCTTGCAAATAATTGCTTACCAGAAGCCCTCTGGATAATTTAGAAGGATTATAAGCTTTAGGATTTCTATAGTTAGTTACTAATGAAAACCGACCATTTTTATTTATACCAAGCCATGTCCCATTTCCAACCAAATCTCTCCCGGAAAAAATATTAAGATTCTCATTCCAAAAATTAGCAGGTGAACTGGCTCGTTTATAAAATTCATCTCTATTAGACAAAATAATTACAGGGTACAACGGGTGCTGGTTGATAGCTATTAAGGCTAGACACATAATTTTCTTCCATATCGATAATTTCGGTAAAACTGTATTTTGCATCGCTATAAACTCTTCCCTGATCAGAATGAGCAACACCCATCCCCAGAACAAGGACTGAGAATATAATCGCCGTGACTTCCTGTCATTTTATAAATTATTCCTATTGATTTGATTAGTGCATCAAGAAGATATATTTAA
>JBAZRP010000001.1:64609-110325 GCA_041662885.1 Legionella sp.
TATTTAACAGATATGCAAAACAAGCCTTGAAGTGCCCCCATACAAAACCCTCTTATTTTAATCATTTGTAATTGTTATACTAAACCAAAGAGAAGATAGGGACTTAATCCTGGCAATGGTTTGCATTCTTAATGCCAATGACTGGCAAATAATTTATGAACAACAAGGCGTTTGTTATTACTCCGGTTGTTATTATCCACCCGATTGTCCTTGGGACGGTATGAATCTTCCCTTTGCCTGGGTGCGGGTTGACACGCTAAGTGGTGCAATTACTGCCGCGCGGGACCATTTCGGTCAAGAGCCATTTTATTATACTTTTGATAATAATCGATTCATTTTTGGCACGACAATTCGTGATATTCTAAAGCATCTGCCTAAAACACCAGAGTTTACCGAGCATTTAATTACCGATTGTTATCAGCGCTTTCCGGTTGGTGATCCGCTCGATGATCCGCCGTATACCAATGAAACATATTACAAAGGCATCTTTCGTGTCACTCCGGGGCATGTTGCGACCATTACACGTGAAGATAAAAGCGAAGAACCCTTTTGGCAACTTGATCCTAATCAACCTACGCTCAATTATAAAGACGAACAAGAGTATATAGACCATTTTTCAACACTACTGGCAGAAGCCATTAAGATAACCACTCAAGGCGAACAGGAGTTAGCTTTGGAATTTAGTGGCGGTATTGATTCTACGGCCATTTTTGCAACGTGTATTAACCTGGGATTAAAGCCTTACCTATTCAGACATGTTCCTCCTTCTTCCAGAAAAAAAACCAATGAAGATCTTAATGTGCAACAAATTATTACTCAATTTGCATGGGAGGATAAGTATTTTCCAGTTAATGCGGATTCCTTTGAACCTATTACTGTATTTAAACATTATGCGCATTTATTTCAAAGTCCACCGCCTAATATGAATTGTGTTTTAGCACATAATGTTTATGAAGCCATAAAAAACCAAGGCTTGCGAACGGTTATTTCGGGTTATGGAGGTGATGATGGTGTCTCATTGCTGTTTCCTTTATCGGTTATTGCAAAATCAACAACAGACTTACGGACTTATGAGGTGGATCTATTGCATGGATTAATCTGCCATGAAATGAGAATGCGATTGGAATACAGCGTTATTGCGACCAAAGCTATGGGCTTAAAGTACGTATATCCCTTATTATATCCACCTTTGATTGAATTTTGTTTCTCAGTTCCTTTTGAAATGAAATTTAAAAATGGCACCATGCGTTATATAATGCAGCAGTACTTAAAACAACATATTGGCTTTATGAATTTTAGTACCAAGGATGGAGCATTTGTCCCTAGTACCATGCAAAAATGCAGGGATTATTTTAAGCTGGGTTTGTTTCATCCTTTTTTTGTTAATCTGCCTTTGCAAAACTATAGTGATGAGCGAACTGATTTGGATGATAAATTGTTGTTACAAATTCATTCGTTTATGCTCAAACAGGTGCTAAAAATGAGGGCTAGTATCCTTGCGTAATTAGGCATGATTGTTCGGGCTCGGGCACTCACGGGTTCGTATTCGATCAAGGTTTGTTTAAATTCTGGTAAATGGTGTACTATAAAAAAATAAACTTCATAAGGAATCGTGAGCATGTTCAAATTTTTTCAAACCTAAATCATTACATTCGTAGGCGTTCTTAGTTTATGTAATGTAACAATGGCAAACACTGAATCCATAAAAAAACCAAAACCCCCATCACGAATTTCGCTTAAAAATATATTGAGCACGAAAAAGACTTTTGCTGATTCCGGAAGCATGCAAATTTCGATTAGCACACCGGCTACTACAGGGACTATAGGTTTTCTGAAAATTTATTTTTATAAAAATGCTACATGCGATACTTCTTTTACTGCTGATTTGTTAGGTGAAGCCTCTGTTATAGATAATAGCATGGGATTTGCATTTAATTCGGGACAAGTAGTACATTTTAACATCAATGCTATATATACACTTGCTTTCAATCAGGGCATATCACCCGATCTAGTTCATTGTATGCAAGTGTATGTAGATGGAAGTAACTTTGAAGCGAAGGGTGTATCATGTAATGATTTTACTGATGTTACCTGTAATAACTTGAGTCAAACGTGTACTTCTGGGACAAGCAATCTGGTGAGCTGGGTTCTAAATCCCTCAGCATGCAGTCCTCCGCCAGCCACTATCGGTGTTCCCTCTGCTCCTAGCGTCTATGTGTCTAATTACCTGAGCAACACGGTTACTCAGTGTAACATCCAATCTTCGGATAAGGCACTTGTGTGTGCTGCAGCACAAAGTCTTAATACGGTTACTGCACCTTTAGGCATTGGTGCAAATAATGGTTATACCTATATAGTTAATTCACCTACAGTGTCAGGTAATCCTGCAACTATAACCCTTTGTAAGATTTCTGCTGCTGATGGGGGGCTGGGGGCGCCTGGAGCCTGTTCTATAATTTCTACAGCTCCAGTTATTCTTTCTGAGAGTGTGTCTGGCGCTGTCTTGAATACTCCTTTTATTTATTTTACAGATTTTGGCAATAATACGGTGGTTAAATGCACCGTTAGTCCTTCTGAAGGTACCTTGAGTGGTTGTGAGAGTACAGGTACGTATTTTACTAGACCCATTGATCTTGTCATAAGTAATAGTTTTGCCTATATTACGAATCAAGGGGAGCCACCTGTTAGCAGTTTAACGCGTGCCTCTACCGGTTTTATTCGTATATGTAGTGTTGACTTTTTATCTGGAGCATTAACTTGCCTTTTGAATGATGTTAGTACTGGTTTAAACTTTGATAATGGTGGTGGTGGGGTTGCTATAAGTAATGCTTATACATCTCTTCCAAATGATAATGCTTATCTCTATGCGACAAATTCAACTACACCCAATAATAGTGTCTATAGATGTCCTATTACTAGTCCTGGGATTTTAGATGCCTGCACTACGACTGGAGATAATTTAAATACTCCTAGTGATATAATTATTCACAATGGGTTTGCTTATATTACCAATCAAGATAGTAATGAAGTGCGGCAATGCACAGTTCATACGGATGGAACACTAACACCATGCCTTGCAACAGGGGCCAATTTTAGTGGTCCTGGAGCATTGGATATTTATTAGGGTGTGTTGACAATTTAGTTCCCGACGTCCCGTGGCTTGTCCCTGAGAGATGGTCACATTTTGTGACCATCTCTCAGGGACAAGCCGCGGGACGTAGAAAATTGAATTGTAAACACGTCCTAATGAATAATGGAATAAATACAGCCCAAGATTTAGCGGATATAGCAAAAGTGCATCAATTAGGGCTCTTGCTAAGAAAATGTAGGTAAATTTTTATTTCAATCCATATTTTAGCAGGGTTTGGGCAGCAGGAATATCAGTATCCGTTTGTTTTCGTTTTAAGTGCGTAATTAAACTAAGAGATGTCACAGAGACAGTTGGTTTAAAAAATGTGGGGTTAAAATTGTCATTCGATGCACTATTGGAGTATGAAAAATAAGTTGTGTTCAAATCTCTAACGCTCGGCAATCCGAATAAGTCACAAATCTCTTGCACTTCCGCTGGATTAAGCTTTTTGCAAAGCTTAATAAGAGTTTTATAGTTGCTTTTAATAAAATTATGTTTAACATTTGAATCTACTAGATGCGTTAGAAAAAAATGCATTGCTTGCATCCATTTCTTATCTCTGAACTGTGATTCAATCATAGTGGTGATTAAATCTTCAAGCATGTAAATATTTGTGAATTTAAAATCAATATTTATAGGTTGTGAAGTTACTTGTGATATCTGTTCAATCATACCAACAAATAATTCGTAATGGCAGGCAAATGCAAGCGCTTTCCAACTTTTTGATGTCACAGGATCATTGATGACGCGCAAAATTAAATCAAGCCAATTATTGATTGGGTAAAACTCTCTAATGTATTCTAATAGATTTTTAAAAGGGCATCATCGTATGAATAAGTTTTTTCACTCGGTTCGACTTCAAAATAAGTAGCAAGGAATTTATTTGTCAATGTTGCATCACCCAATCCACTTCTATATATGAAATAATAATCAGTGCTTGTCTTCGCTGAGAGTAGAAACTCTTTATTGTTAACCAATAGTAGTTGTTTGGCACTTTCTGGCGCTGACCATTTTTTTAGGAAATTAGCAAATGTATCACTCCTTAAATTGTAGTTGTGATACCTCCCATCATACATAAACATTCGCTTATCATAAAACATACCCACATTAGAGGTAGTTAATGGGTGCGCCACTAAAGGCAGAGACATTAAGGCAGGTTCTGCAAGCATATGCTGCACAATAGCCGAAACCAAAGCTGTGCCAACACCTTTAGTAGGCAAATACCCTGGAGAAGGAGCAGCATTCCAAGGTGCGGTAACGAACAATCGTAATGAGTATTGAGGAAACCCATTCTCTTCAATCAAAGAGCAAACGGCTAATCCTTGAATTTTATCCGTTGAGACGATAAATAAATCGAAATCATTGTCGCTATGAAAGACATTTTCGAGCCCCATAAGAACAACCTTGCAATCATCTAACTTTTTAATAGTATGATCGAGTTGAGAGTCTATGCGGTATGCATGATTTCTCCACTCAAATACCAACTTGATCGTGGCTATTTTTATCTCTAAAAAATCACTGAGTTTAACCAAATTGACGCTAAATGGATTTGTAGAAATACCATCAGAAAGTATACCGCCTAAATTTCTCTTCATAATACAACCTCATTCAATTTTAGAGGGGATTGTAGCACGAAAAACACACCTTGTGCGAAAATCGCTCGAAATAATCGTGGTGACTTGGGCTTTAGCGCCTATTTATTAATTGTCAACAGACCTTAGTTGGTCTTATCTTTTGAATTGCTTATCAATTCTGCTGCTGTTAGCGCACCTTCTTGTTTAAGAATTTCTATAATTCTTTGCTTATTTGCTTTACCTGTCGCAGTAGTCGCTTGATTTAAGTTAATCCAATCAAGGGCTGTATTTCCATTGCTTGAAGCTTCATTAATATCAAACGAAATGCGCTTTTGATGATGAAATTGTACTATCAGTTCAACTACTCGCAGATGACCTACACTGCTTGCTCTTTTTAAAGCTAAGGAATAGTTTTTTTCTTTGATAGCTTGGAGAATGGGCGTGTTTTTGCAGATTTGCAGGCTTTTAGCATAGATAAAATTGCCATTAAATAAAGAATGCTTCCAATTTTTTTGAATTATTTTAGTTGATTTGATAAGAGTATCATTACGAGCGATGCGATTTTTAGCGCCACTCAAAGACCATGCTTGTTCGCTGGTGTTTGTTTTACCTTGAGACGCACTAATGAGACTTGCATAGATTGAATTATTGGATTTAACTAAATTATCAAGTACTGTGTAAAAGCCGAAAGAGCATAATTCAGCATATTTAAATAGCGGATGCCATTCGGCTTTTGTAGGATTCATTTTCATTGGGAATGCACTAAAGCTTTTAGAAAGCTTTGGAGTAAATAAATGAAGATAAGTACCGGGACCTGCTAAATTGATTACTGATATTTTTATTAGAAAATTTTTAAGACTAAAGGGTTGTTTATCGTGTATAGGCAACTCGGGTTCTTCCGCCAGAAAAGTTCTAAAATTATAAATAGACGGATTAGTAGGATATTTAGTTTGAAATCGATTGAGAAAATCAGGTAATTCAGGATATATACTTAGTTCTTTGGCAGCAGATCCGTTAGAAATATTGGTCCATGTGAATGGAGTAGAGTAATTTTTAATTACTTGCTTTTGCAGGGCACAAAGAGCAGTTAAGGCATCGGCAGATAAATTCTTAGAATCAGCATTACTGACAATACTAAATGCAAGTGTGTCCGAGTTGGGGCTTGGAATAAGCTCATTGGTTCCAATAGGATAAAATTCAAAGGGCAATAGAATTGGACCGCGAATATCAATGAAATTAGCGTTTAGTTGTGATAGATTGCATGCCACATCTAGGTCACTGTATATCCCGTATTGTTCAATTATAGGTTTGATAATACGCGTGAGATCTGAAGCAGAACCAACATTGCCACCCGTTTTTGCTCGTACCTGTGCTAATTCTTCAAGTGCGTGTGCATACAGGATTTTATCTTGATCATCGGTGATAGTGTCTCCTAAGCTTTCAAGCGCTACTGGATTGATTTTATAGGTAGTGCAAAATTTGATTAAGCCATTTCTAGCAGTTTCATTCAAACATTGAGCGCTATAAATTAATGAAAGCACTATATTTGGATTGTTTTCCCTCTCCCTAATTAATCGCAGTTCATTTTCTATTCCTAAGAATTCATTCGGGTTTAGGCTAAACCATATTTTATAATACCGAGTTAGGTCAAAAATATATCTGGGTGCATTTCGTTCTGGAGTGCTGGAGTTGAACATGAAAGTATCTCATTGAGTGTAAAATGGCCGCAATATACCAGGTTATTATTCAAACAGCAATTATTGGCTGCACAAGGCTGGGCTGCCAAGCCTGAAGTATAAAAGGGGACGGTCCGGGACAGTCCCCTTTTAAAATTGCTCAATTTGTATTTTTTGAATTGGGGACTGTCCCGGACCGTCCCTTTAAGTTTTACTGGCCAGGACCAATAAACACGCTTTGATGTTTAATGTGAACTGATATCTCCAATCCCATGAATTTCCACAGGTGCCCTATCAGGAAATTCAGCCATTAATTTTAATGAGCCTCCCATTGCTGCGATGTATTTGCTTAAGGTTGAAATTAGCATATCGGAACGTTTTTCCAATCTTGAAATCCCGTCCTGTTTAATGTGTAAAACTGCTCCCAATTCTTCTTGAGTTTTGTCTAGGGCAAGGCGCAAAACACGCAAGGTCATTTCTTCGGCAATTAATTGACTTGCACGTTTGTTAACAACATCCTGTCTTTTCTTCGAAAGAGAATTCATTTTGTCTTTGAGCGTTCTAGTCATATATCACCTCGCTTTTTAAATTTGATAAATGCTTATCAAATCGTTGATCCGCCTTCTTAATTAAATCTTTATAAAATCGTTTTTCACTTCCTCCTGACTTGTCACCACAAATCAGTAAAATTCCTTTACGTTTAGGATCAAAGGCAAAAGCTAGTCTCCAAACACCACCATCTGTTTTAAATCTTAATTCCTTCATATTGGAGTGCTTAGAGCCTTTTAAGGTATCCACATGAGGCCTCCCAAGCTCTGGCCCAAATTTCTCTAAGACTTTTAAATGCGCTAAACATTCGTTTTGAACCAATTCACTTATTTCATCGAATTCAATATCAAAATCTTTTTGAAAAATAATATCCCAGTTCATGGCTAAGTATGACATTAAATACATAGTCTGTCAAATACATATGTATTTAAGTGCATATCAAGACTCTGCCTACTGTAGCATTTTAATATAAAAGGGGACGGTCCGGGACACACTGCCATTAAGTTAAGCGCTAGAGCCCGTCATCCCGAGTGCAACGAGGGATCTCCGAATGTAGCTCTGGGCCAGTTTCAGTATAAAAGGGGACGGTCCGGGACAGTCCCCTTTTAAAATTGCTCAATTTGTATTTTTTGAATTGGGGACTGTCCCGGACCGTCCCTAAAGTTCGCTTTTTTAACAGGTAAGGGGATAATTTTTTCTTCCCCCCGAGGGGAGAAGGGAGCATCGATTGAGTTCAGAAGGGTGAAGATACTTCAGGACGTTAACCCAACCTACTAAACGATATTATTCACTGAAGAATGCTCTATTGTCTCGTCAAGAGACTCTTGCAATTCCTGCTTAAGCTTTGCTAAATTTGCGGCTCTTACCTGGCTTAATGTGATCATGGCATTATAATCAATAGACAAAAAACTACTTCCAGTGGCTCTTGCTACGCCCGAGGGTCTATCGACAGCTGCGCATCGCTCTATAGCAAAAGTTTTTCCCAGGTTTAATAAATTTGCATCCCAAACCTCGGTTTTTTTCGTAACATAATTAAAAAATTTGAGTGTGCGATTTAAATGTTCTTGGGAAAATACAGCTGTGTTGGAAATAGTTTGATTTTGCTGGCACAATTCCTGTCGTATATTGGCCGGTAGCTCATTTTGTGCAGCACCGACTGCCAGCCAATTGCTCACTGATAGTGGGTTAGCTATATGCGTTTTATAAGCTTCAAATAGAGGTTTAAAATCAAAATGCTTTTCGCCGCTGATGGTTTTGCCATTGAATTTATAGTCTAAACCCTTTTGCTCCAGCTCTTTTAATTGCTTTAAAAGCACTGCCTTAATTAGTCTTCCGGGTTCTTCTGGAGGGAGGCACTGCATTATCATTTTTGCCATATGCTTTACATCCCAAGCCCAAAGAGCATATTGGAAGATGCTTATTCTTGTAAAAGTGCGGCCGGTAATATCCCTTACTGGGCCGTAATAGTAAAGTAAGTCGGGATTCGATAGCAACAATGCTTGCGCTTCATTTTGTTTGCCATGGGCTATATACGATAAACATAAGTGCTTGTTCTGATTGGTTAAAAATAAGCCCTTGAAATTTTGGTGCCAATATTTACAGGTGCTAATGAGCTCATGCTGATCTTTAAGGCTCAGCTCATCAAAAATAAGTGACTGCACTTCAAAAGGCAAAACATTCAAGCTAACCGGTTGATTATCCGATGTTTTATCAGTTTTATCCTCGGCCATTTGTTACTTTACTAAGTATGAAAGTCTAATAATATACTCTATATGAGAAAAAATTGATATAAATAAACGCAATGTTCGTAATTAACAGACAATTAAGGCCGTAGATTGAGGCGATTAAGCTCAATTTGCATATGCGCCGATCACTGTCCATAATGTATATATGGTCACCACAAAGGTCGGTCTGCATGCGAATAATTCCTTTTGATTCACCAGAAATTCAAGGCAATGGTGTTCTGATGGACCATGTACGTGCATTCCAACAGGTTGCTCATTCCACAGATACGGTAATCATCTTAAGACCAGTAAGTCCCTATGCGCAGACCTATCTCAAAGAAGAATGCGCAACTAAACCCTTTTGCTTGAAGAATAAAACAGTTAAGGATGGGGGACCTTTCTCAGGTACAGTCCCTGAAAACCCCTTATTCGGTGAATCTAAATTTACTCAGGCAGAGTTTGCGCAACATAAAAAAGAGTTAGAAGCAGCTCAAGCAGAGGATGATCATTTAAAATTTATACCTTTCTCGTTGAGTATAGAACGATTTAAAGAAATACAAAAAATAAATGAGGTGGAGAACGAAGCACATCCAGAAGCACCTAAAAAAATCCTGTCTTATAAGCCCTTAGTAATTGCAACAGACCTTGGAGAAATAAAGAAAGATAATCCTCATAATTTTGATTACGAACTTACCTGGATCAAGCATGGCAGGGAAATGAAAGTATTTGGTAAGAAGTATGGGGATGGAACTAGTATGCATTTATATGATAGTGATAATAAGCCTATTCAGGTTATTTCAGAACTTAAATATGTGACGGAAAAAGTTCCTGGTCAACCTGATAAGCAATCCTTACGGTATAGACCAGTCACTGCAGATTATGATTCATTTGTTTTTTGTCCACCAATGGAAACGCTAGATCCTGCGGGCAAAGATTTTTCTCCATTGTCAACCCAAAGTGGTTTGAGGCCTACAAAATCTGGTGGTACTTTAAATGATTCAATAGAAAAAATGGAACAAAAGTTTGGCTTGGAACCACGTAAAGAAAGTGAAAAGGGTGGTAATTGGACACTACGTATACAGGAAATGGTTGAATTAATGAATGAAGCCATTAATCCGAAGAATGAGGAAGATGAGAGGATTAAGACTGGATTGAAGCAAGAAATAGCAACATTGAAACAAAAAATAACAGCTGCAACTGGCACAGATAAGGATGAAATGGAGATGCAGTTGAAGTCAAAAGAACAGGAGTTTAATAGACTAGAGCGGATACATGAAGCATCAAATATAACCCATCATAATGCTTTGAATAACAATCCTCATGCAGATGAGCTTATCAAAAATTTCCCTGCGCTTGTGATTTTACCAAGAGAAGCGATACTTTCTCAAACCCTTGAAGAGAAACATCATGTTGCTACCCCAGATGATCCACCCGTTTTTGTAGTTATTGAATCTGAAAATGATTTAAAATTAGTACGCAACGAACTCATTGAAAACGGATATTCATGGCCATCCCATGAAAAATATAAAAATGTAGCACCACCTTTTACGAAATTAAAGACGGAAACAATGGAAAAATACGTACAGATCCAACGTGCACATAATAATGGACCATCATCCAGTACTAATTCAATGCCCGATGTGGTTAGACAATCGCATATGAAATATCAATTAAATCACGATAAGTTAGAATACGAAAAAGCGCATAGTGCTCAGGTTAAGGATGATAATAATAATAACAAAGACCATTCATTTGGATCGTAATAGATATATACAATAGGACCGGTTCAATATATATAATTAGCAACTTAAGTACGGGATGACGTACCTGAGGAGTTACAAACAATCCAACAATGACTCTCTTAAAGCAATACTATAATCCTGGCTGTACCAGCGAAAGCGGGGTCTAAGCGTGCATTGTGTCCTGGTGTTGGTATGTACGATAGGGCCGGTTCGATATATACATAATTATTTATTTTTGCTTGGTAATAAATTTGATACATCAATTCAGTAGCACGGTTGGTGGTTCTTTGATTCAGCCATGCCAGGGAAAAGCCGCAACCAAAGGAGTCTGCTTCGCGGTTGGCAATAAGACCAAACGCGGTTAAACCGGCACCTATAGATTTATTCATTGGCAAGACAGTAGAATTGTTAATACTGTATTGATAAAAACTGGAAATTCCACTGATATCATAACCTGGATGACGATACCAAAGACGTTGCGAGCCGAATAAATAAGCACCTGTTGCACCAACTTCTGAAAGCTTTTGTTGTTGAATCAAACCAGTTTGCCGCCACAATCCTATGCCTGCAGTTCCTGGTTTATGGTATTTGCCGAGCAACCAGGCAGCACCGGTCTCGCCTACTTGAAAATAATTGCCATTAAAATTAGGTCCTGTTAAACCTGTTTGCACGCCATGAGCAAGATTACCATCATAAAAACCATAGGACATATACCAGGTATTTATTGGCGTAAAGGTAGCTGTAATGCCATAAGCAGTATTGGTATAACCAGGCATGACCCCATCTACTGCAGGGTTGATAAATACAGGCGTATAAATAAGACCCGTGACAGCAGGTATATTTGGTGTTCTATCACTCAATGGTGCTGGTTTAATCACATTGTTAAAATCCAATGTGGTAATTGTTTTACCCACGCGCACATAAAGTTTTTTATTAAAAAATTCCTGTCTTAACCAAAGCGCATACAGTTCGGAACGATTAAACGGTGGAATGTCAGGCAAGGAGTTATAACCCTGCACAACCCCGGCTTGGGCATTGGTATTTTGGGCATTTTGTTGCAGAAATTTAGCGCTGAACAGGGCGCCTTTCCAATCCATTAACTTTTCTAATTGTATGGTTAAATCCAATAACAAGGCACTATTAGAAGTACTCCGTTGTGGATTAGGAATACCACCTGTAAATAATCTATTAGTATCACCTATCCAGGCACCTTGAGTGATAATTCCATGATTGTCTTTAATTCCTAGTTTTTTTTCTAATAAACGCTGAATAAAACCGGATCCACTTTCAACATTTACTGCGGCCGGATTTGAACTGATGCTGGTATGTTTTACAGGTGTGTTTTTGCTTTTTTTTGCTGTTTTTTTTATAGGAGCTGCATGCACATTACCAAAAAAAGGCAAAATTAAGAGTAAAACAGTAAGTAAATATCGATGCATGATTCGATTGAAAATAAAGTTTTGTTCATCATCTTTAACCATATACCCTTTAAATGCAAGTATAAAACTGCTAACGTACTATAGATTAAATCATTCGCAATAGGGAGAACACATAATGCAAGGATGTTTTACTAAAGCATATATCATAGGAATTTGTTTGGTAACAAGTTCGGCCCTTATTGCACAAACCCAAACGTCACATTCAGCCCAAAACAAAAATTGTTTTCCTGCACTGAATAAATCTCCAGAGCAGAAATTAATGCTTGCGCCATCGAAAACAGCTAATCTTAAAGCCAAAACCTATATTCTTCCTGCAACTCCCGACACCACCCAGTGGGGTGTGTTTAATAAAGATCAAACACCAGTGCTTACCATAAAATCAGGGGATAGTGTTGCCATAGAAACTATGGCTGCATCAGACAATCAAGTAGTGCCCGGTACGCCTATTGAAGATGTAGTTCGAATGAATTTTGCAATTCCCAATCGTGGCCCCCACACCATTACCGGTCCAATTTTTGTGGAAGGGGCAGAACCAGGTGATGTTTTAAAAATTCATTTTAATAAAATTCTGCCACGATCCTATGCCTCCAATGATAATGTTCCCGGCAAGGGCTTATTTCCCGAAGAATTTAAACAAGGACAAATTAAATATTTTTACCTTGATCTAAAAAACATGCAAATGCAGTTTGCACCAGGAATTGTTATACCATTAGCACCTTTTCCTGGCTTAATAGCTGTATCTCGTGCTGAATCAGGGTCTTTTGACACTGCTCCTCCTGGACCTTTTGGTGGCAATATGGATTTACGGGAAATGAAGCAGGGCACTACCTTATATTTGCCGGTTTTTGTTAAAGGAGCTTTGCTTTGGACTGGAGATTCGCATGCTGGTCAAGGAAACGGGGAAATTAATTTGACAGCAATCGAAACAGCTTATGCCGAATTCAATATCACTGTGGATCTAATAAAACAAAAACCATTAACCTGGCCCCGAGTGGAAACACCAGAGCATTGGATCACTGTGGGTTATGATGCTGATTTGAATAAAGCTTTAGATATTTTGAAACAGGAAACCATAAAATTTATCAGTGAACAGAATCATGTTGATGCTGCACAAGCTGAAAAATTAATGTATGCCAACTGGAATTGTCCTATTTCTGAAGTTGTAAATGGCGTAAGTGGCGTTTATTGTATGATACCTAAACAGGCTAAAGTGAATAAACCTTTCACCTTACCAATAAAGGATACAAAGACTCAATATGTGACCAATGCCTCAGATGCTGATATTGAAAAAGCAATGAAAAAAGCTTCAATGGCCATGCTCAATCGCATTGCAGCTGAAAAAAAATTATCGCGCTTGGATACTTATTCTTTATTAAGCCTCACTATGGATTGCAGAATTGCACCTTATAAATCAGGGGATAAATCAGTGCATTGTATGCTGGATAAGAATCTTTGGGTTGATTAAGGCTCGCGGTTCGGATGGTTCAAGATGGCGTGGCTGTATTCAGGCCGGACTGGTTTCGAATTGAAAAAATTACTTTGTACTAAGGGGGTTTTCCTAATAAAGCTTATTTCTTCTTTAAACAAACTCTGAGTTAGATTTGAATTGGTTTTATTAATTTTTTGATTAATGGAATCAACTACTGTTTCTAATTGGTCTACTTCATCAGCAGAACAAAACTCGAGCATTTTGTTTTTTATTCCTAATGCGGCACTTGCCTTATCTTGATATTGAAACTCTTGGGCAAAATCCTGTTTTAATTGCCGACCGTTATTATTATGAATCAATGCATATTCAATGACATACAACTCCCGCTCAGTTTTTGCTGCATTAATCAATTTTTTATAATGTTCTGCACGAATTTTACCGCGGCGGTAATCGAAAAAATAGGAAAAAAAGCTTAGGGTTTTATCACGATGCTTCAGATAATGATTCAGCGCTGAAGTACATTTTTCTTTTAATAATTCTAATTTATCGCTTACCTGATTGGATTTTCGATGATCCGGGAAGTGCATTTCCTGGTTTTTATAAAATGGTTCGAGCGTAATTTCATGTCTATAAACTTGATAGTTTAAATCCATTTTCTGTTTAATCATCTTCAATTCAATTGATTTTAATTGGTTATGAAGCAAGTTAGTATAGGTACTTGCGAGTTCATTAGTAAAAAGCGCAAACAATTTGGGTCGAACGTCTATTTTATCGTAGTGATTTGCAAGATTTTCTATATAAGCTGGGATTATTAGGTCTTTTTTAACAGCGATTGCATTCTGTATGTCTAAAGGTAAATCGGCGAATTGGCATTTTTCTAACAAATTACCAAGAACCTCCCATTCATTGTACTTCAAGGCATCAGTAATTAGTGCATTAATACCGTATTTTTTGTTAAATAGGTGGAACAGACCGTCAAATACTACCGGATCATCCAAAAAGCCAATCATCTTTTGATCCAGTTTTATTGGTAAGGTATTTGCATCAAATAAGGTATTAAATAGGCGGTGGTTTTTTTCTTTTAGCGCCTTTTTCATCGGTGCTAGATACAGTTCAGTAGTTTTATATTTTGGATCGTTCCCGGGTTGCTTAATCGATCTTAGCAAAGCAGCCTTTGGATTTTCAATATTCATTTGCAAGACTGCCTGATACAACCTACCCAAACCCTGTGCATAAATGTCTTCAAATAATGCAGTTCCAGGTCGTTGACTGAGTAATTGGGCGATTTCTTGCTTTTCTAATATTAGCCCTTGAGACACTAATAATTCGATTGCCGACAGCATATTATTTTCTATCAGATATTTTTTAGTTGAGGCAGACAATTTAGGGGAAATTAGAAGCAAAGCCATAATGCCTTGTTCATTTTTATCCTGCATTAACTCGTGTAAGAATAAGGTAAGCTCAGCATCCTCCCACACGACTTGTTGACCAAGAACCTTGGCTAGGGTAAATAGCTTTTTTTTATAGCATTCTTTAATCAGGTTTTTTCGTGAAGCAATGGGGGTATTGCAAATTATGGTATCAGGTGGTAATAACCTGAGCATTTTATTCACGTGAGGCAATTTATCTAATGAGCTTATTTCCGCATTAAAATATGCATTGAGTAGCGCTGTTTGGTTTTTCTCAATAAAGAGTGTAAGAATCTTTGGGATTTTCCAAAGGATACTCTGTTTTAATAGCAGCATTTTCATGTTAGTACTGGCACTATCAAACCAGTGTTCAATAATGGAATATTCATCATTATCAAACGCAATGTTTAGTATTTTGATGATGTCTTGCATATTGTGTAAGACATTATAATTTAAGTCTGTTAATAATTGTAAAGAAGATAAATCCCCATCCGCTAACGCTTGCTTGTAAAAATATTCGTAGGTATCGGCTTCTAAATCGACTCCTTGTCTTTGTAACTCTTGATAGAAGAATTCACTCATTTGCTTGTTGCCGTTTGCTATAGCTATCACCAATGAATTTTTAAGTACTTCTAGGGTCTGTTGACAATTTAGTTCCCGACGTCCCGCGGCTTGTCCGCGGGATCCAGTTAGATTTTGATTGATACAACCAGTCTCTGACTTATTCAAATTTCCTGGATCCCGCGGACAAGCCGCGGGACGTCGAGCTTGAAAAGATGAATTGTCAACAGACCCTAGAGGAATGGTATTATTCCATGCCTTTTTTATAAGTTCATTTTTTTGCATGACTATCAGCATTTCAAGCACAGTGAAGGAGCCAAGATTAGCAGTAAGATTGATAGCTGAGTGATTATATTTCTCGATGTTCAGCCAAATTCGGTATTGATTGCTTTGTTTTAACCAAGCCTCTGCATAAAGAGCAAGAATGGTTTTATCTTTACGTTGTAAACAAACCTTAAATAAACTTTCGTCCTTAAGGTTTAGTATAAAACCACTATCGAGCAATTTTTTTAAATTTACTGCGCTAATTTTTTCCAGAAGATCTGTGTCAATTATTGAGGGATGCAGTTTATGGTCTATTGGTACTTCCATTAATAAAGCGAGCAATTGTTGTTGGTTGGTAACTGCTGCACAGTAGATTTGATTCACTATCTGCGTTGAAGAAAGCTTTTGTAAGAATTGTTCGATTGCTACTGGATTAGTAGTGTTGGCCTGCAGATTTACTAGGGTCTGTTGACAATTTTGTTCCCGACGTTCCGCGGCTTGTCCGCGGGATCCAGTTAGATCTTGATTGATACAACCAGTCTCTGACTTATTCAAATTTCCTGGATCCCGCGGACAAGCCGCGGGACGTAGATCTTGAAAAGATGAATTGTCAACAGACCCTACTAGTTGCAAAAAAGTATAATTCGTCTCACAATTAGCTTCTTTATCTAAATTAAATTGTTGGATAAGGTTTAATAAATAGCCATAATTCGATTTATTTTTCATCAAATCCATATTGTTTGTAATTGGTTTGGTTAATAAATCGCTAATTATTTCCTGCAAATCTGTTTTATCGTCTTTTTGGTTATACACAGCATCATAATGCTTAATCAATCGTTCTAATTCTGTTTGATTTCCAATAATTATTTGCGCTTTAATGGCTGTTAAAAGTAGATATCGTATACTATTTGATTTAGCCTGTTGTATGAGCACATCATTAAATTCTTCATGTAAAAATTCCTTTCCTATTAAATCAGGCTGAATTTTATTATTAGTGAATAGATACTCTATTGTTTCTTTATCACTGGCTTCTGCTGCATAAAAAATGGATGTTGCATCTACATTTTTTGCAAAAGCAATTTGGTGTAATTGACGATGGCTTGGATATTGCGGACTAAGAGCTTCATTAGGATTAGCATAAGCGCGTATATTCAATCCAAAGGTCGTCCCTTCGTATTCAAAACAATGCTTTATTTCTTTAAGTAAGGCCGCAGCTGAATCGAATTCTGCAAAATTTATAGTGTAATTGGGATCGTATAATTGGTACTTGCCATTTTTATAGGTGAAAGCGATAGCGTGTGTTCTGCAACCGATGAAATACGAACGGTCATTAAAGCTAATTTGTTTTAAAATATCTTCCCAGGATGCTTCATCAGTTGTTAAGCCCAAACTAAATTCACGGCGCAGCGGTTTATCACCAATAAAGAGCATCTTTTCCAGCTCTCCTTGTTTGACTCGGTATTGTGTGTATTCAAAAGGACGGTAGGCGTGTTCAATTTGGATTATAAAATTGTCTATAGCGGCATCATCACCGACTCTATAGGTACTTGGTACTGAGGATAAACGTTCAATTAAGTAGAAAAATTGTTGGGCTTTGTTTTCTAAAGAGTATTTGACAAACAAAGCAGCTAAACCCGCACAGACCCCAGCTTTATTAAGCTCAAAGTCAATTTTTGACTTTTGTTTCAAGAGCTTATTGGTAGCATTAATAATTCTAGCTTGATTGGCCATTGTGAGGTACCTTAGAACAACATAAGGCCTGTAATAATATTATACAATATACACAATGTCAATACATTTATCCGTACATGTCGTAACAGTACCGTACCCAGTTTAATGTGACACATCATTCTGTTCCGGATGAACTCAAAGTTGGAATACCAGACGTTTGCACATTATCTTCTTTAGCTAGGTCTTGTTCTTTTTTAATCTGGTCTTCCCGAAATTGTGAAGCTATTGATCTATACTTATTTGTAGTATTGACGTCACTTGCAGCAGTACTTTGAATGCCAAATTTCTCTTTATGTTTTTGCATTGTTACTGGGTCAGATGTTCTATTGGTCTCCGCTTTTGCAACTTTTATCGGGCCATTTACTTTAACCCAGGCTTCTAGTTCAATTTTATATTTTGTTGCATTTTCTTCTGCCTTATCTAAATCTTTTGTATATTTAATATCTTTAAAACATTCAATATTTATTTCCTCAATGGATTTATATTTTGGTTCTGACGTGGAAATATTAGCGGGCCTAACACTTGATGATGTAGAGGAGCTTCTTCTGAAGGTCTGTAATAAAGAACTGGTAAAGGTTTTGGGCTTATTTAGAGATGGAGATGAGCCTGGATTATCTAAAGTTGTAAAAGATGCAGCAACAGCTGATTGGTGAATAGTTGCTGTTGGGCTTTTACCCACTAATTTCTGCAGATCATCGCTTAATTCAAATTCAGTCTTTTTATATTTATTATTATATGCTTCTAAACCTTGTTTTTTCTCTTCATGATATTCCGGGAGATTATTCCATGCTTGAAATATGTCAGGAGAAACCGCCATTATGCCATCTAGAGGATCATCATCTTTTGCTGGTTCCCAAACTTCTATGCTTTTAAGCTTGGTTTCTACCTCATTTTTGCTATATAACTCAAAATCATTCTCTAAAGTAGCTACATTGACTTCTTGCTTTCCTTGCCGATTGTCGCTATAGCGATCATAGGCACTATCTGAACCTGATACCCCATGATAGCATCCTCCTTCATCATGAGTTTTAGATTCTTTAAGGTTTATGGAACTGTTTAAGTCCAGATCTGCAGTGCCATTCAATCCAGATGTTGCCCAAGCGCGTTTACCACCAAAAAAACATACTACCTTTTTAAAGTGCTCGTAGTTTTTTCCTTTTATGCGCACAAAAATAAATTCTCTATCTGTTTGTTTATTAAGAGTGTCAATTAAATCTTTATTTTTGGGGACATTGCTTATCCCTAATTTGTCGGGCTTTTCTGATTTTCTTTTAAATTTATCTAATAGCCATTTCGAAAAAGTTTCAGGAAATACAAGTCCTAAATGTTTATTAGTTATAGCTGCACTGTATATGATGGATTTGACTTTCCCTAAATACTTTTTTTCTACATATTTTAGATCTTTGATTCCGGTATAGCCTTTTTTATTAGAAGTGCGAATTGCTGCTTTACGCATTTGTGATGCTTCGCGTCCTTCTGCCCCATCAATTGCCGTAATTTGATTGCCTTTTTCTTCTGTACCTTCAGTTGGTAATTTTTGTGCTAGTTTAAAAAATGCTTTAACAGCTGTAGATTTTCCACAAG
The DNA here is from genome assembly GCA_041662885.1 of Legionella sp. Classification (GTDB taxonomy): domain Bacteria; phylum Pseudomonadota; class Gammaproteobacteria; order Legionellales; family Legionellaceae; genus Legionella. The sequence continues at coordinate 83,422 of JBAZRP010000001.1, forward strand.
CCGAAGGACCAGCAATAATCGCAGCAGGGGCTTTTAGCCATTTTTTTCCGGGAAGCCAAGTAGTGGATTTATTAAATACTGCTTCACGGTAGTTCTTATCATACATTTCTTCTTCAAGAGCCAATTCAAAAAGTATTTTATCTTCCTCTCCTAAAAGGTCATCCATATTGGTAGTTGCACCTTTAGGTTTTTTCCTTCTTTGCTCTAATTTAGCAGCGAGTTTTTGAGGATCACCACCATTGCCTGGCAATTCTTCTGGTTTTATAAAATCAGTAGAGTGATCTTGTTCCAATTGTGCCAGATGTTCTAAAAATCGCTCACGGTGGTAATTGGGAGCTTTTCCTGTATTTCTCAGTTGGTATTCGTCACATCCTACATAAAGTGCGGCGCTCCCATCCGTATCTAAAGCATCAATACCCAAGGGTGCTTTATTATCAGCAGGGCGTTCATTGTATGGATATTTCCCAATTTGACCTATGCTATGATTGAGATCCCACTCAAACTCATTTTTAGGTCCAAATTCAATTGGTTCTTTTTTATCTTTGGACATAAGAAACCATCTATAGAAGTCTTCTTATTATAAATTATAGGCTATTTGCTTTAAATTAACCCACATATGGTGTTTTTATGGTTGTTTTTCGTGATATAATTGTAAAATAATTCAAATGGATAGATAAAACATGAACTTACAAGATGAATATAATACAACTATTGAGGAATTAATTACTGAATTTAAAAGCAATCTTACTCAATTAGACGATGATGGATTAACCAAAGCATGGAATGCGGCTGCGACTATGGCATCAAATGCAGCGTATGATGAAGAAATACAAGGTATTTTAGCAGAGGCCTGTTGTGACGCAGCATACGATATTAGCCTTACTGAGGCAAAGAAAATAAAAGCAGCAACAGGTATTGATCACCTGACTGCGCAAATTGACTGGGTGGTGAAAGAATTCCGTACTAATTTATACAATGAATTAAACTATCCCTTAAATTTGAATGTCTCTTCTAAAACTATGAAATGATACACCTTAGGAGTTACATTACACGAATAATTTTTAATACTTAATTCACCTCGCTGCAATAAACGGAAAGTGGATATTCTGCTTTAATTACTTCTAATCCTAAATCAGAGGTAATTTTTGCTAATATATCCCAGATGGCTTGTTTACCCCAATTTTTTTCGGCAAATTCCAAACCATTTAAGCTTAATTTATTCCAAAGATTTTCATCGCCATATAAGGTAGAAATTGCAGTTGCAAAATCTTGCGCATTATCTGCCACCAAAATATTTTCTTTATGTGATAAAAACATACCTTCTACCGCTATCGGTGTTGCTACTGCAGGCAGGCCGATTGATAATGATGTTGCAACTTTACCCTTAACTCCGGCACCATATCGTAAAGGAGCAACCATTAGACGAATGGTACTTAAGTATTTGTTTAAATCATTAACAAATCCCTTTATTATAATGTCATTACAAGCTAAGGTTTGAAATTCAGGAGGTATATTGCTACCGATGATATGGAATCGAACTCCTGGTAATTGTTTTCGTAAAATTGGCATAATATGAGATGCAAAATAATGTACCGCATCCACATTGGGTTTATGTTGGTAACCACCAACAAAAGCTATATCTTTTCTGTAAGCAAAAGGATTGATTTGATTTTGTATATCCATAATCAAAGGCATTAAATGAATTTTAGATTTAGGAAGTAGATTTCGAAGTACATCTAATTCTAAAGAACTGTGAACCAGAGTAACATCTGAGTTTGTAATAGAGTAGATTTCCATTTCCTTCAATTTTTTTATCTCATCTTCTGCCGCTTTATTATAATACAATTCAGCTTCTCGTGAGATACGTAAAAAATGTAAGTCTACTGCAAGGTATATGATTTTTGCAGAGGGACAATAATTATGGATGCTTTTAAGGTAAGGTTTAGCCACACCTGGCCGTATCAGTACTGTTAAATCATATCGAGAGCCATATTCTTTTAAATGATCAACTACATTTGTATTATACGGTGCATATAAAACCTCAATGCCAACGCGTTGCAACGCTGTAGTATATTCCGGCATATATAAAAAATTGTGTTCAGGAATGAAAGTAACCTGGAAGCCCATTTCTCTAAATAAAAGCATCATATTAAATGTTACCATAGAGCCTGCATCTTGATTTGGGGTAGGGGTGCAATGATCAATGACTAGTACACGGTGCTTAGCTCTGCGGTCTTTTGCGTTATCTAAGTCAGCAATATTTGTTTGATGTTTTTCTAAGCGTGAAGCCCAGCGAGTAAATAGTTTTTTAGTATTCTCAACTTGATACGCTTTTGTTCCTTGAGTAATATCAGTTCCAGAAGTTATTCCTTCATGATGAATTACTACAGATAAGGGTTGATAAATAACCCTGTACCCCTTATCGCGCACTTTAAGTGCAAGATCGGTATCTTCACAATAAGCAGGCAGATAATATTCGTCAAATCCCCCTAATTGGTCAAATAAAGTCTTTGGAATCATAATCGAAGCTCCCGAACAATAATCTACTTCACGAGCATAATTAAATTTTGGTAGATCGAGATTTTGGCCTCGGCCAAAATTCCAGATATTTCCATCTCCCCAAATTATTCCACCAGCTTCTTGTAATGTTCCGTCAGGATAAATAAGTTTGGAGCCTGCGAGGCCAGTACCAGGTAGTTCTTTGAAAGTACGTAATAAATTGTCCATCCAATTGGGTGTTACCTGGGTATCATTATTCAAAAAACACAGATATTCGCCTTTTGCTTCCTTTGCTCCATTATTGCATGATCGAATGAATCCTTGATTTTCTTGGTTACAAATGAGATGAATACCTGTGACCTTTTTCAGTATCTCTACAGAGTTATCAGGGGAGTGATCGTCAACTATTAAAAGTTCAAAAGCAGCTTTCGCTGGATAATGCGCTATGGAATGCAGACAACGTAAGGTATAGTCAATTTTGCCATAAATCGGAATAATAATGGAAACTATAGGAGTGGCTGAACTTGGAATTATTATAGTTTCTGGTCGTATATCTTCGAGCATTTCTTCATTAGTTGATTTATTAAAAGTAGGGCTTAATGGATTACAATCAGGCTGATAACTGCGTGTTGCTAATAAGGCTCTTGGAAAAAAACGTGTGATGAGGTTTTTATGTTGCAATTGGGTTTGGTACTTAAATGGAATTGAATTATAAACTCTTTTCGCTAGAAGCAGTGTAATTAGAGTGTATCTTTTCAATTGTTGCATGGGATTGTTAAGCCAGCGTCGAAGCTCACGTAGAGGCAGAGTGATAAACCATGAATTGCTTTTCGTGATTTCCAAAAGCTGTGCTTGGGTAATGGCTAACAATTGACGTGAACTTTCCAGTTGAGCGCTTTTATCGAGTAGATCTTGTTTTACAGCATTCAACTGCTGTTCTTTATCTGAGATATCTTGTTGTAACTCATGGATTTGCTTTTGCATTTGCAAAAAATATTGGTTGGCTGTTGTAGTTTGTTCGTTTAATTCATTTTGATGCAACAGAGTTCGGATAGTACTAACCTCTTCTGACTGTTCAAAAGCTTGCTCTAAAATATTATCTACTGTATTGGGTATTTCTAAGTCATCCATTCAATCAAGCCTTCCATTCCATTATGAATATAGTCGATAGTAACAAACTACTAACTTATATTGCGATAGATTGTAATAAATAAACTTGGTACGGGACAAAAAATAGCACTGGGCAATTCATCTTTTCAAGCCCAACAAATTCTCTATTTCAAGATTTAAAAACATTGCTTGTATGAATAATTGAGGGATGCTGGGCTTGTCAGCCTGAGGGAGCCCCACCTTTTTGAACCCAATCGAAGCTCCCTTCTCCCGCTTTGCGGGAGAAGGTGCCCGTAGGGCGGATGAGGGTGGTGACGGTACTGAAATTTTTTGTCAATGCCATTTTGCTAAGCCCTCATCCGCCCTACGGGCACCTTCTCCCCGAGTGGAGAAGGGAGCTTCGATTGGGTTCAAAAAGGTGGGAATCCCTCAGGCTTGTCAGCCCAGCCTTGTGATGTTTCTCTTTTAAAAATTTATAGAGAGATTTGTGGTAATAGTTCTCTTGTTCTACTTAGGACTAAATTTTGTATAATTATCTTCTAACTTTAGATAATTTTGTTTAATTCCTGCAAATAAAGTATATAACTTTCCATTATTATGACTAGAATGATTAAGAATCTGTTTAGTATTAACAGCACTTACTTCTGTTTGAATAGTATCAATAACTGATAGTAATTTGCTATTTACATCGTCATGCTCATTAGTCTTACTGCAGGGCATCGTATTCTGGGCTCTTATTAATACACTTAGATATTTATTAAGTACCTCAAGACTTTCTATTGTGTTTTGCTCTCTTGTTTTTAACCTATTAAATTGCATTATTACTGCTTGATAAGCTAATTCGCCAGCTGTAATTTGATAGTCTTGTCTTTTCTCCGCATCAAAAATAGTTGTTGCAGCTGCTTTTTCATAAATTTCACTAAAACTAGCAAAAGCATTCTCTATGGCTTTTTGTCGAGCGCCTAAGGCAGAGGCTATCCTATATTTATAGCGGTAATTAATGTATCTAAATATGATTAATTCAGCATCTTCTGAGTTGATGGCTTGTATATCGCCATCAGTAAATCTAATATGTCTAAGCATATGTTCGAAACACTCTACTCCAGATTCAAAGCCATTAGCACTCCGATAATCAAAACCTTTTAGTGCGTCAAAACCTATAAGCACAGTAGGCAGGTTAACTGATTTATGAATCGCTTTATTTAATACATAGGGTACACTTTCGAAGCCTATAATTCGGGGTTTAGTTTGATATTTTTTTGATGGTTTTAATTCAGTATACTCTTGTATCTTACCATCACTATAAATATCTAATAATAACCTTATCCATCCTGGTTGCTTATCTTGAGTTAAATCAGGCGGTGTTTCCATATAAAGGCATACTTTATCCCCAACTCCATTTAAAGAATAAAAGGTAGGAAAAGCCTCATAAGTCCATCCTAATGCCTTTAATTTTTCTCTTAATTCGATATTCTTCTTCAATGAGCTACGCTGGATATGAGCTGGGATAGGCTCAGATTGTCTTTCATCCATAAAATCAATTAAAGATGAATTATCAGGAATTACAACATGAGCTAGTAAATGATGTCGAATGGGATTAATATCAACAAGGGATTTACTTTCAAAAGCTGGCATTGAGCCTATTGATTGTTGATAATCATTAACCGCTTGTGCTACAGACGCTTTTTTTCCTGAACAATCAAATACATAGTCTGCAGGATAAACACATTGATAAACATCACCCTTACGAGTTATTACTGCTTTGGGTTGGTGATCAGTTTTAGCTTGCAATCCAAAAAATTCTTCTTCAATAAATCGAACATGTAAACTATGCAAATGATTATACATTACACGCTCTAATTCTTTGATATGATAAGCTGGGGAATGAGGTGTCTCTATTTGTGTGTTTTCAGTAACCAAATTAAATATCGACTGATTCAAATGTCCAGGTCTGGTATAATGATTGTTCGGACGCTTTTCGATAATACGTATATTGTTAGGGGAGATCCCTTTATTTATCAGACGGTTTGCCACATATAAACCACCCAAACCCGCGCCAACAATTACGTAATTAGCCATAAAAAATATACTTCTGATGAATTTACTATATTTTACACTGCTGAGCTTAAGAAATTATTAGGCTCTTCAAAATGGCATGAAATCAGCTAACACGCAACGCTTATTTGTTTTAGATCTTTATAAGAGATTAAAACTTTAGATAAAAGATGGTTGGACCAAAGTGGCTCTTAGCCTGACGGTTATGGGCTTGTCAGCCCAGCCACGCTTGCTTCTGTACCCCATAAGCACGTCGTTAGATCAGTTGTCCCTGCAATAATGGAGATGATTACCTTGAAAATGAATAAATAATAACCATCAAGAATTTTATTTGGTGCGAATGTATGATAAAATACCTTATCTTAATTTAAAGAACCCTTAAACATGACTACAAACAATGCACAGCATGGCAAAGAATTGGCGAAAATAATCCTTGCACAGGCGCAAAATAAACCAGTTTCTGAAGATGAAGTCCGCTCGCTGGTTACTGATTATTTTAATTCCAACCAGATTAATGAACGAGAAAAAAAGGTGAAAATTGTTCAACATGCTTTAGTCGTTCTTCATCCAGATAAAGGTTCTTTGGCTGATTTGGAACAGGCACTTCTGATTACTAGGACTATTGTTAATTTAAAAGTACAGTACCAATCAATTCAAGAATCAAACAATGTACGCTCACAAAAAAATGAGAATGAACAGCGCGTTTTTAATCGAAACTTGCTCGGCTCTGCATTTGAGAATTATCAAATAGAGCAATTAATGGATTATATTGCCCATAAAAATCCATCTCTTCTGCAATGGTTTAAGCCCCAATCAAAACAATCGGCTCTAAATGCACCAATACAATTTGTCAAATCAGTTACAGGACATCCTTTTAGAACCACGAAAATTGATGTGCTGTTGGTATTGTTGTTAAAAATAGCATTATTAGAACATGTTATTAGCCTGGTCCATCCTGATAAGACCATGAGTGAAGTAATTGAAAGTTATATTACTTCTCAAGACAATTATCCAATCGAGTGCATAAACGAGCCTCTTTTGTGGTTAATGAATGAAATTATATTTGATAATACGCAACCAACATCTAAAAATAGCCACCCAGAAACAACGATCAGTACTGTGGAATGCCCTAGTTTTATAAATATATTGAAAACTGTATTTATGTACGAACATACTGTTGATATTGCTTCGCTGCAAAATTTACTAGAACAATGGAAACCTGATAATTATCTTCCCACTGTTAAAACCTTATTATCACAGCTTATTGCAAGTAGTACTGAAAATAATGAGGTGCACCATTATATTAATAGTCTTGTGGAAATTGATGGTCAATCGGTTTTTATAATAGATGAGCGTTCAAATAATTTATTGTTCCAATTTTATCAATTAGAGAATGAATTCACTGATAATGCTAGTAACTCTGCACAAAATGGACGCTTTAGTTCTCATCTAATACATCTTGAGACTTATCGTAAATCGTTTATATATGCAGTGAATTCTTCAATACCTTCCCTATTATTTTCTGCAAAATTTCAATTAAAAAACGAAAATGAGACCCATCCTATATCAAATTGTACGATAGGAGAATTTTTAATAAATAGATTAAATTTATTGAATTTTCTCATCAATCAAGAACGCCATAGCAAAAACTTAATACTAGAAGATCCCAATTTCCAGCCCGTCCTAGATGCTTGCGAATCATTGGTTTTGACTTATAACACTTCTATGGGAGTAAAAGTTCCTTATATTCATACAGTATGTTCTATTAGAAATAATCAAAACACTGACCAAAAGCCAAGAAAGACGTTAGGCTGCAGGCAAGACTGGGTTCCTAAATTTATGAGTCCTGAAATAACTTCCATCCTCAAAACCACTATGAATATATTTAATATACGATATGATGATGGGTTTAAACAATATTTTGTCCGCCATCCTAATCCATATAAAGAACTTGAGGAGCTTTTTGTAAATTGTTCTGCTGAACTGAAAAACAGCCCCGAGTCAAAAGCACTGCTGCTTGATTTTTCAGACAGGGCTTTCAAAGCCGCAGCGCCAAACTTGCATGAAGCATTTTCTAACTACGTGAAGCAATACATTAAGGTACAAACTCCCCCAGTAGAATTATTAGATTTTGCTGAAGGATTAGCTTTGTTTCGAGAGATTAAGCCATCAGCTTCTAATCATGCTATTGGGTATAAACAACCCTCAGTGCAAAACCAACTGGTTCCTAGTTCATCTATTCCGCAAAGCTTTTTTTACAGTAATGACGATAAAGAAGATACAATGAACGCCATTACCGGTTATAAAAGAACCTTAAATTGATCCTCGATCCCGCGGACAAGCCACGGGACTTCGGGAACTAAACCCTATTATCGCTTTGAACTTTGACTTTTTGATGGAAAAACTTTAGATTTCTTAACTATTGTTACTATTGCTGGTAAAAAACTATTTGGCGCAAGCTGAAATAGTAGTGGGTTGAATAAGGATTATTAATGCGTTGTCAAAAGTTGTTAGAAAAGTTTAAAGAGAAAATTCTAATTTATAAATATCCACGAAGGATTATAAAATTTGTTTGGTATCTGGTTTCCTTTAGGCTTTTTACGGTAATTAATAATTATGGAGGATTAAAGGCAATAGCTAAATTTCTATTATCGCCTGAAAATCATATTAGCCCACTACTTAATGATTATTCTCTTGTAGTTCCTTTTAACTATTCAGCACATACTTTCAACCCATCGATAGCGGTGATTTGTCATTTATTTTATGTGGAGTTGTCGCATGAAATTAGTTCTTATTTAGCCAATATTCCCTATGGATTTGACTTATACATTACAACTGATACACCGCAAAAAAAATTATATATAGAGAATACGTTTGCCGCATGGAATAAAGGTACATTAGAAGTTCGCCTTGCACCAAATAGGGGTAGGGATATAGCTCCTAAGATAGTCACGTGTAAGGATGTCTACTCTGCTTATGAATTTGTGTTACATATTCATACTAAAAAATCCCCTCATCTGATGGTCAATAATGGATGGAATACTTATATTTTGGATACTCTATTGGGTTCTAAAGAGATTGTTGCAAGTATTTTAGAAGCTTTTAACCAGGATGAACGGTTAGGAATGATTGCTCCGCAACACTACTCAAAAATACGAGCGTGTGTAGGTTGGTCTTATAATATAAAAATGGCTAAAAAATTTCTTAAGCGTCAATTGAAAATACCTTTTTTAGATGCGATAGATTTCCCATCTGGTTCTATGTTTTGGGCCAGGACTGCGGCTTTAAAACCCTTACTTAAGCTTAATTTGAAAGTAGAACAGTTTGCCAAAGAAAAGGGACAATTGGATGGGACTCTCGCGCATGTGATTGAGCGCGTTTATTTTTTAGTATGTGAAAAAGCTGGTTTTAAATGGATTAAAATTGCGAGTCGCGCGAAAGAAGAAGCATTGATCCGCAGCATTGATATTGAAGATCAGAAGCAATTAGTCTGGGCAATTCAGCAGGTGCAAAAATAAAATGCGCTGTTGGGCTCAAGTAAGTGCCATTCGTAACAGACCCTGAGAGTGTCTATGATTTTATTTCTTAGCTAAAACCACATCAATAATATGCGTATCGTGATAAGGAAAAGTGAATATTTTACTGAACAAACGCTTGAGTCGTTCTATAAGGAAATTTTTCGGGAGCATGCGAATAGCTAAGGTATTTAAAAACCAAGTGCCTTCTATGCCGAAGTGGGCTAATTCGTCTATGTTATTTAAGGTGATGGGAATTTCTAAGCGCTGGTGTTCGATAACTTCAAAGTGATGGCGTTCAAAGGCCTGCATGAGATCATTTTGGTTGGCGGCAACGGTAGTGTTTTTTACCATGGATTTATAATAATGACCTACCACACTACTTAATATTGAGTCTTGAGCAACAAATTGGGCTAATTGCTGTTGGGCTACTGGAAAAGAATCATAGGTAGTTGTGATCATGGAAAAATGACCATTGGCTCGAGTGAGTGTTTTAGCTTCATCAAATAAGACATTTATTGGTATGTAGGCGTTGATAAAGTGGGCAAGAATTAAATCCTGGCTGTGCGATGGTAAAAATTTATCAGCTTGAGCAGCACTGCCTTCAATGGTTCTTAAGTGTAAGGCATGGCGGGCCCGTTTGAGCATTTCGGGAGAAATATCAATGCCGGTGAATTCTGCCTGTGGCATTATTCCTTGTAATTTTTGTAAAAATGAACCATCACCGACGCCCAGATCCAATACCTTATAATGAGGTTTCATGCCTAAATGAAATTTGCTCATTTGCTTGATAGCAACTTCATGACTCTCTGCAATTGCTCCAAAGCGATTGGCGGTAGCGTAGTTTTCAGCGATTTGGTTATACATGGCCTTCAAGGACATGCAAAATCCCATTTTGTTTGATTCGGTTATCTAGTATATCTCTAAATGATGTTGATTTGCGACAGGGTTTTAGGAAAATTTTCGTTTATTGGGTATGATAGGATAAAACGGCGAGGAATCTGAATGACTATGTCTAGTGCTGCCAAACAACAATTTTTTCGTTTTATGGCTATGGGCGCCTTGAGCACTGCGGTGACTTATGTGATTTATGTATTATTGAGCTTGTATTTTAACTATCAATTCGCATATTTTTGCGCCTACATGCTTGGAATTGTTTTATCGTATTACCTGAACGTCCTGTTTGTTTTTGATACAAAAATTTCCTTGCGTACTTTTGTACGTTTCCCACTGGTTTATGTTATTCAATACCTTATTAGTGCCTTATTTTTGGGAATACTTGTAGAAAAATTGTTAATCTCGACCATTATTGCACCAGTATTAATTCTTGTCATAACATTGCCATTGTCCTTTGTGCTCAGCCGTTATATATTGTCACGCTATTAATATAATTCTGTTTTCGGAGCTGATGTATGATATTGCCAGTAATAATGGTTGGTGGCACCGGAAGTCGCCTTTGGCCTTTGTCCCGAGAGTTATATCCCAAGCAATTCTTAAATCTTCAAGGCTCTGACTCAATGTTGCAGACCACGGTTAAACGCCTACAAGGTTTTGAACATATTCCCCCTTTATTTATTTGCAATGAAGAACATCGTTTTATAGTCAGTGAGCAATTACGATTAATCAATCAGGCATATAATGGTGTTATTTTGGAACCAATTGGTCGAAATACTGCTCCTGCAGTTGCTTTAGCAGCGCTCCAAGCGGTTCACAATCATCAAGATCCTTTGTTATTAGTGTTAGCAGCGGATCATGTCATAGCTGATGTGCCAGCTTTTCATCAAGCAATCGATAATGCAAAGCCTTATGCACAAGAAGGCAAGTTAGTCACTTTTGGTATTGAACCTACCCATGCTGAAACTGGCTATGGCTATATTCAAGTTACTGATGGCAATGATATTAGTGCATTTGTGGAAAAACCGACTGCACAATTAGCGCAAGCATATTTAGACAGTGGTGCTTATTATTGGAATAGTGGTATGTTCCTATTTCGTGCAAGTGTCTATCTGGAAGAATTAAAAAAATTCCAGCCTGAAATTTATACAAATTGTGAAAAAGCATTGCGGTTAAAGAAAACTTCTTATGATTATATATGGTTGGATAAAGAAGCGTTTAATGCTTGCCCGGTTGATTCAATTGATTATGCGGTTATGGAAAAAACGGCTAATGCTGTCATGGTTCCACTTAAAGCTGGTTGGAACGATATAGGTTCATGGTCAGCCTTATGGGACAATAACGAGAAAAATGAACAAGGAAATGTCCAGCAAGGAGATGTTATTAGTCTGGACACCAATAATTGTTTTATACGCAGTGATGAAAAATTAGTAGTAACGATAGGCATTGATGATGTGGTGGTTATCAATACTCAGGATGCAGTCTTAGTGGCCAGCAAAGATAAAGTTCAGGACGTTAAAAAGGTGGTTGACTTGTTAAAACAACAAGGCCGCAGCGAAGTGAAAGTCCATAGAGAAGTATGTCGTCCCTGGGGTAAATTTGATTTGATCGATCAAGGCGAACGGTATCAAGTAAAACGTATTACAGTAAATCCAGGTGAAAAACTATCCAGTCAAATGCACCATCATCGTGCGGAACATTGGGTTATCGTATCAGGAACAGCCAAGGTAACTAATGGTGATTCAACTTATTTGTTGTCAGAAAATCAGTCAACTTATATTCCTATAGGGATAGTTCATTCCTTAGAAAATCCAGGAAAAGTGCCTTTGGAGATTATTGAGATTCAATCAGGGTCGTATTTAGGTGAGGATGACATAGTACGTTTTGAAGATCGCTACGGACGCGTTTTTGAAAGTTAGGTTTGAGCTATGAATATTGTGTTTGCGGTTATTTTTAGTATCTGTTCTGCATTATTTACTAAAGTATTTTGGCGTTTGGCGCAAAATACGCGTTTGATGGATAAGCCCAATAATAGATCCTCTCATACTATTCCAGTAGTACGTGGTGGTGGTTTGGTATTTATTGGACTTATAGTGCTCGCACTTCCTCTTTTGTGCTTTTACAACCAGACCTCATTTTACGATTTTATACCTTTTATAATGAGCATCGTCTTATTGGCAATGGTTAGTTTTATTGATGATTTGTATAATTTATCATTTAAAATCAGACTGTTATTTCAAACTCTAATTGCTGTCGTCCTTGCTATAAGTTATTGGCCGTATCACTTGCAGTTTTTATTGTTTGATTTGTCTAATCCGGCAGTGGTTTTGATATTTGTAGTTCTGGGCACTCTTTGGTCTATCAATCATTTCAACTTTATGGATGGGATCGACGGTTTGTGTGCTTTGCAGGCAGTATTTTTATGCGCAGCCTACGGTTTATTATTTTGTCTTTCTCAAGCATTTTTATATCAGGATTTTTGTTTGTTGATAGTATTTAGTTTACTGGGTTTTCTAGTATTTAATTTCCCACCTGCCAAACTGTTTATGGGAGACGTAGGTAGTGCCGTTTTAGGTTTGATAGTATTTGCTATTGCCCTGATTGCACAGCAAAAATTTCAGATTCCTATTGTATATTGGTTTTTGCTTAATGCCTTATTTTTATTCGATGCTACCTTTACTTTAATAAGAAGGATGATTCGTAAGGAAAATTGGACTGCAGCACATCGAAAGCATGCTTATCAGCGTTTAAAGCAGGCAGGAATGAATAATCGTTTGATTTTATTGGGGCAGGGCTTAGTTAACCTATGTTTTTTGATATTAGTTTTATTGGTTTTTTCAGAAAAACTCAGTGTTGATTTGGCATTATTGTTAGAGTTTATGGGATTAAGTTTAATTTATTTCTTGATAGAGTCCGTTGAGCCTATGGTTTGAGCATCAACAACCGTTGCAAAGAGTAGGTTGAGTCAAATGGCCCGAGGGATCCTCATCTTTTTGACCCCAATCGAAGCTCCCTTCTCCCGCTTTGCGGGAGAAGGTGCCCCGAAGGGGCGGATGAGGGTGGTGATGGTAATGAAATTTTTTTGTCAATGCCACTTTGCTAGACCCTCATCCGCCCTACGGGCACCTTCTCCCACAAAGCGGGAGAAGGGAGCTTCGATTGGGGTCAAAAAGGTGAGGATCCCTCGGGCCATTTGACCCAACCTACGCAAGTTATTCCATTACTTTGCACATTTTTTTCAAATTATTTTAGGTTTCCCCCCGTTTCTTAATACTCTCTTAATAAATAAGGTGTAGAATATAAAGCGAACAATTGTTTTTTGTTTTATTTTTAGTCATGCTGTAATTATCAGGGACACACCATGGAAGCTCTATGGAACAGAAGATAATTACATTTTAGGGAGATTTTTTCATGTTGATCTTAACTAGGCGTATTGGTGAGACATTGATCATAGGTGATGATGTTAATATCACTGTTTTAGGTGTTAAAGGTAACCAGGTTCGCTTGGGTATTAATGCGCCAAAAGATGTTTCTGTACATCGCGAAGAAATATACTTGCGTATTCAGCAAGAAAAAGAGTCTGATGGTTCTGAAACCGCAGAATAACGATTTCATCGCAGCTCATCCAGTTCCGGGTAGGTAATACTGCTCGGAGCGAACCCCCTCAAGCAAGAGAAGTATCCCCTGAATTAAGCAAATGTATCTGACCACTTGGTTCTTCTAGTATAAGTTGCCCCAACTCATTGATTCCTCGTGCAATACCCGCAATAGTAGTTACGGATTGCTGTACCGTAATTTGTTTATGCAAAAGATAATCGTACTGCCGCCATTCATCAAGAAAATCCTCTAATCCACTGTGCATAAAACGGTTTATATAAGCATCAAGAGTCATTATTAAAGTGGCAATAAGGACATTTCGGTCAAAATAATGATTGAAAATTTCAAATAATGAGCAATTGGGTCTTTCTGCAAGCTGGGTATTTTTAGTATCTGAATTGACGTTGAGACCGATACCAATTATTACTTGAGCAGTTTGTTGAGGGTCAGTGCTAATTTCAATCAAACTGCCACATAATTTTTTACCCTGCCACAGCAAATCATTAGGCCACTTAACTTGAATATCCGAGTTTGCTTTGCTTTCTTTAATTGTCGCCAGTACGGCCAAGCTGCTGATTAAGCTTAAACCGGATAATTTTCCTAAGTCAGCATCCAGGTTCCAACGACTCGAACAATAAATATTTTCACCAAAAGGGGAGTTCCATTGTCGGCCAAATCGACCTTTGCCTTGGGTCTGGGCTTCTGCACAGCAAATGTCTAAAAACTCAGAATTGGCCAGATTTTTTAAATAAGTATTTGTTGAATTGATGCTAGAAAATACATGCAGTTGATACGGAGTGGTAAATCCTTTTTTAGTTAATTGGGCATTAATTTCATGTACATTCAAAGGCTGTTGGCAATTCATTTTATCAAGTCCTGTAGGGGCTATAGAGCAAATACATTATGACGTAACTCTTTAACCCTCGGGTGATAACACAAGGCGCCACTGCAAGCAACTTCAGGCATAAAAGAACGCATTTGCCAGGTCATATCATGCAGCGGGTCGTCAATTAATTGTTTGGTGGGGATAGTGGTTGGAACGGTAAAATTTTGGGTGGGGTAGGCAAGGCCTAAACCACAGGCTTTAATAAATGCTTCTTTTTGGGCCCAAACATGAAAAAAAGTTGCAGCTTGCAGGGTTTTGGGTACTAGTAGTAAAGCTGCATATTCTTGTTCTGAAAACATAGTTTTGGCAATGCCTTCGTAAGGACGTGCAGAAAAATATTCAAGATCAACACCCATAGGAGCATCTGTTCCAACTGCTAAAATCGCTAAATCTTGGCTATGGCTAATATTAAAGTGTACGTTTTGTTGGTTGATGACTTCTGGTTTGCCATGTGCATTGTAGGTGAATTCAAGTTGCTCTGGAGTCGTTTTTAAGTATTTTGCCAAAATGATGCGCATAGTTGCTCTGGCGGTCATAAAGCGTCGTTGATGACGTTCAAAATAGAATCGATGACCACGAATGCGTTCACTTTCGTTTAAAATCTGTTCTGCATTGGGGATTTCATGTCTTAAAGAAAATTGCCATAAATCAATGCGGGACGCGTCTAATATGCAGTTTTGAGTGTCTAATGGTTGAAATCCGGTCAAAATCATATGTTTTTTTCATGCGCTGGCTTCAAATTGCGGTTAAGAGTATCATATAATTCTGAGTTTTATTCAATTAAAGAGTATTAATGAGCCGACAATTTTTAGAATTTGAGCAACCTATCGAAGAGTTGAATCAAAAAATTGAAGCATTACGCATGGTGGGTACTGATAATGAGGTTAATTTAACCGAAGAAATTACCCGTTTGGAAGCAAAATGTGCTGAATTAACCGCCAATGTCTTTGCAAATTTAGAGCCTTGGCAAGTAGCGCAGATGGCAAGACATCCTTTGCGTCCGCAAACCACTGATTATATTGAGCGAATTTTCACTGATTTCCAGGAATTACATGGAGATAGAAGTCAATCTTCTGCTCCTGCAATCATTGCTGGTTTGGCACGTTTAAATGGTGAGCCGGTTATGGTTATTGGTCATCAAAAAGGAAAACGTACTAAAGAAAAAGTATACCGCAACTTTGGTATGGCACGACCGGAAGAATACCGCAAAGCTTTACGTTTAATGCGTATGGCTGAGAAGTTTAGACTGCCCATTTTTACTTTTATTGATACTGCAGGCGCCTATCCTGGAATTGGCGCTGAAGAACGGAATCAATCAGAAGCCATTGCGCGTAATCTTTATGCCATGGCGCGTCTGAAAACGCCCATAATTTGCACTGTAACCGGTGAAGCAGGCTCTGGTGGTGCTTTAGCCATTGGGGTGGGTGATAGGGTGTTAATGTTACAATTTGGCATTTATTCAGTTATTTCTCCTGAGGGTTGTGCCTCCATTTTATGGAAAGACCCAAGCAAAGCCAGCGAAGCAGCGCGTGCGATGGGGATTACTGCCGATCAAATTTTTAAAAATCAATTGGTTGATAGAGTAATACCAGAGCCTCTTGGTGGTGCACATCGTGATATGGATGACATGGCGACTCGCTTAAAAGCTGTTTTGATCAGTGAACTTGCAGGTTTGAAAAAAATTCCTTCAGATCAATTAATAGAATTAAGATATCAAAAATTTATGGCTATGGGAGCGACTGATTAAGCAGCTATTAAGCACACAATGGCATGTCCGTTTACAAGAATGCAAGCAAATCCTAGTTGGTTTTAGTGGTGGTTTGGATTCTTGTGTGTTGTTGCACTTATTAGCTTCATCGAGTCACTTACATTCTAAAATTCTCGCTGTGCATATTAATCATGGCTTGAGTCCAAATGCTGCTCGATGGCAGCAGCATTGTCAGCAAGTCTGTCTTAACTTAAAAGTACCGATTAAAACTTTTGCTGTAGAATTTGATAAAACTGCCAATATAGAAGAGGGTGCGCGTAAAGCGCGTTATGCGGTTTTTTCTTCTTTGTTACAGACCAATGATGCATTGGTTTTGGCACATCACCAAGACGATCAAGCGGAGACGGTTTTATTACAGTTGTTTCGCGGTGCCGGGATAGATGGATTAGCGGCCATGTCTGAAACTAAGGCCTTTGCTGGTGCTAATTTATTCAGGCCGTTATTGAATTATTCACGTCTGGATTTGGAAGAATATGCTGCTGTACAGGGCTTGCAATGGATTGAAGATGAAAGTAATGACTCGGATATGTATTCAAGAAATTATATTCGTAAACATATTCTGCCTTTAGTAATAAAACAATGGCCAGGAGCCGTGGCAAATGTAGCTAGAGCTGCGCTCAATTGCCAACAAGCGAAAGCAAATTTGGAAGCTTTAGCTGTTGTGGATTGTCCGGAATTGGCATCTCCCCAACATGTGTTGGGCCTTGTCCCAACCTACGTTGTGGGTGCAGTTGAAACTTTAAACACGCACCCTCTAAAAAATCTCGACCCCGATCGCATCAGCAATATACTCAGACTCTGGCTCAAACAAAACCAGCTACAAGCTCCTTCTCAGGCACTCATACAAGGTATTATTAACGAAGTACTATTTGCACGAGCTGATGCAACTGCGGTGGTCACTTGGTCCAAAATAAAAGTAAGACGTTATCAAAACCATTTGTATTTGGAAAAAGAGGATGCAGTAGCAGTACCTGATTTACTTACCTGGACTGATTTTCCGCAAGCGCTTATGTATCCCACGGGAATTATTAGTGCTACCAAAGCGAAAACCGGTTTAAAAATTACAGCGAATATGCGTATTGAAATTCGCTTTAGAGTAGGTGGAGAAGAGTTTCAGTGGCATGGACTCACTAAAAAATTAAAGAAATTAATGCAAGATTGGGGCATACCACCTTGGCAAAGAGAGAAGATTCCCCTGTTGTATCTAGATAATCAATTAGCAGCTGTTATCGGCTATGCGATAGCCGATAACTTTTATTCTGAAGAAGAAGGCTTAACACTCTGGCAAATTAACAGCCAAGCCTCCTAAAGATGTTTCTTTGTAAATACTTTGCATGTCTTTACCTGTTTGTTTCATGGTTTTAATAACTTTATCCAATGAAATATGATGTTGGCCATCGCCAATTAAAGCTAAACGACTCGCGTTAACCGCCTTAACAGATCCCATAGCATTACGCTCAATACACGGTATTTGCACTAATCCCATGACCGGATCGCAGGTCATGCCTAGATGATGTTCCATAGCAATTTCAGCAGCATTTTCAACTTGCATGACGGTGCCTCCAAGAACTGCAGTAAGCCCTGCGGCAGCCATGGAAGAGGCAACGCCTACTTCACCTTGACAGCCAACTTCCGCGCCTGAAATAGATGCGCCTTTTTTATAGAGAATTCCAATAGCAGCGGCTGTTAAAAAATAGGTGTAAATATCTTCTTTACTTAAACGGTCATGAGCAATTTGGCAATATTTCATTACCGCTGGAATAATTCCTGCAGCGCCATTGGTTGGTGCGGTTACGATGCGCCCACCAGCAGCATTTTCCTCATTAACCGCCATAGCATAAAGATTAAGATGATTCATAATATCCGATTCTTCATAAACACTTTTAATGCCTTTTTTAGCCGTTAATTTTTTATATAAATCCGGTGCACGTCTTTTAACATTAAGGCCACCTGGTAAAATACCTTCATGCTGACAGCCATTAGTAATGCATTCATCCATCACTTTAGTAATATCTAAAATACCTTGGTGAATTGCTTCGGTACTGCGCCAGGTTTGTTCGTTTTTTAACATTAATTCGGCAATGCTTAAATTATTAGCTTCACATAATTTTAATAGTTGATCGGCAGTTGAAAAAGGATAGGGTGGTGGATTGCTGTCTTCAGTTGTTTGGCCATAGGCTTCTTCAGTAGTAATAAAACCCCCGCCTATGGAATAATATATTTGACTTATCAATAGCTGATTTTCTGCATTATAAGCAGAAAACTGCATTCCATTAGTATGCTTTGGAAGCAGATCTTTTTGATATATCATGAAGTCTTGTTCTTCATTAAATGGAATTTGCTTTTTACCACCTAAGTGTAAACATTTAGAATTGATGATTTCTTGCATGCGCGGCACCATCGATTCAGGAATAACTGTTTCAGGGGTCTTATTTTCCAAGCCATTTAAAATTGCTTTATCCGTTCCATGACCTTTGCCGGTTAGGGCAAGTGAGCCGTATAATTCTACCTTTACCCTTGCTGTTTCTGAGAAAAGCTGGCTTTGTTCTAGCAATTCAACAAAGGCATTGGCCGCCAACATGGGACCAACGGTATGTGAGCTGGATGGGCCAATACCGATTGAAAACATATCGAATACACTGATGTTCATGAGCTAGGACTCTCTTAAGTATAAATAATTAGCAATTGTAGAAGGATATTGGAAAATTGTCTATTTGTCTTATTAAAGATTTGTAACATACATCTGGTATTTTCAAATAAATTTAGGCAGAATGAGTGGGCATTTTTACAATGTTCTATATCTTTCTCTTAAATTAAGGAAGATATGTATATAAGAAAGACTACAAGGGGATTGTTTATGAAGATGAAATTGGTAACTGCGGCCGTTTTAGGGCTAGCAATGACTCAAGTAATGGCTGCTGATACTACAACATCACTAGCTACTGATAAAGACAAATTGTCATATAGTATTGGTGCTGATTTAGGTAAAAATTTTAAGAAACAAGATATCGATGTTAATCCTGAAGCCTTAGCAAAAGGAATGCAGGATGGTATGAACGGTGGACAATTAATTTTAACTGAAGAGCAAATGAAAGACGTGCTCAATAAGTTTCAAAAAGATTTGATGGCTAAGCGTTCTGCTGAATTCAATAAAAAATCTGATGATAATAAAGCAAAAGGTGAGAAGTTTTTAGTCGACAATAAAGGTAAACAAGGTGTAGTAGCTTTACCAAGTGGCTTGCAATATAAAATAATTGAAGCGGGTACTGGTGCAAAACCAAGTAAATCAGATACTGTTACCGTAGAATACACTGGCCATTTAATCGATGGTACTGTATTTGACAGTACAGATAAAAACGGCAAACCTGCTACATTCCAAGTATCACAAGTAATTCCAGGCTGGACTGAAGCATTACAATTAATGCCAGCTGGTTCTACTTGGGAAGTATACGTTCCTGCTAACTTGGCTTATGGCCCACGCAGTGTTGGCGGACCAATTGGACCAAATGAAACGTTGATTTTCAAAATTCATTTGATTTCAGTTAAAAAATCAGCGTAATTGATTGTTGCCTAAAACAATCTTCTCTTCTCCCGCCTGACGGGAGAAGAGAGCTTAGCTTAATAGCCCAACCTATGTTTGGATGTCATGAATAAACGTCTTTTTGTTGTCTTCATATTAGGGTTTTCTTCCGGTTTACCAATGGCGCTAATTAGTAGCACCTTACAGGCTTGGTATGCTGATAGTGGCATGTCCATTTTGGTAACTGGCGCTTTAAGTCTTGTGGGTCTCCCCTATGTGTACCGTATTATTTGGGGACCGATTGTTGACCGATATAAATTAACGGCTTTAGGTAGAAGACGTAGTTGGATTTTGTTAATGCAGATTCTACTATTGCTTGGTTTTAATTTAATGGCATGGTTTACCCCAAAACAATATCCCGAACTTATAGCTGCTTTAGCATTTATTCTTGCCTGTTTTTCAGCAACTCAAGATGTTGCCATAGATGCTCAAAGAGCAGAATATTTAGTGGTTCCAGAACAAGCCTTAGGTGCTTCTTTGGCTGTTTTTGGTTATAGATTGGCGCTATTGGTATCTGGTGGCCTGGCGTTAGTAATGGCACAAAAAATGGGTTGGGCTTTTACCTACCGGTTTATGGGTATGACTATGATTATAGGCATGCTTGCGACGGTATTTAGTAAGGAGCCTACGGTTGTTGCCGAAGCGCAAGGAGGCTTGGTTTTATCCTTCGTTGCTCCTTTAAAAGAACTCTTTTCTCGTCCGGGGATTTTATACCTTTTTTGTTTTATATTTTGTTATAAATTAGGAGAGGCCTTTACTACAACTACAAGTGGTATCGTTATGCCATTTTTTATTCAAGGCTTGGGTTTTTCATTAGAAACAATAGGTTATGTAAATAAAATTTTAGGTGTAGGGTCTATTTTGTTAGGTGGCTTAATAGCAGGCCTTATCTTAATGCGCCATTCTTTATTTCGTTCTTTATTTATTTTTGGCTTTTTTCAAGCAGCGACCAATGTATTATTTGTCGCACTGGCAATGATAGGCAGTAATATACCTTTATTCGCAATTGCCGTAGTTTCAGATAATTTTGCAGCCGGTATGGGCTCTACGGCCTTAGTAGCCTTGTTCATGCGTCTCGTAGACAAACGCTTTACTGGAACTCAGTTTTCACTTTTAGTTGCTGTTTCAACTTTACCGCGAATACTATCGGGACCAATTGCTGCAAGTATTCAAATGAGTATAGGCTGGGTAGGGCTGTATGAGTTATCTACTCTTGCCGCGCTGAGTTTTATCCCTTTCCTGATTAAAATAAGGCAACAAACTAAAGAAAAAGTAGAGGCTCCAGTATTTGCATGAATGTCAGTATGTTAGGTGGGGTAGGGTCTTAGTGCCTGTACGCAGCTGCAATTGCATTTGGGATCATCCTTGAGCCCTCTAGCCGCTCAACATACTGTCAAGTATTCCAGCTGCGCCAAACAACCACAGTATAGTCTTAATTTAGTAAAAGGCATCATTTTGTATGCTGAATATTGTGTAAGAGATTTCTCAAAATCACTGAAAGACTTTTCTTAAAAAGTATTTAAATTCATTGATTTTTAACTCTATAATCGGTATACTCGGACCAAAATAAGTACAGTAAGGTTTTTAGTGAATCAATCAATTATTACCAGAATGGTTAGAGGTTTTTTCTTTTTTGTAGGCTTTGCCTTATCTAAAGTTAAGTACATTCCTCTGCCTTTTGTTTCACCCTGGTTTCAAGCTGTCGCATCTATCTGTTATTTCATTGGTCATTCCTTGGAGTACCGTGGTGGTCTATTAGAAATAGATCAAGCAAAAGATAAGGCTAAATGGGATGGATTTCTTAGCTTTAAGGAACAATACAGCCTTGCTGCCGCTATCGGTATGATAGCCAGTCTTTTAGGTATAGTTGCTGCCTTTTATGTTCCTTTATTAGTAGCTGGAACTTGGTTGTTCTTAATTGGTAACATGGTTAAAGTGGTGGGCGAGTACCATAAATACTTCAATCCTCCTGTGAATGACAAAGAGTATTCTCCAATTAGACAAAGAGCTTTATTAGATTTTGCTATCACAAATGCTGTGCTTTCAGTGGTTGTAGCTGTGGCCATTACTTTGATATTTGTATTTCCACCATTAACCTTCGCCATTCTTGGCATAACAGGTTTTCTTGGTATTTGTATTGGTGCTTTAGCGTTTAAATATTGGTTAATTTCTTATAATGTGCCACTAAAATTGGATGAAGGTTTAGGCAGTTATCAAAGCATGCAAAATAGTTTGGCCAATAGTGCTGAACATCGAAAAGATGTTGCGCTTGAGCTAACGGCACAACCGGATCCACAATCAATAGTTACAACTCTTGAAACGACAGAACCATTGGTACCAACTAATCAATCTCATGAAGTTACTCATGATGTGGCTCAGGATGTATATCAGGGAGCTTCTTGCTCGCCTTAATAGTCAACCAATCAAAGAAGTGACCTATTATAACAAATATCCTTTTTAAGTTATGCTATAATTTAAGCAAAATGACTAAAAATGGAGTTTGTTATGAAATTTATATTTAAGGAACCACGCGACACTGGACACGTTTTTGTTAGCCCGAGTAATACAGTACATGTATTCATGCCCATAATGAGTGGGACTGATATAGGAACAAACAATTTTTACAATCAGGTAGATAAGTTACAAGAGTTCTTTGGCAACAATTCTAATGCAACAAACCAAAACGCTAGTATCAAAGCCGAGCTCAAGGCTTATCAAGAAGCCTTAAAGTTGGACTTAAGTTTCCTGAAAGCTGATGAGACTCTGGCCAAAGAAAAGCAGGAGCGATTAACTCAAGTCAATGCTTGGCTTGAAGTGATCAAATCTTTAGAGCAGAGTGGTGAATTGGATAGCCTTTATGGTTCTTTCCCAACTTGTCCCAAAGTCTTAGAATCAATGATAGAAGACCGAGATAACACCAATGTGTACACCATGGTGTTGCACCCAAGCTACTGGTCCGGTCGACTTGCAATGGCAGGAATCAAACCAGTGTTCTCCCTGGCTCATTCAAGTAAAGTAAGCAATAACAATAATAGTATCTCGGCACTAGAACAAGCGCTTTTTACCGCCTATACCCCATTAACTTTTCAAGTCGAAGATCAAGGCCTGAAATCACAAGCTATGAAAGAGACTCTTTTGGAGTTACCAAGGCCTCATAGACCTGTTCCGTTTGAGAATTTAAGGAAAATTTTTCATAAGCACCTTAGAGCCCTGACCAATTCTGTCATTGATTTAACTAAAACACCTGAAGGTAAGCAGGTCGACCAAAGGTATTTTTTCAAGGAAAAAGGGTTTAATGAGTACGCCTCACCCAAACAGTATATGAATGCTTTATTGGAGTGCTGCGCTCCTCAACTGTTTCCAATGACGATTGAATCCCCATTTAAATATTTGGAAACCGCCGAAGAATGGTGTGTTGCCACCCAATTTTTAATAGGTTTCATAAACATTTATGC
Organism: Legionella sp.; assembly: GCA_041662885.1. Lineage (GTDB taxonomy): Bacteria > Pseudomonadota > Gammaproteobacteria > Legionellales > Legionellaceae > Legionella. Next base: position 106,781 of record JBAZRP010000001.1, read on the forward strand.
ACTCACACATAATAAATTGCATCAAGAAAGCAATTGGGGAGAAATTTTAGATAACAATCCCCAGTTAAGTCAAGACTTGGCAAACGCACTGGCTGAGGGACAAAAAAAGCAGTACCCCATAGAAACGGTCCTTTTTTCATGGCTAAATGCTTATTCTAGTCAATTAAATCTCAAGACCTTCTTTTACTCAGAGGACCAAGAGGTAATTAAAGAGTCCTTTGCAACACAGTTCATGCAAATTAAAGATTCCGGGCATTTTGATGAATTTCTCCTATTCGTAAGCGATAAGGAAGGAGACTTTGTTACTCACAAAGGCTCTATATGTACAAGCCTCGCCACCTTTGCCAGCCGACCACCATTCAGTTTATCGAATGAGCTACTTAATTCTTTAGAGAGAACTAGAATGGATTTAGTTAACTTAGGTACAATAATTCCCGATAATCCTACAGATCAGGAATCTATATTCTTTGATACCAAGACAATGTCATTATCTCAATTGCAAGCCCTATACGACCGAATCACAAACTATGAAGACCAAGAAATCAAAATGCGGATGTATGCCGAACTTAAAACTGAGCGACCTGACTTCAGGCCCCAATTCGACAGCAAAAACTTCTTAGAAAAAATAGCTCATGGTCAACAAGACGAAGCAGATGCACTGCTTAACTCTCTGCTTGAAAATGACTTTACGGAGGCCCAGCGTCTTCTAACTGCTTACAACACGTCCTTTAAAGACTATTCAGGAAGAACCTTCAACTGCACTGCCTATGAATATGCGTATTGGGCAAAAGACACACACATGTGTCGTATGCTGGAAGGGTATATGGACGATAATACAAAGAAATTTCTGCGAGAGCGAGTTTCGCGCATCGAAGAGCTGGTCGGTGATAAACTTCATAAGGCTCCAAGAGGATTAACCTATAAAGATGGTAAAGGAATAACTCGCTGTAGTGACCATTATGATATGATGCCCTTAATCAAATCAATAGAGACATATATTAATTCTACTGAGCTCCAAACTAGTGGAGGCACCACCTATATGCCATACGACTATTACACAAAATTGGAAAAACTTTGGTTAAAGGTAGGATTGCTTCAAAACGAGGTGCCGGCTCATATTGCAAATGAATATTGTCATCCTGACCGGACACTTGAAGAGGCCAACAAAGATCCAACATTATTAGATGGTAATAATCCTGATAATCTCAAGCGGCACCTTACAGTATCAGGAACGGGTTCTATGACAAATAAACCTGTTTTCTGGTATGCTGATTCCAATTCCTCTAAAGAGGGCTTAGGCATTTCGTACGGTATATCCCGAACGAGCTGTAAGGAGGCGACAGCGGACGAACGCCCGTGGGGCGAGGGGTTGATTCCCGATCTAGCGGCTCTATTAAAGCTAGATTGGATAAGAACAAAGGACCTTAGGCAATCCCAAGTCAATCTGGAGGGTCCCTCAGTCATTGATTCCAACTATTATCAGCGGGGGATGTAAATATAATGTAGTTCTGCCACAATAGCTGCCTTGCAGCTATTGTGGCAGCTTTGGATGAGTTTGATTTTATGGTTTTATTATTAACTGAGCCACAATGGGTATAGAACTTCCTCCTGTAAGATTATTAGCTCTTACAGTCATTCTGTATGTTTTATCTGCTGCCTCCGAGGGAATAAAGCCTTCAAGTATCGTGGGATGATCGGGCGAGAGGTGTAACCAGGGCGCTGAGGGTACTATTTTGTCTATTAGTATTTTAAGACTACCGTCTTGGCTCGGATCTTGGACGTACTCGGCTAGATCCTTGCTAAAATACGTATTTGCCACTTGGTTTATCTTAAAAAACTCCATGAAGGGTCTTTGGCTTGGATCAAGTGCAATGGGTATTTGTATCGTTTTTGGTTCAGAGTCACCACCCGTGTTCGAAGAGGCAATCAATGTTACTGCTAATTCAGTTCCTGCTAGTTGTTTCGGTGCCTCACCTTCCAAGCGTGTAGCATTATCTTTGGCAATAGCTAACCAACCTGGATTACTGGCATTTTCATCAATACGAAATGAAATTTGATTTGATAGATTTAAATCTGCTTTTTTTTCAATGAGTTCCAAGAGATTGATACTGTATTTTTGTGACCTTGCCGCGCTTGGCACTTGATAATCAGATTTGAAATGAGGCGTGTTTTTAGATTCTGCAGCAACATTAATGATTAAATCACTTGCTTTTGTGGTTCCATTAGCATTTTTGGCTGCAATCTTAAAGGTATAACTACCGGCTCGTTCAGGTATTCCTATAATTGAAAAAGTTTCTGCATCAAAACTTAAGCCTTCTTGTGCCATAGGGCTAATTACTCCCTGAACTTTTTTACCAGCCTCTGCATTTTCATCGTAATAGTCTACAGCTGATTTTAAATTATAATTAAATCGATGTTGGAGGCTCGCTTCTTGCTGAGGAATATCTAATATTGTTAAGTAATGCGGAATGACTGCGACCTTAAAACTAGGTGAGTTAAAAGCATAATTCCAGCTGTGATCTTCTCCATTTTCTCGTTCTCGTCCAGAAACAATATAACTGACAGTCCCTGAAAATAGTTTACCAAGATAAGTTCCTGGAATAATAAGATTTAAGTTACAACTACCTAAAGGATAGTTTTCTTCATCATTAGCAAAAAAAGGGCATAATCCACTAGTCGTCTCCAGAGTTGTTCCCGGAGGAAATAGCCAATATTTATGTTGTTTCAGATTTTTATAATCCATTTGGATAGAAATTTTAATGCTTTCACCATAAAACACGGTTGTAGAATAACCATTAGGAAAGCTCAAAGAGACTTCAGGAGCATCAAAATTAAAAGCAAATAGAGAATATGAATAGCCCAAAAGGCATAAGATAAGTGGTTTCACCGCGAATTCCTTTATATACGTTAGACTTTTATTGGCAATTTCCTAGCCAATTATGGTACCGAGGGTCGGAGTCGAACCGACACGGTGTCACCACCGCCGGATTTTGAATCCGGTGCGTCTACCAATTCCGCCACCCCGGCAACGCGTGGCCATTATAGCAAAGATATGAAGTGAGGCAATGGGTTTATTATTTTTATTTTTTAAAGTTAAGGAATGCAGGTTGGGTCAGGACTCACAGCCTGTCGGCTCATTGCCATTAAGTTAAGGCTTTACGTCATCTTGAACGTAGTCCGTCATCCTGAACGTAGTCCGACGTCCTGAACGTAGTCCGACATCCTGAACGTAGTCCGTCATCCTGAATCCAGTCCGTCATCCTGAACGTAGTGAAGGATCTCCTGAAAGTGGCACAGTGCCACTCTCGGAGATCCCTCGTTGCACTCGGGATGACGAGCTCTAGTGCTTAATTTAATTGCAGTGGCCTGTCGGCTCATTGCCATTAAGTTAAGGCTTTACGTCATCCTGAACCCAGTCCGACATCCTGAACGTAGTGAAGGATCTCCTGAAAGTGGCACAGTGCCACTCTCGGAGATCCCTCGTTGCACTCGGGATGACGAGCTCTAGTGCTTAATTTAATGGCAGTGGCCTGTCGGCTAATCAC
>JBAZRP010000002.1:0-11066 GCA_041662885.1 Legionella sp.
GCGATAGACACCGGTTGTCTTTGGGGTGGCCAATTGACCGCATTACGTTTGCAGGATAGGCAACGGTTTTCAGTAGAAGGACAGGCATAAATCAGGAGTTCTAACTGAAGTGAATTTTTTTTGTAAAAACCTAGTGCTGTTGCTTGCCTTTGTGAACAGTGCTGCGTGGGCAAATCCACCGTCACAATCAACAACTTTATATAATTGGGTTGCTGATCCAAGTGCTGAGGCCGAAAGAGTGAATGCTGCTGGTGAACGCCTCCGAGCTGCAATTGCTGATCCTGAAAAACTGCTGCATTCCTGGGTTGAATTACCAACCTCTCCGGCTGCACCCAAGAAAGCCGTCCAGCATTTAAGTTTGCGCGAGGCGATTTTATTGGCTTTGCGCTATAACCCGAATATTCAAAATGCTGAGTTAGACAGGATTATTCAACGCTATCAATTACGACTGGCACATAATGCTTTTGAGTTGCAATATGCTTTAGGTGCATCCGGCGTCGCGCAAAAAAGTACCTACAGCAATATTGGCACGGCCTCTAATCACAGTTTCGTTGCAACGCCAGAATTTGATTTAAGAACTAAATACGGTACCAGTGCTAATTTATCTATGGATAATAATGCAGTGATCAATGACAGTTATAATCCAGTTATTAATTTTTCAGTAACCCAGCCTTTATTGCGCGGTTTTGGAGAAGCGGCTAATACGGCCGGACTTAAAAATGCCATTGATAGTGAGCAAATGAATAAACTAAATTTGCAGCAATCAGTAATGGATCAAATTACGCAGGTGATTATGTCTTATAGATCCTTAATTTTAAGTGGTAATAATTTAGAAAATCAGCGTTTGCAATTACAAGAAGCACAAAAGACATATGAAATTAATGAGAAAAAAATTAAGGCCGGGCAATTAGAGCCTACAGGTAATATTCAACAATCCTATCAAATTGAATCACTAAGTTTGATGGTAGAACAAGCCGAAAATGATTTTAAAACAGCAGCACAGGATTTATTGCAGACTATTGGTTTGGATCCGGATATGCGTTTATCGGTACCTAGTGATGTGCAAGTGACCAAGCTAGTGGTTCCGAATTTAAAACAATCTATTGACTTAGCTTTAAGTCATAATGTACAATATTTGTCATTACAAGCAAGTTTGCGAGCGGATGAGCGTGCTTATACTGTGGCTAAAAATCAGCAATTATGGCAATTAGATGCGTCCGCCAGCATGCAAGCTGGAACTTTAAATCAGGTTACGGGTAATACCATCGGCAGTATTTACAGTGGCAGCGACTTATCACGTTCCGCGCGTTTAACCCTAACAGTGCCCTTGCATGATTTGGAAAGACGCAATCAGTTAATAAGTGCAAAAGTACGTTTGGAAAAGGACAAGTTAAACCTACTTGCAGCAAAACGCGCTTTGATTACTAATATTACTAATACAATCAATACCATAGGAAGTTTGGCGAAACGGTACCGATTAGCCCAAAAACAAGTACAGTTAGCACAGCAATCGTATACTTTGCAGAAGAAAAAGCAGCAAGCAGGAATTGCCAGTGCATTGGATGTTAATAATACGCAGAATCAACTCATTCAGGCACAATCAGGATTAATAGGGGCAAAGATTGCCTATTTAAATCAGTTATCAGCACTACAAAGGACTTTGGGAACCACGTTGGATTATTGGGATATTAAATTAAGGTATGGTGGATGAATAAGTATTGTACATGCATGATCGCAGCAATTTTGAGCGGATTCCTATTTGCTTGCTCCAATCACGATCAAAAAAAGACCGTCACAGCTACTAGCTATCAAGTAAAGCCAATGCCCTTGCATAAGAGTTTGCATTTTTCAGGATCCATTCAGCCCATAAGAGAATATACTTTAAGCACGCCAATGGAAGCAGTAGTGGAAACCATGAATTTTCATTACGGCCAAAGGATTAAAAAGGGTGATGTGATTCTGACTTTAAGTTCTACTGAATTGCAAAAACAATACAATGATACTTTAACTGAATATTTAAAATGCAAAGATGCTTATGCCATAGCCAAGGCCAAATTTATTGGTACCCAAGATCTTTGGGATTCAGGTTTATTATCTAAAAATAATTACTTAAGTGAAAAATCCGGGGTTACTACTTCACGAGTGACACTAATGCAAGCAACGCGCAAACTCAATGAATTATTGGAAAAAATGAATGATAAAACCTTGCGTGATGTTTCTAGCTTAAGTTTGGCCGATTTTGACAAACTGAAACAGATTTTAGGCGCCAGACATAATTTGATTCAGATAAAAGCTCCCGGAAATGGCGTCTTATTGTACCCACCCAAATCAGGCGACGATAAGACAGCCCGGGTAACAGTGGGTGCAACTGTTAAATCAGGTCAGGTACTTGGTTTAGTTGGCGATTTACAAGGTATTAGTGTAGAAATTGATGTTCCAGAAATTGATATTGAAAAAATCCGTCCTGGAATGCAAGCAACTATTAGCGGTATAGCCTTTGGCAAACACCAATTAAAAGGCAAGTTGGTCGCTGTCAACGCCCAGGCTTCCACTGTAAGTAGTGGTGGTTTACCTTCTTTTACGGCGGTAGTTGAGGTCAGTCACTTAACGGCCGAACAACAACCCTATATAAAAGTAGGTATGAGTGCGACTATTGAGTTAAGTGTCGACAGTCAGAATGAATTATTAATACCGATTGCGGCAGTGAAACGCGATAAGGGTAATAGTGTTGTCTTAGTGCAATTAGCCAAAGGTGAAACGGAAAAACGCATTATTACAACAGGAGCAGCCCAAGCAGATTCGGTCGTAGTTGAAACTGGTTTAAAAGCTGGTGAAGTGGTGGTGTATGACTGATAATTCCTTGATTCATCTAAACGATATAGTAAAACAATATCATTTAGAGGGAATCACTAGTACCGTGTTAAAAAACGTTTCCCTAAGAGTGAATCAGGGTGATTTACTTGCAATAGTTGGCGCTTCTGGTTCAGGTAAATCTACTTTGATGAATATTATTGGCTTATTGGATAAAGCTGATAGTGGTACTTATCTGTTAAAAAATAGAAATATCAGCGGATTTAGCGATGATGATTTAGCCGAAGTGCGCAATCACAGTATCGGCTTTGTGTTCCAGCAATTTAATTTATTGCCGCGATTTACCGCCTTACAAAATGTAGCCTTACCTTTAACGTATCGAGGGGTCAATCCTCTGGAAATAAAAGCAAGAGTAATGGATGCCTTGCAACGAGTAGGTATGGATAAATACGCCGCGCATAGGCCTATGCAAATGTCTGGTGGCCAGCAACAAAGGGTTGCTATAGCGCGCGCATTAGTGAGCCAGCCGAAAGTTATTTTAGCCGATGAGCCCACAGGTGCCTTGGATTCACGTACGGGTACTGAAGTTATGAATTTATTCTTAAGTTTGCATGCTGAAGGTTGTACTCTTATTTTAGTGACACATGACGAACATATTGCCAACCAGTGTAAACGAAAAATTACTTTGGCTGATGGTGAAGTGGTTGGAGAAGTAGACCAATGAATTTCTTAAACCACAGCCAACAAGCCCTGGTAAATTTAACCGCATCGAAGCTGCGATCCTTTTTAGCTGTTTTAGGTATTTTAGTCGGTACTGCAGCTGTAGTTGCTTTGATAAGTTGTGGTCAATTAGCCACTGAAAAAGCTTTAGAACAATTTAAGTCTTTGGGAACAAATTTATTGGCAGTAGCTGTGTATCAAAAAATGCCGGGTAAAAGTCAAGAAGAGCATTTTTTAAATGCCCGACAATGGCAACAAATTGGCGAACGCATTCCTTCTATAGTCAAAATAGCACCCTACAGTACAGCTTATCAGCCACTTAGTTTTCAAGGTAAGCTCCTACAGGGCGTGGTTATTGGTGCGGATCAAGATTTGGCTAGCATTATTCATATTACCTTAGCTCAAGGCAGTTTTGTTTCTTTTGTCGCAGCGTACGAACATTATTGCGTGATTGGCGCCGGACTCGCACGGCAAATGAGTGCTATGAGTATGGATGATCCTATTGGTAAACAAATTCGTATTGGTAAAGCTTTATACACAATTATTGGTGTAGCCAATCAATGGAAAGAAAATGGATTTTTTAACGAAGATATAAACCAAGGAGTCATTATTCCTATAGCCGGAATTAATTTAGTGAGTAAAGATGCCAAGATAAACAATGCTGTGGTTTTATTAAAACCTGATAGTCCTATTGATGAAGTAGTAGCTGATATTCGACAAATGGTCAGTGCTCAGGCACCAAAACTTTCAATTTTTCCTCGTTCAGCAAAGCAAATTATTGCGAGCATGGAAAGTCAGGGGCGGATTTTTACTCTGCTATTGGCAGTAATCGGTGGTATTTCTTTACTAGTAGGCGGCATTGGCGTTATGAACGTGATGTTGGTTTCAGTAAGCGAACGTAAAAAAGAAATAGGCGTTCGTAAAGCAGTTGGTGCTAAAAATTCTGAGATTCAAGCTTTATTTTTAGTTGAATCCGTTATGCTGTCTTTATTAGGCGGTGTTTTGGGGGTGATTTTAGGGTTGATTTTTACTCGCATAGTCGCATATTTTAGCAGCTGGAATTTTTACATTTACGCCATGCCACCCATAGCAGGATTTTTAGTGTCAGCAGCAACAGGGATTTTCTTTGGTTTTTATCCTGCAAAACGCGCTTCAAAATTAGAGCCTGTAGTTTCTTTAAGAAGTGAGTAGGTTGGGCCTTGGCCCAATAGGATCTCCAAAAATTGTTGGGCCAAGGCCCAACCTACTAACGCTCGCAATCTAGCCTGTGGTACTATATTTTCTTTACCAAATAATAATAACCAAGGGGAAGAACTATGAATAAGTTGAAACTCATAGTATCGTTGTTGGCATGTTTTTTTATTCAGCAAATTGCATACGCACAACAAAGTTGGAATCAGTATGTTGCTGAACTTAGGACAGAAGCTTTAGCCCAGGGAATTTCACCACAAGTATTTGATGAAGCCTTTGCTGGAATTACTGAACCCAGTCGTTCTATCAAAAGTTTTTCACATTCACAGCCCGAACACAGGCTTACATTTATGAAGTATCGCACTAGCCGGGCAGATAATTATCGAATTGCTATCGGTCGTAAAGAATATAAAAAGAATAAAGCAGTTCTAGAAGAAATAGCTCAAAAATACGGTGTCAATGCCTGTTTTATTGTTTCTTTCTGGGGTATGGAAACCAGTTATGGAACGTATATGGGTAATTTCCCAGTAATTAAAGCGCTAGCAACTTTGGCTTATGATTCAAAACGCAAAGAGTTTTTCCGTAAAGAATTATTTATTGCCTTACGCATTCTTAATGAAGGTCATGTGGATTTAGCCGACTTTAAAGGTGAGTGGGCAGGCGCTTCCGGTCAACCTCAATTTTTACCATCAAGCTGGGTAAAATATGCAGTAGATTATGACGGTGATGGTCATAAAGATATTTGGCGAAGCAAGCCGGATGTATTTGCCTCTATTGCAAATTACATGAAGCTAAACGGCTGGCAAGCAGGTGAGCCTTGGGCTATTCAAGTGAGCTTGCCTAAGAAATTTGATATGCAATTGGAAGGTAAGAATATTGTAAAACCCGTGAGTGAATGGGATGCTTTGGGTGTTCGCACTGAAGACGGCAAACCATTGCCCTATCAAAATTTACAAGGCAGCATAGTGCAACCCTTAGGCGGGCCAACCTTCCTCGCCTTCCCAAATTATAAAATGATTTTGCGCTATAATAATTCTATTTATTATGCAGGAGCTATAGGATACATGGCGGATAAAATCTGCCAGGGTCAGTAGCAATCCTATGTCCTTGCGCTCGCAAGGACAACCGCTGGCGGGATCTTAAATTAAGGGAAATCAAATGGACACCTACCTAGACAAAACCCAAAGCCTTACCCCCTTAGCCAGAAAAATCATCTGCGATAAAGCCACCGAATACCCGCACACCGGTTCCTATAATAATCTAGTGAATCATGGAACTTATCTATGCCGCCGTTGTGGTTTGGCCTTATTCAGAGCGACTAGTCAATTTAGTTCGGGCTGTGGTTGGCCGAGTTTTGATGATGAAATTCCTAATGCCATTCAAAGAATTCCAGATGCTGATGGTCAACGTATGGAGATAGTATGTAGCCGTTGTGCCGGGCATTTGGGGCATGTATTTATTGGAGAACATATAACTACTAAAAATTTGCGCCATTGCGTCAATTCTGCCTCGATTGATTTTGTCGCTGATAATAAAGTTTTAGATACGGAAGAGGCCATAGTCGCGGGTGGTTGTTTTTGGGGGGTAGAATTTTTCTTAAAGCAAATGCCGGGGGTGCTCAAGGTAGAGTCAGGTTATACCGGCGGTATAATAGAAAATCCTAATTACGATCAAGTATGTTCTGGTCATTCAGGCCATTACGAAGCAGTGCGCGTTGTCTATGATCGTGCTCAAACAGATTATTACCAAGTATTAAAACGTTTTTTTGAAATCCATGATCCTACTCAAACAAATGGCCAAGGTCCCGATATCGGCTCTCAATACCATAGTGCCGTTTTTTATTATACGCCAGAGCAAAAACAAGAAGCACAAAGTTTAATTCATATTTTAATGCAGACAGGCTATGCGGTAGCAACTAAATTACTTCCTGTTCAAGTATTTTGGCCTGCAGAAGACTACCATCAGGATTATTACGCCAAACACAGAAAAGTACCCTATTGTCATAGCCCGGTGAATCGTTTTAAGTGAGAAAGGAAGGTGTTATTTAATTGTTCCACGTGATACAATTAAGGGCATATTTGTGTTGGAGTGAGAAATGATACATTTTAAGTCAATTGCAGCCAAAGACCCTCGAAGTCAAGCGTATCAAGCCATATGTGCTGAGCCGTCTATTATCCGTCTAGTACTAACTCCCAGTCTTAAATCTCAATTGGCAAGTATCGAGTTAACAGTTTTTCCAAAAGGGCAACAACCAATACAAACCAGGATACTTATACAAAAAGGAGAAATTTCCAAAAATAATGCGTTGGCTATTAATAACTTTAATCTAGTTGTAACTAATTCAAAAAGTTCTCCCTATCTTACGGATAGAAAAATAGGATTGGAATTGCAAGAACTTGCCGTGAATTTTTGTAAGCAAGAAGAAAAGGCAGATGCGCATGCGATAAAAATATCCGAATTGTGTGACGCCAAAATCTATATTAATCCCAGAACTTTAGAAATAGAAAAAGATGAAGAACCTCCTAAGAATAAAAGTTTCCAATTAGAGTCAATGACTCCAGCTCAAGCTGTGAAATATGAGCATGTGTTTGCTGCTGCGATTAATTTAGATGTAGCTGGTTTGCGAAAAATTGTATATCCGAACGGTTCTACTGCATTAAAATTTGAGCAAGCAGTAGCAGATACTATTCTTCCTTTTGTTTTTGATAACTGGAATCAAAATACATCAGTAGCATTATTAAAAGAAGTATTAGCTCTGCTTATTGCAGCCGGTGCAGATTATAAAACCTATTTTTTAAGTGGAAGTGCGACCCAGGAAATAATGCAGCGATTAATTTCTTGCGGAGCAGATATTGATGTGCAATTTCAAGGATACACTGCATTGCACCGAGCAGTAATTAAAGTTGATAAGTCGTTAATGCATTTCTTAATAAGCAATGGCGCCAATATTAATACAAGAGAATACCTTGATGATTTTGGTAGTCCATTACATATTTGTATTGCTAATGAGAAGTTTGATGAGGCGCTATTCATGATAGATGTTGCTGCCAAGTCCAAATATCCTTGTGATTTTACAGTGCGTGATTTTGAAGAAAAAACGGCATTAATTATAGCGGCAAAAACTCGAGCATCAGCACTTGTTAAAAAAATATGCACCATAGATAAGTCTTGTGTTAATTTACAAGACAATCAAGGCCGAACAGCCCTACACTATGCGTGCGTGTTAGGTGATGTAGATTCAGTTCGTGCATTGATAGCGGCTGGTGCCAATGTCTCAATACAAGATAAAAAAGGCAACACGCCAGCGCATTTTGCCAGTTCAGGCTCGACGCATATTAAAGAAGTTTTAGAATCCATATATATAGATAGTCAACGCGATAGTGGGGCGCCTAGCAATGCTATCAGTGACTCTAAAGGGATAGTTACTCTTCGAAAATCATTGGCAAAAGAAGATTATTCGAATATAAAAACAACTGAATTGACTATTAAAACGACTAACAAAAAGTTGTTTAGCGAGATTTTATTTTGTGCGGAAAATAAAGCACCTCTGATCGAACTCTGTAAGAATTGTTCTATTTTAGATAGGCAGTTATTGGCTGAGCAGTTAAGCAAATTAAGCAATAAATCTTTAGAGCAAGTGTGTTTAGAAGGACAGCCGCGCGTTTTGAGTTTGTTACTTAAGGAGCATAATCCACTTTCTTGGTGGTTCAAAAATCTAAGTAACTCCGATGAGCCTATTAATCCTTTGGGAGCCGATGGGCAACCGACAGGAAATATAAATTTTTATATTGAGTCAATGAAGCCTTCTTTTAAAGTTTTATTTTGGGGACCAGCAAAAGTACCGGCTGCAGAAGCTCAGAATGAGGCGGATCATACTTTTAAAAAACAAATATAAAAAAATAGATAGGTTGAGCCCCGAACCCATTACGTCATTCTGAACCCATTACGTCATTATGAACGCATTACGTCATTCTGAACGCATTACGTCATTCTGAACCCATTACGTCATTCTGAATGCATTACGTCATTCTGAACCCATTACGTCATCCCGAACCCATTACGTCATCCCGAACCCATTACGTCATCCCGAACCCATTACGTCATTCTGAACGCATTACGTCATTCTGAACGCATTACGTCATTCTGAACCCATTACGTCATCCCGAACCCATTACGTCATCCCGAACCCATTACGTCATCCTGAACCCATTACGTCATTCTGAACGCATTACGTCATTCTGAATGCATTACGTCATTCTGAATGCATTACGTCATCCTGAACGCAGTGAAGGATCTCCTGAGACTGGCACAGTGCCACTTTCGGAGATCCCTCGTTGCACTCGGGATGACGGGCTCTTAGCATGACGGGCTCTAGGTCTGACGAGCTCTAGGCCTTGAGGGATCTTCACTTTTTGCAATCCTAATCGAAGCCCCCTCACGGCTTGGCCAATCCATCTTAATAGTTTATTTTTTGCTCAAAACTTGCTATAATACACCATTTTCTCCAGGACCAAACATATGAGTAAAGACACTTGCTATGCCGGGGGCATAGACTTAAATTTCTTTGAATCAGCCACTTTAGAACCAATCACAACGGGCACTAACACCCAAAAAGCAGAGGCAATTGGTCGTAATGTGCTGCGCATTTTAATGATGGGTTGGCAGGATGATTGGAAAAAATTAGCCACCTGGGATATTTTTAAGGCTATATTTGTAGACCGCGACCATGAGCTAACTAAGGGTATGCGGCTCGCATTTCAGCAAGGTTTCAACAATCTATTCAGACAATTACAGAACCGTACTTTGACCCAAGCACAGCAGAATCAAGCCCAGCTTTTCTTGGCTAACTGCCTGACTTTATTGCCTTTTAGCGACATAACGCCTTATGAGTCTTTTACTATTCCACAATATCTGAATAATACTTGGCAAATGGTTGAATACCGCGTTGTTCCAATAGAATTAACGCCAACAACCGGTTTGAGTAAACTCTGGCTTGATGATAAGGATCGAGTATTTGCTTATGGCTTGGAGCCAATCACCAATGAAGCAGCTGAATCGCATTTGATTTTTATGGGTACTACTTACCCTGCTGGCCAAGGATTTGTTACTCAAATTGATACCGATTTAGAGGCCTTTGAAACGGCTGGTAAAAAACTTTATCGTTCGGGCTATAGGAATATTAGTAATTGGTTGGACAAACAAAGTAAAAAAGTACATGTTTGTGGTACCAGTTTAGGTGGTTCTTTATCGTTGCTCTTAGCCATTGATAAAGGGGATAAGCTTTCACGGGTCGATGCCTTGAATCCTCCTGGTTTGTACAATGCTTTTAGAAAAAGTCGCTTTGATAATTGGGATAAACTGAAAAATAAACCCCAAGTTATAGTGCAAAAGCAAGCCAATGATCCCGTATCAAAATTTGGTGTATGGAAAGATGATTGGACAGTTGTGCATGTAGTACCACCTAAAGATAAGCAAGGCACAAATGCTGTGGTCGATCACGCACTGAATTATGCGGGTTTTGCAGATACACAATTCATAGCGCTTGATCCTAAGCTGGATAATGAAGAACGTAAGTCGCGAGATTTTATTTTGTACGCCTTAACGCGCAGTTTGGTATCTTATTTGTTTCTGTTGCCGTATCGCATTTTGGTGTTGCCAATTTTGCGTTATGTGAAGAATAATCCGTTGCTAGTAGTATATATAGCTGCTCTAGCAGTTTTGTCAGTATTCTTTCCTCCTTTGCTGCCAGCTTTAATTGCCATTTCGGTAATGGTGGTTGTGGTGGAGTCATTAATGGCTCTTAAAACGCTATTTGACAAGCCTAAGATAGTGGCCTGTCAGGATCCAAAATTACCGAGAAATCAAGCGCTGGATACTTATGGAAATATAACTGAAGTTAATGTAACGCTTAAAGAACTTGATAACTATAAGCAAGCGAAAAAGATGTTAAACAATGAAGAAGTGGACACACGCGTTATCGAGGATAAAATAGTGACCTATAAAGCTACAAAGGCTGAGATTATAGACTTAAAGCAAACCGTACGCTTAGTGAATCAATTTGGATTAAATAAAAATAATCCAGAATTTATGGAGCGATTACGTGAAGTGGGTGCGGAATATTCAGCTGGAAAATTGGGTCAATAACACCACAATCCCTGATGAAACAAAACCAATTGCAGCAATTGCCGATAATTGTGTGTAATTAAGCAGTTGGAAATAATCCAAAATTCCTAGCGTAAAAGAGGAAGCTAAAATACCTAAAGCCGCACTTCTAATATGAAGTGTTGGCTTATTGGGCTTCTTTTGTTCTTTTTGTGCCAACTCTTTATTGAGTATCAATTGCT
>JBAZRP010000002.1:11076-82705 GCA_041662885.1 Legionella sp.
TTCAATTCTAAAACTTCATAAATAAGCCTAGGCATATGTGGCAACTGTTCTGCAAAAAAAGGCAGATTCTGTTTAAGTTGACGCAGAACGGCCTTGGGGCCAATTTGTTCTTTCAGCCATTTTTCTAAAAAAGGTTTAGCAGTATTCCATAAGTCTAAATCAGGATACAGTTGGCGCCCCAGTCCCTCAACTACCAATAAAGTTTTTTGCAATAAAATTAACTGCGGTTGTACTTGCATTTCAAAGCGCCTGGCGACTTGAAATAATTTAAATATAATTTGACCAAAAGAAATCTCTTTTAATGGTTTTTCAAAGATAGGTTCGCAAACTGTGCGTATGGCACTTTCGAATTCATCGATGCGGGTATCGTGTGCAACCCAGCCTGATTCTACATGCAATTGCGCAACACGACGGTAATCACGACTAAAAAAGGCATAGAGGTTTTCAGCTAGATAACGTTTATCGCTGTCATTTAAGGTGCCGATAATTCCATAATCAACGCAAATATATTGGGGATCCTGTGGGTTTTTATAGGAAACAAAAATATTACCAGGGTGCATGTCGCCGTGAAAAAAACAATCACGAAATACTTGCGTAAAGAAAATTTCTACTCCGCGCTCGGCCAGTTTTTTAATATTAATTTTATGTTTGTGTAAGCTCTCTATATCAGTTATCGGAATGCCAAAGATTCGTTCCATAACCAAGACATTGGTCCGACAGTAATCCCAATAAATTTCGGGAATGTAGAGCAATGGCGAATTAGAAAAATTTCTACGTAATTGTGCGCCATTCGCAGCTTCTCTTAATAAATCCAATTCATTATGTAGATTAAGTTCGAATTCACCGATAATTTCTTTAGGTTTTAATCGTTTAGCGTTTGGCCAATAGCGTTCAGCTAAATTGGCAATGGTGTACATAATACTTAAATCTTGATCGATAATAGCTTCCATATTCGGTCTAAGAATTTTCACCACCACTTCTTCACCGGTTTTTAAACGGGCTGCATGCACTTGTGCCATGGAAGCTGAAGCTAAAGGCTTGGTGTCAATTTCTGCGAAAATTAGTTGGGGAGATGCGCCATAGGTTTCTTCTAAAATGCGCATGGCTTGTTCGCTGGAAATTGGCGGAACATCGTCTTGTAGTTTGCTAAGTTCAAAGGCGATGTCTGCAGGCAATAAGTCTGGTCGTGTAGAAAGTGCTTGTCCTAGTTTAACAAAAATAGGACCTAATTCTTCTAAGGATTTGCGCAGTGCTTCGCCATGGCTTAGCTGCTCTTTACGAAACCAATTCCAAGGATTCAAATATACTACAAACCTTAAGGGTGCAAAAAGGCGTAAATTAACTAGAATATTATCTAAACCATTTTTTGCTAAAACGTGGTTTATTTTAAGGAGGCGAATTAATTGCCTAATTTGCTTCATGACGACTCGCTATGTGATTTATTCGTGCCTGTAAGCGTTCAACTGCAAGAGAGATTTCATCGATATCGCTGTAAAAATCTTCCAGTTCTTGTCGGCTTGGAAAAATACGTAATTCTTCTTGGAGAAATTCCGTGACATTGTGCCGCATATTTTCACTAAATTGATTGGTAAACTCTCTACCCTTGCGCATCCAGGAACCAATCTGGTGAGCCACTACATCGCCTGTAAAGTGTGCCAGGTGACCTTCCCAGTCTATATCCATTTCATCAAAAAGTTTTTTTACTTTTTGGCCCAATTCTATATCGCCAGACATGCGAATTTTATCATTAAATAAAGAGCGTGCTTTTGAGGCGGGTAATAAGCTTAGGCGAATTAAGCCAAGAGGCGAGCTGTGAATAGTGGTGTCGACATGACCGTCGTATTCGGGCACTAATAATAATTCCGGGCCACTAAACTGAATAAAAAAAGTTACATTTAGAGGGGTGATGACCATCTCTAGCACTTTGCCATCCAGGGCTTTAATTTTATTTGGCATGTGTTCATCCAGGCTTAAGGCCTGGTTAATAGCCAGTTGCAGCGCTTTTAAAGAATATTTTTTCAACATGGTAGGCTCAATATTTATAAGCAGTATGTAAGGCAACAATGCCGCCACTTAAATTATGGTACTGACAATCTTCAAATCCTGCTTGTTCAATCATTGCTTTCATTGCCTCTTGATTGGGATGCATGCGAATTGATTCAGCAAGATATTGGTAACTGGTTTCGTCTTGGGCGAATAACTTTCCAATTTTAGGCAAAACCGTGAAGGAATACCAGTCATAAAATGGTTTTAAGCCAGGTAAAGTCGGAGTTGAAAATTCTAAAATCATCACCTTGCCACCTGGTTTGCAAACGCGATGCATAGAGCGCAAGGCTTCTTCTTTATCGGTGACATTTCTTAATCCAAAACCCATAGTGATGCAGTGGAAGGTGTTATCCGCAAAAGGCAAGCATTGGGCATTGCCCTGGAGAAAGCGACAGTTTTTATAAATACCTTCATCAAGCAAACGGTCACGGCCAACTTGGAGCATGGCTGCATTGATGTCTGCAAGAACAATCAGGCCAGTGTCGCCTACTTTTTTACTTAATAAACGGGTTAAATCGCCGCTGCCACCCGCTAAATCCAGGACAACTTGCCCTGGTCGAACGTGACTTAATTCTACGGTAAAGCGCTTCCATAAATGGTGAATCCCTAGCGACATTAAATCATTCATCAAATCATAATTTTTTGCGACTGAATGAAAAACCTCAGCGACTTTTTTTTCCTTTTCATCCCAGGCAACTGATTCAAAACCAAAATGGGTAGTGTCTTCGTTTTTGCTCATAGTTATTTAGTCTGCCCTTGTGAAATCGCTCGTAAATATTCATCTTCATCTGGCGGCAGATTATTCTTTTGCGCCAGCCATAAACATTCCGCTAACTGCTCCATCATCTGGTGTTCTACCGCCAATGGGTCAGCTAATTTTTTTAATAAATTTTCATAGGCTTGGGTGATACCTGCGGGTCTATTAGTTGCCACCTGCTCACGAATAGCCAAGTGCAAACCCATATGCAAAAAGGGGTTGCTCTCGCCTAATTCAGGATAATAGGTATGCTCCTGATAGTGCTCCGGATAGTCCAGTATTTCATGATATTCAGGATGGGCTAATATAACCGCAACAATTTGCTGCTCTAGTGGCTGCAAAGCTTGTTTTTGTCGGTATTTACGCCAGCTAGAAAAATAAAATTGTCTGGTTTCTTGTAGGGTATCGCCGTAAAACATAAATTAATGAGCTCATAATAAAGTACTGAGTGTAACCGAAGGATTTTATTAGAACAACAGTTTTAAAAAGAATGCTTGACTACTTTGGATTATTTGTGAGATAGTAGCCTCGCGAGGTTGGACTTGCTATGTGTCATTCCACTGGGTCAATTGGCGACACACTGATTGGCCCTTTCTATTTTATATTCCCTACAGACTTTTTCTAAAGCGCCATGCAAGATTGATCCTACTTGTTGATAAGAATAATTTTGCACTCTAGCGAAGGCATTTTTGCCTAAATTTTTAGCTAATTGTTTATCCTTAATAAGAATTTCTAAGGCATCAGCCATTTTTACTGGATTAACCGGTGGAACTAATAAGGCGCTTTGAGAGTCGTTAATTATGGCTCTTGGTCCCGACAGATCAACAAGCACCATAGGTAAGGAATGGATCATGGCTTCTAAGACAACTAATCCAAAGGCTTCTTCACGGGATGGTAAGCAAAAAATATCAATGCCGTCGTAAAATCCGGGTCTGTCTTCCACCCAGCCTAACATAAGTATATCATCTTGCAGACCAAGCCGCTGAATTAAATCCACATACTTTTCTTTTTCTGGGCCATCTCCGGCAATTTTAGCTTTAAAAATAACGGAGCGTTTTTTTAGCTCGGCTAAAGCCTCAATAAAAACATCCACGCCTTTAATTTCAGCAAAACGAGCGCAGACACCTATTATGGGTATATCCGATTCCTTAGGTTTACTAAGGCAGAGGCTTTCTGGGATATGAATCATGTTTGGTACTGTATGGACCGTGTGTGCAGGCTGACCTGCTTTAATAATATCTTGGCGCATGGCTTCAGTTATAGCAATGATGGCATCTGTACCAAAATCATAATGGGAACGCACATGGCAAACAGCGATTTTAGGGACTTTCGTTTTCGTTTTTTGGAATAAATATGCTGCGCGGTAACTGTGAGTGATGATACAGTCGGGTTTTTTGGCTTCAATTAGTTTTCTAAGCTTGCGAATTGCAAAAATATCGTGCTGATTGTAGTTGTGTACTAGTACTAAGTTCTCTTGTGGACAACTGTGTCTAATTTCGGCATCTGGGTGAATAATTGAAATAACTTGATTTCCCATTTCGGTTAAGGCAGGAATGTAATTTAAAAATACTTGTTCTAGTCCGCCATTTACTTTTGAAAACATTGCATTGAAGATTTTCATCTAAACCCTAAATTTAATTGCAACTTATGTGAAGAGGGGTATAAAATACGTCAATTCTTTATTCTCCTCAAGAGATAGCAAAAAATAAGAACAATTAGGAGGGAGCGTGGGCTCTTTGTTTATTAGAAAATTCATTATTAGTAGTGTGTTAGTTTTTGTAGGGACACTAGGTCAAGCTCTGGCTGCTGAGGTGGTTCCTTTTGAACACATAGATCACCCGGCAGATCCCTTGGTCAGTGGTTTTTATCCAACTTATCCAGAAACTGCCAAGGCTTCAGGTGCACAAGAAGAACTAATCAAGCGTGGTGAATATTTAGCAAAAATGGGTGACTGTATTTCCTGTCATACCAATGTTAAAGGTGGCACAGCGCCTTATGCGGGTGGCCTTCCCCTAGCAACTCCTTTTGGTACTTTTTATAGCCCTAATATTACTCCAGATAAAGAAACTGGAATCGGTGCTTGGACTGAAGAGGACTTTATTCGGGCAGTAAAGCGTGGACGCGATCCTAAAGGTAGAAATTATTTCCCTGTTTTCCCCTATGTCTATTTTTCTAAAATAACTGATGATGATGCCCGTGCCTTATACGCGTATCTTATGAGTATTCCTCCAGTTCATTTAGAAAATAAACCTTTACCTTTCCCCTTTGGCATCCCGGGTGTTAGAAGTACGCTTTGGGGTTGGAATTTACTATTTTTCTTCCCTGATGATAGTCCTATAGAAAATAATAAAGACAAATCACCGCAGTGGAATAGAGGTAAATACTTGGTCGATGGCTTGGGCCATTGCAGCATGTGTCATACCCCGCTGAATGTATTTGGCGCAGCAAAAACGCGCTATTATTTAACTGGTGGCTTTATTGATGGCTATTGGGCACCCAATATTACTAAAAAGGGTTTGGAATCTGCCAGTGTAGATGAAGTAGTAAATGTATTTAAAAAAGGTCAGTTGATTAATAATGCTGGTCCTGTTGCGGGTCCCATGGCGGAAGTAAATCATAACAGCTTACGCTATTTAACGGACGAAGACTTGCAATCTATTGCTATGTATTTAAAAGATGTAGAGAGTGAAGATCCATTAGGCGTGGACATGCCTTCTAATGAAAAACCTTCTTTAGCTCGAGGCAAGGTAGTTTATGCCGCTGCTTGTGATATTTGCCATCAAGACAATGAAATGAGCGCGCCAGTTATTGGTGATTCTGCTAATTGGTATTTACGACTTAAGGACAGTGGTTTAACTGGCTTATACAGACACGTAATTAATGGATTTAATTCCATGCCTGTCAAAGGTGCCTGTTTGACGTGTTCGGACAATGATATCATTTCTTCTGTGGATTATATTTTAAATGCTTCCTTAACCCATGCTCAATGGATGGATCTGAAAGCTGGCGGCGCTAAAAAATATCATGCTAATGGCAAGACTATTTATAATGAAAATTGTGCTGCTTGCCATAACGAAGGCAAGTTAGGAGCCCCTAAAATTGGTGATAAAGAAGTTTGGAAGCCAATAATCGCTAAAAATATGGATGTACTCATTAAAGAAGTAGTAAATGGTGAACACCATAAGAAAAGCGACAGTTGTGATAAATGCACTACTGAAGAGGTAATTGAAGCGATTAAGTATATGGTGAGTCAGTCAAAAACCGAAGGTAATTACACCTTGTGGTAATAGTAGATGTATTCAAAATTTGAAAAAAAGATGAGGGATTGGGATGTTTAACAGGTTAAAGATCTGTAGATTGATAATGGCGCTCTGCGCCTTGTTGCCACTGCAATCAGTTTTTGCTGCTGCAGATAAGTGGCAATTAAATATGTTTCGTGGTGTGACACCTATTAGTAAGGATATTTATTACCTGCATATGGTTGCCATTGTAGTTTGTGTCATTATCGGCGTAGTGGTTTTCGGGGTGATGATTTATTCTTTAATACACCACAGAAAATCTAAAGGCTATAAGCCCGCACAATTCCACGATAATTTCCATCTGGAAGTGCTGTGGTCCATTATTCCATTTTTAATCTTAGTTGGATTAGCAGTGCCCGCAACTAAGGTTTTAATTCGTATGAATGATACAGCCGCATCAGAAGTAACTATTAAAATAGTTGGTTATCAATGGCGTTGGCAGTATCAATATTTAAACGAAGGGATTAGTTTTTTTAGTACTTTGTCGACACCCTATGATCAAATTCATGGTAAAGCTAAAAAAAATGAATGGTATTTATTGGAAGTTGATAAGCCTTTAGTAGTGCCTATTCATAAAAAAATTCGCTTCTTAGTTACATCGAATGATGTTATTCATTCTTGGTGGGTACCTGAGTTAGGCATTAAACGTGATGCTATCCCTGGATTTATGTATGAAGCCTGGGCAAAAATAGAAAAGCCTGGAACTTACAGAGGTCAGTGCGCCGAACTTTGCGGTATAAATCATGGCTTCATGCCAATTGTTGTTGAAGCAGTCAGTGAAGAAGATTATGCAAAATGGGTGGCTAAGCAAACCAAAGTTGAAGATTCATATGCGACACCTATTTTAAGTACTGCAGAACCTAAAACTATGACACGGGCAGAGTTAATGCACTTGGGTAAGCACAAATACCAACAATTGTGTTCCGCTTGTCATAGAATTGATGGTAGAGGATTACCACCTATGTACCCGGCGCTAAGAGGAAGCTCTGTTGCAATGGGTGCGCCAATTTCACGACACATAGAAATGATTTTAGACGGTATACCTGGTTCGGCTATGCAACCGTATAAAGATCAGTTAACAGATAGTGAAATTGCAGCCATCACAACTTACGAACGTAATGCTTGGGATAATAATACTAATGATTTAGTGCAACCCGCAGATGTTGCAACACTGCGACATGGTATGGAACAAAAACCAACCATGGTTTCTAAAGCTAAAGCTGGAGGTTTTCAATGAGTGATGCTTTGACGCATGATGTAGGCCACGACGATCACGATCATGGTCCCTATCGAGGTAAGGGTTTAATTGGATTTGCAAAGCGTTGGGTGTTTACAACCAACCATAAAGATATTGGTACGCTTTATTTGTGGATAGCCTTATTCAGTTTCTTTTTAGCAGGTGCAATGGCTTTAGTTATTAGAGCTGAATTATATGAGCCTGGTCATAGATTTGTTGATCCTAACTTCTTTAATCAAATGACAACTCTGCATGGTTTGATCATGTTGTTTGGTGTGGTAATGCCTGCATTTACCGGTATGGCTAACTGGCAAATCCCTATGATGATAGGTGCTCCTGATATGGCTTTACCGCGGTTAAATAACTGGAGTTTTTGGATATTGCCTTTTGCCTTTTGTTTGCTGTTATCTACATTGTTCCATGCTGGTGGAGGTCCTAATTTCGGTTGGACTATGTATGCTCCTTTATCTACTAAATACGCACCACCCAGTACGGATTTTATGATATTTGCAATTCATATGTTGGGATTATCATCCATTATGGGTTCGATAAATATTATTGCAACTATTCTGAATTTAAGAGCGCCAGGCATGACTTTAATGAAAATGCCAATGTTCGTTTGGACTTGGTTAATCACGGCGTTTTTGTTAATTGCAATTATGCCAGTTCTGGCAGGCGCAGTTACTATGATGTTAGCAGACAGACATTTTGGTACTAGCTTCTTTAGTGCGGCCGGTGGTGGAGATCCGATTTTATTCCAGCATATTTTCTGGTTCTTTGGTCATCCTGAAGTGTATGTTTTGATTTTACCTGCTTTCGGTGTGATTTCAGAAATCATCCCAACCTTTAGTCGTAAACCATTGTTTGGTTATGTCTTTATGGTTTATGCAGTAGTAATTATTGCTTTGTTGTCATTTATAGTTTGGGTGCATCATATGTTTACGACAGGAGTACCTTTGGGTGCTGAGTTGTTTTTCATGTATACAACTATGTTGATCGCAGTGCCTACCGGTATTAAGGTATTTAACTGGGTAAGTACGATGTTCAGAGGTTCTATGACTTTTGAAACACCAATGTTGTTTGCTCTGGCCTTTGTGTTTTTATTTACTATCGGTGGTTTTACCGGCTTAATGTTGGCTTTAGTACCAGCTGATTTCCAATACCAAGATAGTTATTTTGTGGTAGCGCATTTTCATTACGTCTTAGTTCCTGGTGCAATATTTTCATTAATGGCCGCTACATATTATTGGTTGCCGAAATGGACTGGGCATATGTATAACGAAACTATGGGTAAATGGCATTTTTGGTTATCCGTAATTTCAGTAAATATTACTTTTTTCCCTATGCATTTCTTAGGCTTGGCGGGTATGCCAAGACGTATTCCCGATTATGCTTTGCAATTTACTAATTTTAATATAATCGCAACCATAGGCGCTTTTATATTTGGTTTTTCGCAACTGTTGTTTTTGTATAACATCATTGCCACTGTTAGAAAGAAAGGGACTAAAAAAGATTTGGTGACGAGCAGAGTTTGGGAAGGCTCACATGGTTTAGAGTGGACTTTACCTTCTCCACCTCCTTATCATACGTTTACAACGCCACCTGAAGTTAAATAAAGTGGGCATGTATGAATAAGAAGAAAAACCAAAAGTTATTAGTTTTGTTAACAATTGCTGTTTTGGGTATGTTTGGTTTTGCCTTTGCTTTGGTGCCAATTTACAATAGTTTGTGTAAGACATTGGGCATTAATGGTAAAACTAATCCCCAAGCCTTAGCTTATGATGTGACTAAAGCTAAAATAGATACTGATAGGGAAATTACAATTGAGTTTGTTGCAACTAATAATAGTGGCGTGCCTTGGAAATTTTATCCTAAAGTGAATAAAATTAAGGTGCATCCTGGCGAAGTTGCTAAATTAGCTTTTTATGCGGAAAACAAGACCGATCACATGATGACAGTACAAGCAATTCCAAGTGTTACACCAGGAATTGCTGCTAAATATTTAAAAAAGACTGAATGTTTTTGTTTTACTCAGCAAACATTGAAGGGGCATGAGGCTATGAATATGCCTTTGCTGTTTCATATAGATACTGATTTGCCTAAGGAAATAAATACAGTAACTTTGTCTTATACTTTGTTCGATGTCAGTGATAGAGCATCGATTAACACAGGAGATTGATACACAATGGGAGATCACGGTACCTATTACATCCCTAAGCCCAGTCATTGGCCATTGGTTGGATCTATTGGATTAACCACAACTTTAGTGGGCGCAGCATCCTGGATGCATCACGATTGGTATGGTCCTTACGTCTTTTTCTTAGGCCTTGGTATTATTATTTTAATGATGTTTGGCTGGTTCGGTCAGGTCATTTATGAAAATAATAAGGGACTTTATGATCTTCAAGTTGATAAATCATTCCGCTGGGGTATGTGTTGGTTTATTTTTTCTGAAGTTTGTTTTTTCGGCGGATTTTTCGGCGCCTTATTTTTTGCTCGCTATTGGGTAGTGCCTTTGTTAGGCGGAGAAATCCATCCGATCACGCATTTCACTCTTTGGTCTGATTTTAAAGCAGCTTGGCCTTTAATACATAATCCAGATAACCAAATTTTCTCTGGCGCACATGAAGCTATGGGTGCTTGGGGATTAGCAGCGCTGAATACTGTTATCCTTCTTACCTCGGGTATCACGATTACCTGGGCACATTGGGCTTTAAAATTAAAGAAGCGCAATCAATTACTAATCGGCATGGGTTTAACTATTGCCTTGGGTATTTTGTTTTTGGTCTGCCAAGCGTATGAGTATCATGAAGCTTACACAGACATGAATTTAACTTTAGCCGCTGGTATTTACGGAACTACCTTTTTTATGCTGACCGGGTTTCACGGACTACACGTAACACTCGGAACCATTATGCTAATAGTGATTATGATCCGCTGCAAACGAGGACACTTCACTCCCGAACGCCATTTTGCTTTTGAGGGCGTTGCCTGGTATTGGCACTTTGTGGACGTGGTCTGGTTGTTCTTATTTATATTTGTGTACTGGTTGTAAGTTCAATGTCCTTGCGAGCGTAGCGAAGCAATCTAGTGACCTTAGGGAGCTCTCTAAGGTTACTGGAGCTCGCAAGGACATCGAACAGAATATTAAAGATACACAACATACTGCAACTCATAATCATCAACCCACTGCCAACCACCCAAGGTACTAATAGAAAACGAGATCACCCTTTTAGAACTCAAAGATGTTTCATGAAACAAAAGCGCAAAGTCTTGCGTATTTTCGACCAAGGGCGACAGTAAAAATTTGGAGCGCGCCATACTGGGAATTAATTTATAGCTTGTCTTTGTTCCATTGCTTAATTCAAGGTTAATAGCTAATGTTGCAGGGGCAAGAAGTATACTTGCGATCGTGCCAAAGACGTTTGGTGTAATATCCATGCTCACAAACACTAAGGAATTGTTTACTGGTAATTGGACTATTTCGCCTAATACGTGATGCTCTTTTATCAATTTTTTCTGACGTACCCTTGCAGAATTATTTTTTTGCAGCAATAAAAATTGATCGTAGATTTTAGCAATATGATAATGATTTAATAAAATCGGCCAACTGGCACCATCTTCTAAACTGGGAAATCTATTATCAATTGCCTGTAGATTAAAAAAAATCGAATCAGGACCTTGTTTGGTTTCTAGATGGCGTCTATTTGCTTGAGCAAATGCTGCTGTAAATACCGAATAACTTTGAAATATCGGACGGGGAGACCATGCATTTCCTGATGCAATTAAATGAGTTTGATTTGCAGAGTAAATATCCGTTGTTCCTGGGAGCAAAGGTATATTCGCTTGATTTTTTAAATAACCTAAAGCCAATTGGTAATCGCGTTGCATCCAAAGGGGGTCTTTAAACCAATGAGTCATGCCATGCCAAAAAGAAGAGTAATTGGCAGGCGCATTTACTAAAAATGAAATACTGTTTTGCGATTCAATAAAATACGAAGTACCTAAGGTATAAATCATCAAGGGTAGTATCAAGCGTGACTTGATACAAAATGGCAGTATAAGCGCTGCAAAAAGTAATGAAGTTGCAGCAATAACCGCATGACCATAATGTCGAGTAAAACCGGATTTGAAAGAAATAAATAAAAATACAGCATAAAGAATCAGAAAGGCATACCGTAATAAGCTATTGGGCACAGTCATTTTTCGACATTGTGCAAGACTTAGTGATTGCAAAGAGGAATGGCCAACGCCCCCAACTACCAATAAAAGCAACAAGGAATTAAACCCATATAAAGCCATCTCCAGATAACTAAAATCATCCGACATTGCCTGCGAAAATGAAGCAGCCATAGTTATAGTAACGCTCAAATAACTAGGTAGATCAATCAAAGATTGGCCGCAGGCCAACCAAAAGATACAAGTCGAAATGAGGACGAAAGTCCAGGATAAAAATGCCGCAAAATATTTTTTATCAGCGATAAAAAACAGGCTGCAAATGAGCATGGTACTAAAACATTCAATCAAAAAAGTACCCTTGATTAATGCTAACAATCCAAAAGGTGCAAAAAATAATACCAATCGCAGATAGTTTTTATTAGTAAAGGATTCATCAAAAACTATTTTACAACTAGCTAATCCTGCAATAAGAGCATAAGAAAAAAATAAAGAATCACTAGAACAGACCATGGCAACAAGAACCAGGATATAGCCCAGACCCCATATCCAACTGACATTCTTTAGTAAATATCTAAGACAAAACCAATAACTGCAGGCAAGATACAAACTCCCTGCTAACATCATTAATTCAGTGGCGGGGTGATAGCATTTAGTATAAATAGCAGCATATGGACCCAAAGTGAAAATAATATCTCTACCAAAGGCCAAACCCTGAGCTACAGCTTGATTAAGTCCAAAGGCCCAAGAACCATCCAGGCTGGTTGTTGGTAGCTTGGGGGATACGGGAACAAAGGCTACTAGTGCACTGATAAATAGTGCCAGCTTAATAAAAGGTATCTGTTTCGGTTGCACTGGTCGGCTTCATTTCAAATGCGGATGATTCTATTGTAAGAGCGATAAAGAAAACTGGCAATTAAGTAAGT
Organism: Legionella sp.; assembly: GCA_041662885.1. GTDB lineage: Bacteria > Pseudomonadota > Gammaproteobacteria > Legionellales > Legionellaceae > Legionella. The sequence goes on from JBAZRP010000002.1 coordinate 23,518, forward strand.
CTGATTTGATGAATAGATATTGGCACTGCCCTGTATATAGGGTAAATTAGCCTGACTTTTAATAAAATTAGATACGCCCAATGATACACGTATTACTGGAATGATGCTTCTGGATTTACTGCCATAGGGAGTTAGCTGGGGTACTATTAATTAAAGCACTGAGTAGCACATTTTTTGAATTAGCAGATAACGTGTGTTATTATTGGCTGGATTGATATATTACGGCGCATCACAAGAGGAATATAAATGATAAGTTACACAGCCCTTACAGATATAGCTGCAATGGATTTTCAACAAATGCGAGTTCTAGAAGCACCTGGCGGTACGCGAGCATCTGATGAGGCAATTACTTTTTTTGTAGTTAAACTGAATGAATTTTTTAAACAATTTCAAGATCATCCTACATCACAAGAATTAACTTTATTTCAACAGTATATGAATCAAATTGTTGAAAGCATTAATAAATCCGAGCTGCAGTATTATAAAAGTAAATATACAGCAGAAGGGATCGAAGAGGCGCAAGCGCAGTCTATGGCTGAAATGAACCAGGTTGGGCATTTTAAAGACATACCTAAGAGGATGCAATATTGGGCTGCTTCTAGTGAATTAGGTGGTGCAATACGTAACCCCAAAGAGCACAATGCAGCACAAAAGAAAATAAGTGAATGGTATAATATGATTTTGCAGATGCCATCGCCTCTGTTCTTTCAAAACGAAAATGTGAATGTGAATGTCCAGCAACAACCGACTCAATACAACAACTTTGACAATAGCTTTTCTTAGTACATAATTCATTTTTTAAGCCAGCGCCTGCGACTCTCAACGACATAAAGGAATCTCAGGCGATAAACAGTATTGTGTAAGAAGCACTTTTTAATGCATCAATTGGCTTAAAATAGTTTCTAATTCATTAGCACTTTCATAATGAATTACTAAACTTCCCTTGCCGGTCTTGCCTGATTTTACTAATACTTTGGTGCGTAAGTGGTGCGCCAACGCTTTAATTTCATCTTTATAAAGCGGTGTTTTTTCTTCGGGGATAGTTTTTTCAGGTATGCCCGCTTTTACTCGTTCCACTAATTTTTCCGTTTCACGAACGGATAAGTTTTTTGCAATAATAATTTGTGCGACTTGCAGTTGTTGGTCTTCATCCAACATTAATAAAGCGCGAGCATGTCCCATATCTAAATCGCCATGTTCTAATAGTTTTTTTACTGAATGCGATAGGGACATCAAACGTAAAAAATTACTCACAGCAGTTCTTGATTTGCTGACTACTTCTGCCACTTGTTGGTGCGTTAAATTAAATTCAGTGGTTAAGCGATGCATCGCGCGTGCTTGGTCCATAGCATTTAAATCTTCGCGTTGTAAATTTTCAATCAAGGCCATGGCCATAGCCGTTTCATCATCTACTTGTTTGACAACTACTGGGACTTCGGTGAGGCCTGCGATTTGACTGGCGCGCCAACGTCTTTCACCGGCAATGATTTCATAACGCCCATCAGCTAACTCGCGTACTATTAAAGCTTGCAAAACGCCTTGTTGTTTAATTGATTGTGCTAATTCATTTAAAGCATTTTCTTCCATTTCACCACGGGGCTGGTATTTTCCTGGCTGAAGACAAGTAACCGCAAGTTTTAAATTGTGTACCGCTGGCTTATCATTTAATACCGCATTGCCGCTTTGACTTAATAAGGCGGATAAATTACGTCCCAAACCACTACGTTTCACTGTCATAAATGTCCCCAAATTAGCTTGCTACAGTTTGCTTACTCAATATTTCTGAAGCCAGTACCATATAGGCAGCGGCACCTGGTGATGTTTTGTCATAAAATAAGGCAGGTAAACCATGACTTGGTGCTTCTGCAAGCCTTACATTTCGCGGAATAACAGTACGATATACTTTAGAAGGAAAGTGTTCTAATAATTGTTTTGATACATCCGAGCATAAGCGGTTACGCGAATCGTACATGGTGCGCAAGACACCTTCAAGTTGTAGGCGTGGATTAACCGAAGCCTGCACTTGTTCAATAGTTGATAATAAAGCAGCCAAACCTTCCAAGGCATAATATTCACACTGCATGGGAATTAATACTGAATCAGCAGCAACAAAGGCATTGATGGTCAAAGTATTTAAGGCCGGTGGAGAATCAATAAAAATATAATCGTATGTACTCTGCAGAGATTGTAAGGATTTAAACAAAAAAGTTTCACGATGGTCTCTATCCATCAGACTTACTTCGGCAACAGTTAAATCACCATTTCCTGGAATTAAATCATAACCACAGGCAGTCACCAAAACGGCTTGTTCAGCCAGACAATCATGCAAGAGTACATCATTGGTAGTATGCACTAATTGATTTTTATCCACACCACTACCCATGGTAGCATTTCCCTGCGGATCTAAATCGATTAATAATACTCGCTGCTGATTGGCGGCAAGTGAGGCAGCTAGATTAATGGCGGTAGTGGTTTTGCCCACTCCTCCTTTTTGATTGGCAATGGCTATAACTTTCGCCATGTTTATTCCTTGGTTGTATTTTCAATTAATACACAGCACCGTTCGCCTGTTACACCTTCAACGGTGTAAGATTTGACTTGGTAGTTTTGATTTATGGAAGGTAATTCCGTATCAGGATAACGTCCTTTCATGGCCAACCAAATACCTTTTTCAGCAATGAGGTGTTTGGTCCAATAAATCATTTGCTCAAGACTACTAAATGCTCGGCTTACTACTGTATCAAAACCTTGGTCCGGGTGGTAGTTTTCGACTCTAATTTGTACGATTTCAATATTGTTTATTTTTAGTTGGCGTTTAACTTCATTCAAAAAGCGAATTTTTTTACCATTTGCATCCAATAATACAAACTGTAGTTCGGGTTTTGCTAGTGCAAGTGGAATTCCGGGTAATCCGGGTCCGGTACCAACATCGATTATTTTATTGCCATGTAACCAGGGAATAATTGCTAAACTGTCTAATAAATGTTTGGCTATCATATCTTCTGGTTCGCGAATGGCGGTCAGATTATACGCTTGATTCCATTTATTGAGTAATAGCAAATACTGAAACAAGGGTTGACTTAGATGCGTACGATTAAATTGCTCTAATCCTTGATTCAATAAACTTTGTAGTGCGTTTTCATCCATCATGCATTAAGCCGATTTTTTTTCAAATGAACCAGTAACAAGGACAAGGCTGCAGGAGTAATGCCTGAAATACGACCCGCTTGAGCCAAGGTTTTTGGTTTAATTTTGTTTAGCTTTTGGATTACTTCAGCAGACAAACCACTTACCTGGCTGTACTCTATCGATTCAGGTAGCAAGATATTTTCATTTTTGCGTAGTTGCGCTATGTCTTGTTGTTGTCTTTCTATATAGCCGGCATATTTAGTTTGAATTTCTACTTGCTCTGCTATTTCAAGAGGAAGTTCGGGCAAATTTAAATCGCTTAATTTTAATAAGTGCTGGTAATTAATTTCGGGTCGCTTTAAAAATTCAGAAGCCTTATTATCATGAGCAATAGGTTTATCAAGGATATCTTTCAACGCTTCGCTGTGGCTTACGCGCACCCAAGTAGTATGTAATAGATTTTGTGTGGCTTCAATGTGTTCGCGCTTTTTGGAAAAAGCTTCCCAGCGTTGGTCTGTAACCAAGCCTAATTCACGACCTTTTTCAGTTAAACGTAAATCAGCATTATCTTCACGTAACAGTAAGCGATATTCTGCGCGTGAAGTAAACATGCGGTAGGGTTCTTGAGTGCCGCAAGTGATTAAATCATCTATGAGCACGCCTATATACGCTTCATCGCGACGCGGACACCAAAGTTCTTTTCCTTGAACTTGTAAAGCGGCATTCATTCCAGCAATAATTCCTTGTGCTGCAGCTTCTTCATAACCGGTGGTACCGTTAATTTGTCCTGCAAAAAATAAATTGGGAATGGCTTTAGTTTGTAAAAAAGCAGTCAGTCCACGTGGATCAAAATAATCGTATTCTATTGCATAGCCAGGCCGGGTTATGTGGGCGTTTTCAAAGCCTTTAATAGTGCGCACAAATTGGATTTGTACATCAAAAGGCAGGCTGGTGGAAATGCCATTGGGATAAATTTCTTCAGTGGTTAAACCTTCTGGCTCCACAAAAATCTGATGGGATAATTTATCCGCAAAACGCACTACTTTGTCCTCAATGGAAGGACAATAACGTGGGCCAATGCCTTCAATAACGCCAGCATACATCGGTGATTGGTGCAAATTAGCGCGAATTACTTCGTGGGTTTTTTCTGTGGTATGCGTAATATGGCAGGCGATTTGTTGTGGATGATCGTCAATACTGCCTAAATATGAAAATACTGGCAAAGGAGTATCTCCTGGTTGCACAGTCATTTGTGAATAATCTAAAGAACGTCTGTCAATTCGTGGTGGGGTGCCCGTTTTTAAGCGACCTACGGGAAGATCTAAATCACGCAAGCTATTGGCCAAGGCTATAGATGGCGGATCACCTGCCCGTCCACCGGCATATTGGCTCATGCCCACATGGATTTTACCGCCAAGAAAGGTTCCAACAGTAAGAACTACTGCTTGTGCGCGTAGCGTGTAACCCATTTGGGTAACGACACCAGTAACGCGGCCGTTTTCAATAATGAGATCATCAACAGCTTGTTGAAATAAAATCAGATTTTCTTGGTTTTGTAATTGTTCTCTTATGGCTTGTCGATAAAGCACTCGGTCAGCTTGAGCACGAGTGGCACGAACTGCTGGTCCTTTAGAGGCATTTAGTATGCGAAATTGAATACCTGCTTTATCCGCGGCTTTAGCCATGGCACCATCCAGGGCATCGATTTCTTTGACCAAATGGCCCTTGCCAATCCCACCGATAGCAGGATTGCAGGACATTTGTCCTAATAAATCCATATTATGGGTAAGCAACAGAGTTTGCATGCCCATACGCGCTGCGGCTAGGGCCGCCTCAGTCCCAGCATGTCCGCCACCGACCACAATGACGTCGTAAAGTAGTTCAAGATTCATAAGTGCTTAATAAGATGTGTAGCAAAAAGTGTAATTATACACTTTTTTGGCAATTTTCCCAAGGGGAAATAAAATAGAATACCCCAGGTCAATGACCCAACCTACATGTCACTAGCTGGCTTAGGAACAGGACCCACTTCATTTACCTCTGTAAGATTATCAAAGAAGCTATTTTTGGCAGCTGCTGGTTTTTTATCTAGCATAGTTGGGGTGATGAGTACCTGTTGATATTCAGCTTCAGGAAAATCAGGGTTCATTTTTTTAGTTTTATAAAGATCTTCTATCATCCTATTGGTAGCAATGGCTATAACTAAAGCCATGCCGATTATAGGTAATCCAATACCAAAAGGTAAAAATACCAAACTAACTAAAATAAGCGCCGGCATTACCGCTTGCATTATTACTTTTCGGTAGAAATGCATGGTTTGATAAACCACTTTTTGTTCTTGAAAATGTGTTTCTGCTTGCGCTTGCTTAATTTCCAGGAATAAAAAGCGCAATTTGGTGTCCTCTTCGGGATGTTCTCTCAACAGATCCTGGAATGCTTTAATTTTAATAGAATAATTTCTTTCGGAGTCTTTAACGAAGTCTTTGGTTTTACTTATTTCAAGGCCAGCAGTCACGGCATTATAAATAACAGAAAAGACGAAACATAATATGGCACCGGTAATGCTGACGGCTAAAATAGCCGGTCCGGTATAAGGTAAGAGAGGTAAAATTAATAAGGCAAAGGCTATTAATAACCCTAGTGCATAGGCAGAATCATTTTTTAAAGTAAGTACTTTATAATGCCACTCTTTATCTAATTGGTTTTTAGCTTGTTGTAAATCGTATATTTGTAACCTGTATTCTTTAATTCGTAGCGATTTCAACTCTTCTGCTAAATCTGGGTTGTGGTACATCACGTCGATTATTTTAGCTTCTAAAATGCGAATTTGTTTTTTATAGTGTTCTGTTTGCGCATTATATTCAGTCTGCTGTTCTCTAAACGACCAAAGTGAGGCACCCAAATCAAAACATAATAAACCAAGAGTCAATACATCGCCCCAGGGACCTAAACCAGTTTTAGCAGTGAGCCAGAAGAAACAAGCCAAGTTGCAGGTAGCCCATAAAGAATCGTTAAGAAGGGCAAATTTTCGCAAGTCCCATTGGGTCCAAAAGCGTTTTCTCCAGGGAATTTTCCTTTCTTCAGCCGACATCCAAGGACCGGCAACAGTATGTTTTAAAAATAAATTTAAATGGACTGCAAATCGAAAATAATACAAAGACCAACTTAAAATTCCGGTGTAGGGATCGGGGGTATGCAATAAATTGGAAGTTTTATTTACATTAAAAAAATCAGGCGGCAAGACATCTAAAATAGTTTTAATAAAACTAGAACCCCATACCCAATAAAGTCGTCTTTCATTGATCCAGTTCATTTTGTCAATGAGCTCGCCGGATTGTTTGTCCAATTCGGAGGTTTTGCCGCCTATCCAATCCACCATTTTTTGCGCTACTTCTTTTCCCACACCTAAACCCAGGTATTTCATGATTTGTTCTGGGGATAAATTTTTTTGTGCTGCAGATTGACTGGCTTTTTTCGGATCTAATAGGTCTAAAAACCGTATGCATTGGTTGATTTTTTTATAATATTTGTTTTGTTTTCTTGAGTCTTTCATCTCAAATTCGTGCTTCTTTTGAACCAGCAAGAGTAAGTAGGTAATTTGCAGATGACGTCTTAGTTTGTTTTTATCTTCTTCAGACATGTATTTGATTAGAAAGGCATTTGTATTCTTTAAAATATCCAAATAGTAGCTCAATGGAGTGAAAAACCCACCATTGTTTACTAATTGCTCTTGTAAAGGAGCTATGAAGTCCTCTTCCAGTGACTTTGTGCTGGGTTTGGGACCGGAAATTTCCTCTATAAAATGTGCAATTATTTTGCTATCTACTGCCATAAAAAAAGCCTTTGTTGGTACTGGTTATTGATTTTAAGGGCGCTAATTGTAAACCTGTTCTTTTTTATAGCATAGCACTAATTTTGAGAACCAGTGGTTAAGGGCTTGTTTTACATTATTGATACTTTTCTTGGTACTTGCTTTGCAGTCTTATTAGTTACTTATCAATTAATATGGCATAATTGGTTCCTTTTAAGAGGTATTAAATGAAAAAGGCGGTAATTTTAGTCTCAGGAGGCCTTGATTCGGCAACGTGCTTGGCTTTGGCTAAATCCAAAGGCTTTCAATGCTATGCCTTAAGCTTTTCCTACGGCCAAAGACATTCAGCTGAATTAGTTGCTGCACAACGTGTTGCACAGGCAGTTGGTGTTGTAGATCATAAAATAATTACACTTGATGTAAGCCTTTTCGCCAATTCAGCTTTAACTAATACAGACCTGGACGTTCCTGAATACCAAGAGAGTAGTGACATCCCAGTAACTTATGTGCCTGCACGAAATACTATTTTTCTCGCACTTGCTTTAGGCTTTGCAGAATCCATTGGGGCCCAGGCGATTTTTATAGGTGCCAGCTCTATTGATTATTCTCATTACCCAGATTGTCGCCCTGAGTTTATAGAAGCATTTCAAAATGTAGCCAATTTGGGAACCAAGGCTGCTGTAGAAGGCTCACCAATTAAAATAGTTGCACCTTTACAGTATTTAAGTAAGATTGAAACAATTCAATTAGGTATTCAATTAGGTGTTGATTACAGTCTGACTGTATCGTGTTATCAGGCTAATGCGGCAGGTCAGGCTTGTGGTACTTGTGATAGTTGTACGTTTAGAAAAAAAGGATTTATTGGAGCTGGGGTCGCGGATCCTACCGTTTATCAGGAGTTCTAACATGTGGCTTAAGATCAAGAGCTGGATAATTCATCATAAATTTTTTCTGATTGCATTACTTAGCGTTTTTTTGATTGCAGGCCTTAGTATTCCCTTATTTTGTTTGTGTTATCCTGCCGTATTAACTACTATCATTAACTTCACATTTTTTGGTTGGCCACCATTGGCTTTTTTAGGCAGTATTAGTTTGCCGGCAGCATTATCAGCTCTTGCTTTTATTGCTGGTTCCATTGCATCAACGGCATTGACCGGTGTTCTGTTTTTAGCAGTACAGATTAAAACTATAGTGCAGCATAGTATTTTATTATTTGCTAAGGAAGAGCCGCTTGTGACTGCCTCTCCTTATATTAATAAACATTTAAACACAGAAATAGCTTATGTATATGATAATGAGTTTATGGATGAATTTGTTGCTGAAGAAAAAAGTGAGGAAAATAAAAACACTTCTGAACCAGAGATAGATAGAGATGAAAAAGAAAATTTGGAGGATTCAGATATAGATAGTAAATCTTTTTCACCTAACATATAAGCTGTGTTTAATCTAATGTTTTTACAAAATGATTTAGCAAAAATCTCATGGATAATAAAAAAACCACGGACAATCTAATTTACAATTTTGTTACAAAATACTGCGCATTTTTGGTTCATTTACAGCAATCTCATTGCTATACTGCGTTTGGAATTATAACCTTGGAGTAATAAATAATGTCTATATTGAAAACTGTTTACGGTTTGCCAGGAGATTTTGCTGAAGCTATTAGTCACATCTTTTTTGGTAATGAAAAAGCTGAGTTTGCTGAAGAAACCCCTAAAATCATTAAGGATTTAGTTAAAGGCGGTATAGTTGGTTCTGTATTAAAGTTTGCTTATTTCATTTCACAATCTGTTTCAGACGCTGTTGCAAAGCACAAATCTGCAATCAGTCTTGCATTTTGGATAGGAATTGGCGTTGCTGCTGCTGTTGCAATTGCTGGCGCAGTTATTGCTGGATTCTACCCAGCTCTTTTAGCTACTATCACTGGCTTTAGCTTGTACGGAATTTCTATCGCTGGCTTAGCAGGTGCTAATGTTATCGCACAAATTGCTGTAGCTGCTGGTTTAGCCGCTGCTGCTGCTAACGTTGCCACTTGGGTTGGTGCTGCGATTGTTAACGCTATCACTTGGACAATTTCTTTAGTTGTACCATCTAAAGATGCTAAAGTAGATCAAAAAGATGATGCTGACTTTGTTGTTACGAACCAAATGAGCCAGTTAACTGCTGTAAATAGCAAAGTAAATGCTAACACAAATAACGTAGCTCCATTGCACACAAACATGTATGCTAAGAAAGCTGAAGAACAAACTCAAGAACTTGAGAAGTCTTCTGCAAATAGCTTCAGTGCTTAATTGTATTGTGGAAAAAAACGCGGCTTAGGCCGCGTTTTTTGTTTTTATTCCCAGCGTTTCACTAATCCACTATCTAAATCAAAAAGATCCAACACTCTACCTACAGTATCGTCTACTAAATCAGCTATAGTTTGGGGTTTGGTATAAAAAGCAGGTACTGGTGGAAAAATGATACCGCCCATTTGCGTAATCGCTACCATATTATTTAGATGGCCTAAATGTAAAGGCGTTTCACGGGGCAACAGTACCAGTTTGCGTCGTTCTTTAAGAACCACATCTGCAGCTCTAGTTAATAAACTACTACATACACCACTAGCAATTTCACCTAAGGTTTTCATAGAACAAGGAGCAATGATCATGCCCATGGTTTTAAATGAGCCACTGGCAATCGATGCCGTAATGTCGGCACATGGGTGATACACATCAGCTAAAGCTTTAAGTTCAGCTACAGATAAATCCGTTTCATAGGCGCGGGTTAATTGGCCGGCCTTGCTTACAACTAAATGAGTTTCAATAGCCAGCTTCTTTAATTCTTCTAAAAGGCGAATGCCATAAACAATCCCTGAAGAACCGCTGATGCCTATAATAAGTCGAGGTTTAGTGCTCATTGGTGTCACTTATAATGGTATTTGTTTATATAATAGCAAATTAGTGAGTATAGGACAAAAATAGCATCTCACCGAAGAAATTAGTGTAGGTTGGGTCTTGGCCCATTGCCCAGTTTCCATTTGGTACGTTAGCCTGAGCAAAGCGAAGGATGACGTGTAGAGAGAAAGCTCGATGCTGGTATTGTTTTGTCCCTATTTTTGTTTTTGGTTTTAGGCTATAATTCCTGAATTTTAAGCAAAGAGCCCATTATTTTATGATTAATGAACGAAAAATGCTGGTAACCAGCGCCCTGCCTTATGCCAATGGCCATTTGCATCTGGGTCATATGGTGGAGCACATTCAAACAGATATTTGGGTGCGCACACATAAAATGTTGGGCATTAATTGTATTAGCGTATGTGGTGATGATGCTCATGGTACGCCAATAATGCTAAAAGCAGAGCAAATGGGTATTACCCCAGAAGCGTTGACTGCAGAAATAAAAAAGAGTCATGAAGCTGATTTTAAGGCTTTTTCTATCGAATACGATAGTTACCACACCACTCATTCTACCGAGAATCAAGAACTAGCAAACCTGATTTATCAGCGTTTACAAGCTGGTGGAGATATTGTTAAAAGAACCGTACGCCAAGCCTACGATCCTGTGAAAAATATGTTTTTACCCGATAGGTATGTTAAAGGTACTTGTCCAAAATGTAATACTCCGGATCAATACGGCGATAACTGTGAAGCTTGTGGTGCAACTTATTCTCCGACTGATTTACTTAATGCGGTTTCGGCTATTTCAGGTGCTACCCCGATAGAAAAAGATTCAGAGCATTATTTTTTTGATTTACCGCGTTATGAAGATTTATTAAAAGACTGGACGCGTAAGGGTCATTTACAAACCGAAGTTGCAAATAAATTAGATGAATGGTTTGATGCAGGATTAAAGCAATGGGATATTTCACGCGATGCTCCCTATTTTGGATTTCCTATACCTGGAACTACAGATAAATATTTTTACGTTTGGTTGGATGCTCCTATAGGCTACATGGCAAGTTTTAAAAAATATTGCAATGAAAATGCAATTGAGTTTGCTGAGTATTGGGATGAGGGTAGTAAAACCGAGCTGTATCATTTTGTTGGCAAAGACATTATGTATTTTCATGCTTTATTTTGGCCTGCCTTATTAGCAGCAAGTGGGCATAGAACGCCAACAGCAGTCTATACGCATGGATTTTTAACAATAGACGGCCAGAAGATGTCTAAGTCGCGTGGCACATTTGTGGAGGCACGTACTTATTTGGATCATTTGCATCCCGAATATTTGCGATATTATTTTGCAGCTAAATTAAATGGTCGCGTTGATGATTTGGATTTAAATTTTGAAGATTTTACCAATAGAGTTAATGCAGACTTAGTTGGAAAAGTAGTAAATATTGCGAGTAGATGTGCCGGTTTTATTAATAAACGATTTGATAATACTTTAAGTGCTACTTTATCTGAGCCAAAATTATATGCAGAAATAATTAGTGCGCGCGAAGCAGTTATTGAAGCATATAGTACCCGTGATTATGCACGTGCGATTCGTTTGATTATGGAATGTGCAGATAAAGTAAATCAATACATAGATTTAAATAAGCCTTGGGTATTAGCGAAAGAAGAAGCAAGTTTAAATGACGTTCAAGCTATTTGTACCATGGGAATTAATTTGTTTAGAGCTTTAATAACTTATTTAAAACCAGTACTACCAATGATGGCACAAGCTTCAGAGCAATTTTTGAATTGCCCACCATTAACTTGGGATGCCTTGGATACACCACTTTTAAATCATACTATTAATCAATTTCAGCCTTTAATAGTGCGTGTAGATAAAGATAAAATTACCGCCATGATGAATCAAAATCGAGAAAATAAGTAATGGTTTCAGTTAGCGAAATAGATGCATTATTACCGCAAACTCAATGCGAGGAATGCAGTTATCCGGGCTGTCTTCCTTATGCGGAAGCCTTGGCTCAAGGTAGTGCTGCTATAAATAAATGTCCTCCTGGCGGGGTTGCTTTAGTTAAAGCCTTGGGCAAATTACTAAACATAGATGCAACACCTTATTTGCCAGAAGCAGAAAAAAATACACGTGAACCTTCAGTTGCCTTTATTCGCGAAGAAGAATGTATTGGTTGTACTAAATGCATTAAAGCCTGTCCTGTGGATGCCATAATTGGCAGCGGTAAATTAATGCATGCAATCATTGCGCATGAATGTACTGGCTGTGGTTTATGTGTTGCTCCTTGTCCTGTTGATTGCATTGAAATGCATACTTTGCCTGAGCCTGATTATGATCCCGATTTAGCACGCAAACGTTTTAATGCAAAACAAACACGAATTCTGCGGGATGAGCATCAACAACAGCAAGCATATAGAGAAAAGCGTCATTTAGCAGCTCAATCACAGGATAAAACTCAAGATATTAAAGCGAAACAAGATTATATCCAACAAGCTTTGGCTCGAGTTAAGGCGAAAAAAACGAATGAATAAACTCAAACGCAATGAAATTTTTAGACGATTGCGCGAGTTAAATCCACACCCTACTACTGAATTACATTATTCCTCCCCATTTGAATTATTAATCGCTGTAATACTTTCTGCTCAAGCAACTGATGTCAGCGTTAATAAAGTCACAGACAAATTATTCCCGGTAGCAAATACACCGCAAGCAATTTTAGATTTGGGTTTAGAAGAGTTTAAAAAATATATCAAATCGATAGGCTTATATAATACCAAGGCGGAAAATATTTTTAAAACCTGCGCTTTACTTTTAGAGTGTCATCAAGGTACAGTGCCAAATAATAGAGAAGCTTTAGAAACTTTACCCGGTGTAGGACGTAAAACCGCTAATGTAGTTCTTAATACCGCTTTTGGTCAGGCAACTATGGCAGTGGATACGCATATTTTTCGAGTGGCTAATCGTACTGGTATAGCACGGGGTAAAACGCCTTTAGAGGTGGAACATAAATTAGTAAAAAATATCGATCCAGAATTTTTAAAAGATGCACATCATTGGTTAATTTTGCATGGACGTTATATTTGCACCGCACGTAAACCGCATTGTGAATCCTGTCCGATAAATGATTTATGTGATTTTTGGAGCGCTAAATGAAATGGATATCATCTCTAGGTAAAAATTTCTCAACCTTCAGCGATAATGTAACTTGGATATGGAATAAAGCTTCGCTCACTCAAGCAACTATTAGTCTGGCAACATATTCAGCTAATACTTTTTTTGAAATGGTCGATCAAGTTAGGGCTTTACGTCAAGCAGTTCCAGTCTTGTTTACCAAAGAGCACTCTAAGAAAATTGCTAATTCCATGGTCTATATAACCATTCAAGATGTTTTATTTCCGGTATTAGCAGTACATTTTATAAATAATGGCGTGCAAAACTTTTATCGCAGACAAGAAGATCCTGAGTCGTCTTGGCATGTCCCATATACTGCAGGTTTATGTGTATTAACTATTGTTGATTATAGTGTAAAAGCTTATACCTACAGGCAGGCAGTACAATCACTTATTAGAATCACGGTATTGGATGCGGCTGCTCCATCAGCATTTAATGCAGATAGAACCAATCCACCTTTGCATGCATGTTCTAAAGAATGTAATTTAAAACGTAGAATTACAGGAGTATTTAGAGAGCCTATCATCCTGTTAACTAATGATGCTTTGGTTTATATGACAAGACAATTCCCTTATGGGGGTGAAACTATTTCGGAAGTTGTGCGTATATTTTTTAATGGTCGTTATATTACTCGTTTGGCAACTCCAGAATTATGTGAGCGGCATAAATTTCAATTAATGATGCAAGAATCAGTCTTAGGCTTAGGACTAGGTTATTGGTTAACTTCTAAATTGATGGATTATGCTTTAGAACAAACAATAGGTTTGCCGCCCTATATATTCCACCGCACCTTAAAACATGTATTATTATTATTTCATGCCAATATGGCAACGCATATGGTTTTACCCTTGGTCGAAGCTAAAGATGCTACTTTGCCTTATGATCCTTTTAATATCTATGAAGCAGTTTGTCGATTTATAGCGGATGTAGTATTTACTGGACTTAAGATAAGAATTGGAATGGATTTTAAGCCTGAAGAAGGAAAGCCGCCAATTGTTACTTTATCTTTTGTATTGCAAACCCTTACAACTATGTTGAATCAGGATTTTACTACTAAGAAATCCTTTTTACCGGTGTTTATGCAAAAATCCTATCAGAAGGCTAGACCTTATCTTTTGCCGACTATTTTGCAATCAACTGATAACTTTGTTAATGATCCCTTGGTTGGGGTGTATTGGGAAGTAATACAAGATGGCACTGCCGAATTTGTTGATAGAATTACAGCTATTTGTAAGGATAAAAAAACTCAGATGCTCTCACAAGCACCAAGAGACCAAGTTGTTTTAGCTTTATATTATTTTCTAGGTTTGCCACAAGGTATTACAAAAATAATATTGATGCTAAGTCGTGATGAGGATTTTTGGGAATTTGTTGAGGCATTAAATAGCTGGCTGCAACGTCATCCTGTAAAAGGCCGACTTCAGTTGGCTGCTACTGGTACTGTAGAAAAGCTATTGCAGCAGGATAGACCACATGAGACGGTTGTTGAAAAAATAGAGGATAGTTCTTCGCATATTGCCGCTCAGGAATTATTACCGATGCCTGCAGTGAGACAACTTATTGATGTTGAGGTAAGTAAGGATGAGGTAAAAAAAGAAGAGACAACTTCTGATTCGCTTGCTTTAAATCCACATAGTTTGTTCGGTCAGGATGTACGTAAGCGTCCAACATCAGAAGTCGTATTTACCGTAAACGATCTAAATTCTGGTTTTTTTTGATCTATTTGTAACTCACCTGGAGATCCCTTGCTGTGCTCGGGATGATTTGGGAGTGGTTAGGGATGACGTTGCGATTAAAACGTCATCCAGAACGAAGTGAATCTCCTCATAATGGTGCAATGCCAATTTGAGGGGTGTTATATTTTTTTAACGGGCCTTTTCCATCCATACACAGTTTTTTGGCGTGATTCAGTTAATGTCAATTCATCTGCAGGCACGTCTTTACGAATGGTACTACCAGCACCCACGGTTGCATGTGCACCGATTGTTACCGGTGCTACCAATTGCGAATCAGAACCAATAAAGGCACCGTCTTCAATAATAGTTTGGTATTTATTCGCACCATCATAATTACAGGTAATAGTGCCAGCACCAATATTTACTTTTTTACCAACAGTAACATCACCTAAATACGATAAATGATTGGCTTTAGAGCCAGTATCAAATACGGCTTTTTTGGTTTCAACAAAATTGCCGATTTTACAATGCGCTGCCAATTGCGTGCCTGGTCTTAAGCGTGCGAAAGGACCAATTTCACAATTATTTTCAATCACACAATTTTCAAGGACACTGTTAGCACGAATGATACAAGCGGGGCCTAAGCGTACATTTTCTAAAGTACAATTGGGTTCTATATGGCAGTCATCACCAAGCTCTACGACTCCAGTAAAGACACAATTTACATCAATGAATACATCTTTGCCGCAATTTAAGGATCCACGTACATCAAATCTATGCGCATCAGCCAGACTGACACCGCTTTCCAGTGCTTTCTGGGCTTGCCTAAATTGCCACTCACGTTCCAGCATTTGCAATTGCAGTCTATCATTAACGCCTTGTACTTGCGCCCAATCGGTACAACTTAAAGATTCAATCGGCAGCTTATCCTGCACGGCCATAGCAATAATTTCAGTTAAATAATATTCACCTTGTGCGTTGTTTTTCTTTAACTGAGGCAACCATTTTGCTAAATCTGCTGCTTTTGCACAACAAATGCCGGTATAAATTTCTTTTATATTCTTTTCTTGCTCACTTGCATCTTTTTCTTCTACAATGGAAGTGATTTCACCTTGTGTGTTTCTGATAATACGACCAAGCCCTTGTGGTTTATCGAGCTCAGCGACTAAGAGTGCTAGAGAGGATTGGTTACTGGATTCTATTAAAGCACGCAGTGTTTCTGATTGAATTAAAGGAACATCTGCATAAAGTACCAAAACTTGGGAATCAGGTGCAATATGCGGTAATGCTTGCATGACTGCATGCCCTGTTCCTAATTGTTCTGCTTGATGAACCCAGTGAATACTTGTGTCGGGCAGTGCGGTTTTAATTTCTTCGCCGCCATGGCCATAAATTACGTGAATTGCTTTAGGATTTAATTGCTTGGCAGTATCAATCACCCAGGACAGCATCGGTTTTCCTGCTAATTGGTGTAGTACTTTAGGTAGCTTGGAATGCATCCTTTTACCTTGACCCGCTGCTAAAATTATAATTTGTAAATTCATAAGATTTATGTTTTCCTAAGTGGAATAAGTTAAGAAGACTATCCTGATATAATAAACGAAGTCTAGGTAAAATTGCAGTCTAAGGAGTAGCGCAATGACAACAATATTTTTATCAGCCGTACAAGCCTTGCTAAGAGCCCAATTAAATAAGCGCAGTGCTATATTGGAACATGAGTCTACAGCTTTAGGGCACAATCATGATTTAGCTAGTGAGCAAAAAGATGTTATCGATAAATTAATTGATGATGATCTGATGCGATTTAAGAGTAGCGATAGATCAAATGATAAAGCGGATCTAGAAAAGATAATAGCCTTTATTGAGGCTGCCAGAGAAAAAATAAAGCAAGTCAGAGCAGATAATGATTATGGCTCAAAGATTGGTAAAACAATCCCTCATTTAAATGATTTAATTATTCAGACCAAAGATTTTTATACAAAAGTGGAAGGGATAAAAAGTTTCAACTTTTTAAATAGATCCTTTACCGCTACTCCTGAAAATTATGTATATTATCGAGGCGTTTATTATCTAGGCGATGATATCTATAGCCCTCAGAGTAGAAGTCAATCCGTAAGAACACAAAAAGAAGCTGCGATAGAAAAGAGACTTAGAATTTTAAATAGCCAGGTACTTGCATCAACTAAATTTGAAGACCGTAAACGTGATGCCCTACAAGCAATAGCTGATTTAAATACCGATAATTCTGGAATCGTAGATGCAAAAAAAGCACCCAGAAGAGCTATTCCACAAATAACATTTTTAGGTTTTGGGCTCAAAACCCCAAAAGGTATGACTGGGCCAGGTAAGGGGCGTTTTAAAAAGCAATTTGGCTTAGCTGAAGGAGTAATTAAGGCTATGACGATTGTTCAATTTAAGCCGGATGAGTTAGCACAGGTAAAACCTGAGGAAGTGGTAGAAGATCAGGTAGAAGATCAGGTAGATGATGATGACGATGATGATAATAATAATAATTCAACAAGGAGAAATAGTTCATCCGCATCGGTGGTTTAGCGTGTTTTGTTAGGAGAAACATACATGTCCGTCGCTGCGCTCGCAACGACGGTATCCAGCTCCCCACACAAATCTGTTTCCATCAAACGCTTAACTTCACTAATCGGCAAATTCTTACTCAATAAATACAGTAATTTGCAATGCGCTGCTTCCGGAGTCATATCATGCCCACTAATAACCCCTGCCTGTTTTAACGAATGCCCAGTGGCGTATTGATCCATTTCAACGCGACCTTGTTGACACTGCGTGCAATTGACAATAACCACGCCCCTATCAGCTGCATCTTTTAATAATTGTAAAAATACCGGATCATTATTTTGCGCATTGCCTGCACCATAAGTTTCTAAAATCAAACCACGCAAGGGTTGGTTTAAAATAAAGGCCAATACATCCGAGGCAAAGCCCGGAAATAAGCGGAAATTGGCAATAAATTGCGGCATGATGGTTTGTAATTGAAAGGCTTGCTGCGGTGCTTGTTGTAAAAGCTGGTGATGAATATCAATATCAATGCCAATAGACGCTAAATGAGGATAATTTGGTGAATCAAAGGCATTAAATTTCTGCGCACTTATTTTTTGAGTACGATTACCGCGTAATAAACGCTGATTAAACAACACGCAAACCTCATTAATGGGTTGATGTGCGCAGAGCCATAATGAGGTGATGACATTATCAATCGCATCATTACGAACCTTTGATAAAGGAATTTGAGAACCGGTGACGATCACTGGTTTGCCCAAATGCTCTAGCATAAAAGATAAGGCAGAAGCGGTGTACGCCATGGTATCGGTGCCATGAAATACTATAAAACCATCAAAATGTTGGTAGGCATGGGTAATATCTTCCCCAATTTGGTTCCAGTCATTGACGGTCATATTGGAAGAATCAAGCAGCGGACAATATTCCTTAATGATATATTCCGGCATATCCGCATGTTTTAACGAGGGGATTTGCGCTAAAGCCCGCTCGACATAACCCTCAGCAGGTTCATAGCCGTATTCTGTTGTAACACTACTTATAGTGCCACCAGTGTTAAGAATTAAAATACGTTTATCCATGTTGACGACCGCCTAATGCAAATTTTGCCAATTATAAAATTATACTGATTAAAAATTTAATCTCAATCAATTTAAAAGTGCATAACTGCTAATCATTTGGACAATTTAAATTATATTTTCAGTTTTAATTGCCAAGGTCTTGTACTTTGTGGAAAAATCAAGTTATTAACGTTTTTAAAAAGCTTTTTATCATGGTAATTGATCGAGCAGGATATCGTTTGAACGTAGGAATTATCCTAGTCAACGAATCAGATAGAGTATTTTGGGGTAGAAGAAGCGGACATGATGCCTGGCAATTCCCACAAGGTGGCTTAGCCACAGGCGAAAGTGCACAGCAGGCTATGTTTCGGGAATTATATGAAGAAGTAGGTTTGGAGCGGGCTGATGTCGAAGTATTAGGCTCAACCAAGCGCTGGCTTAAATACCGATTGCCCAAACAATATCTGCGTCATGGAAGTGAACCCTTAGTTATTGGTCAAAAACAAAAATGGTTTTTGTTGCGCCTGGTTTCTAGTGAACAAAAAGTACGTTTGGATTTAAGTGACTCTCCAGAGTTTGATAGTTGGCGCTGGATTGATTTTCATGAGCCAGAACAACAGGTAATTTTTTTCAAGCGCCAAGTATATGGTCAAGCTTTGAAAGAATTAGAAAGTTTATTAAAAACCCGCCGAACTAATTGCGGCCAAAAACGAAAAAAGAGGTCAGATAAATCCTAGATGCTAAAAGTACTGAAACGAATAGTTCAAGACGTCACCGCTGCCAATGATTTAACAGAGGCGCTTGGGATTTTAGTGCAGCGAATTAGTAAAGCCATTAATGTTGAGGCCGTTTCCGTATACCTTATAGATAATAAAAATGCAGAATATGTTTTATTCGCTACAGAAGGATTAAATAAACAAGCAGAATTTAGGGTCCGTGTCGGACTTGATAATGGACTAATTGGTTTAATTGGCCGCCGAGAAGAGCCAATTAACCTGGAAGACGCTCCTTCTCATCCCGATTTTTTTCATCATAGTTTATTAGGCGAAGAACATTTAAGCGCTTTTTTAGGCGTGCCGATTTTACAACATAGAAAACTGTATGGTGTATTAATTGTCCAGCAAACCGAACAACGGTGTTTTGATGACGCGGAAGAATCGTTTTTAATTACCTTGGCAGCGCAACTTGGCGGCATGC
Organism: Legionella sp.; assembly: GCA_041662885.1. Classification (GTDB taxonomy): domain Bacteria; phylum Pseudomonadota; class Gammaproteobacteria; order Legionellales; family Legionellaceae; genus Legionella. The sequence continues at coordinate 42,978 of JBAZRP010000002.1, forward strand.
TAGCTCATGCTGAAGCTACCGGCGAACTTGCTGAATTAACCCAACCTAAACCCGTGGGTGCCAAAAAAGTCGAAACCGTTCAGACTGCCTTATCAGGAATAGGCAGTGTTCCAGGTATTGGTATCGGTAGCGCCGTAGTAGTTTATCCACAATCCGATATTGATGCAGTACCACGAACGCATGTTGAAGATATTGCTGATGAAATCAAACAATTTTATGAGGCTTTAGAGACTGCTCGAGATGATATGCGGCGTTTAAGCAAGCGTATGCAAGCAACAGTAGCTGAAGAAGAACATGCATTATTTGATGTGTATTTACGCATTTTGGATAATGATAGTTTGGGTAGTGAAGTTGAGGCAGTGATTCGTGAAGAAAAAATCAGTGCTCAAGCCGCTTTGGCAACGGTAATCAAAAAACATGTCGCCACTTTTGAAAATATGGAAGACGATTACTTGCGCGAGCGTGCAAGTGATTTTCGAGATTTGGGAAGACGTGTTCTTGCTGAATTGCAATGGTCCCAGCGTGAAGAAATTGCCTATCCCAAACGTACTATTTTAATGGGTGAAGAAGTAACGGCCGCAGCTTTAGCGGAAGTTCCCGAAGGTCAGCTAGCAGGTGTGGTATCTGCCAATGGTTCGAATAACTCTCATGTAGCGATTTTAGCCAGAGCCTTAGGCGTGCCAACGGTTATGGGTGTTCGTGGCTTAAAGGTGGAAGATTTAGCGCGACGGGCGGTTATTGTTGATGGTTATTATGGCCATGTTCACATTTCACCTTCTAAAGCGATTCTTGCCGAATTTAAACAATTAGAACAAGAAGAAAATGAATTAAATCAAAGTTTGGTAAGTTTACGTGATAAACCAGCAGAAACAACCGACAGCTATCGCGTATCTTTGCAAGTAAATACAGGTCTGGCAATGGATGCAGGCTTATCATTAAGCGTGGGCGCCGAAGGAGTTGGTTTATACCGCTCTGAAGTCCCTTTCATGAGTCGCGATCGTTTTCCTTCTGAGGATGAACAAACGATTATTTACCGTCAAACTTTAAAAGCCTTCGCCCCACGCTTGGTTACTATGCGTACTCTCGATATAGGTGGTGATAAAGTTTTGGCGTACTTTCCAGTGGAAGAAGAAAATCCCTTTCTAGGTTGGCGTGGTATCCGCATTACTTTGGATCATCCCGATGTATTTTTGATGCAGGTGCGAGCGATGATGCGCGCCAGTGAAGAATTAAATAATCTGCGCATAATGTTGCCAATGATTACTAATTTGAGTGAAATTGATGAGGCAAGTTATTTAATTGATCAGGCTTTTGATGAATTAATCGAAGAAGGTTGTGTCATTGAAAAACCTAAAGTAGGTGTAATGATAGAGGTGCCTGCTGCAGCTTATTTGGCACGAGAAATGGCACGCAGAGTTGATTTTATTTCTGTTGGCAGCAATGACTTAACGCAATATTTGCTAGCTGTAGATAGAAATAATGCGCGAGTTGCTGGTTTGTACGATTCTTTGCACCCCGCTATGTTGCGTGTGTTACTGAAAATAGTTGAAGGCGGCCATGCAGCAGGCGTTGAAGTAAGTATTTGCGGCGAAATGGCCGGTGATCCCCTAGCGGTTATTCTATTGATAGCCATGGGTTTTGATACCTTGAGTATGAACTCCGCCAGCTTGCCGCGTATTAAATGGATAGTACGTAATTTTGCTATCGCCCAAGCACGTAAAATTCTAGCTGAAGTTCTAGAATATGAACATCCGGCAGAAACCCGGTTTCACCTGCAAAAGGCTTTGGAACAAGAAGGTTTAGGAGGATTAATCAGAGCTGGAACATCATGATAGCAGGAAATTTGCTTCTCTATGGTGCTGTTTATGCCCTACTTGGAACTTTTGCCGGAATAATGGCAGGAGTTTTAGGAATTGGTGGCGGAGTGGTAGTGGTACCTGGTTTATTATTCGTATTTAAGCACAGTGGAATAATTCCGGACGATATCAGTATGCGTGTAGCCACGGCCTGTTCTTTAGCCGTGATGATAATAACCTCTCAATCCTCTCTACGCGCTCATCTTAAATACGGACAAGTATTATTTTCTTTATTTAAAAAAATGGTTTTGGGTATTTTTCTAGGGACTATCTTAGGGGCGGCAGTTGCAACCATTACCCCGACATATTTGTTACAAATACTCTTTGCCTTATTTTTGTTCTTAGTCGCTTTTAAAATGATAACCGATTTACATGTAACCCATCCTCAAAGACTTCCTTCTGATTGGGTGAATCGCTTGGTAAGTTTTGCGATTGGTTTTAAATCCGGTTTGTTAGGTGTTGGCGGTGGTGTTTTAGTGGTCCCCTATTTAACGTATTGCGGTGTATCCGTGCGTCAAATAGCAGCAGTTTCGAATTTATGCACCTTAACAGTTGCAGTAGCTGGCAGCTTTGTGTTTATGATATCAGGTGCACCGGAAATGGCAGGGATTGCTTATTCAACGGGTTATATTTATTGGCCCGCAGTATTAGGCATCGCTATTCCAAGTAGCTTGGCAGCACCCTTGGGTGCCAAATTAAATTATAGTGTGCCAGTGAAACAGCTCAAATATTGTTTTATAGTAATTTTGATAATAACAGCAATTAGTTTGTTATTTTAAAGGATTGTTTAAAAATGTTTACATACCCAAATATAAATCCGGTAGCTTTTAGCTTGGGCCCATTACAAGTGCATTGGTATGGTTTGATGTATTTAATTGGCTTTATGGCGGCCTGGCTTTTAGGTTGCTGGCGCGCAAAGCATTATAAGCTTGATTGGACTACCGACCAAATCAGTGATCTTATTTTTTACGGCGCACTAGGTACGATTCTTGGTGGTCGTATTGGTTACATGTTGTTTTATAATTTTCAGGATTTGATGCACCATCCCTTAGATTTGTTTAAAATTTGGGAAGGAGGAATGTCTTTTCACGGTGGTTTGCTGGGTGTTATTGTCGCTTTGCTTTTATTCAAACGCAAAGTGCATAAATCATTTTGGGAAATTGGTGATTTCCTAGCACCTTTAGTGCCTTTAGGTTTAGGCGCTGGTCGATTGGGTAATTTTATTAATGGTGAATTATGGGGACGAGTGACTGATGTGCCTTGGGCTATGGTATTTCCTCAGGTCGATACCAGTCCACGTCATCCTTCGCAATTATATGAATTTGGTTTGGAAGGGATTGTTTTATTTATTGTAGTTTGGTGGTATGCCGCAAAGCCCAGACCAACTGGTTGTGTGTGTGGAGTGTTTTTGATAACGTACGCCTTATGCCGTTTACTGGCCGAGTGTTTTCGTGAGCCTGATATGCAAATGGGTTATTTAGCTTTTGGTTGGTTGACTATGGGGCAGTTATTATCGTTGCCTATGTTATTAATTGGATTATATTTATGGTGGACTAGAAGATGCAAACCTATTTGAATTTATTAGAACACATACTGCAACAGGGTGCAAAAAAAACTGATAGAACAGGCACAGGAACTTTATCAGTCTTTGGTTATCAAATGCGTTTTGATTTAAGCAAAGGTTTTCCTTTAGTTACTACCAAAAAATTACACACACGCAGTATTATTCATGAATTATTGTGGTTTTTACAAGGCGACACCAATATTGCTTATTTAAATGAAAATGGCGTGCGTATTTGGAATGAATGGGCCGATAAAAACGGTAATTTAGGCCCCGTATACGGCAAGCAATGGCGTAATTGGCCCACCGCAGACGGTCGCATTGTCGATCAAATTAGCGAATTGGTGTATCAAATTAAAACCAACCCTGATTCCAGACGTTTAATTGTTAGTGCTTGGAATGTAGGTGAGTTAGATCAAATGGCCTTAATGCCTTGTCATGCGCTATTCCAAATGTACGTAGCTAATAATAAGCTGTCCTGCCAATTATATCAGCGCTCAGCTGATGTCTTTTTAGGCGTACCTTTTAATATTGCCTCTTATTCTTTATTGACCCACATGATAGCGCAACAATGCAATTTAGAAGTAGGTGACTTTATATGGACCGGTGGTGATTGTCATTTATACCTCAATCATTTAGAACAAGCCAAAACGCAATTAGAAAGAACCCCTCTACCTTTGCCAAGCTTAAAAATCAAACGCAAACCCGAGTCGATTTTTGACTATGTTTACGATGATTTTGAATTTTTGGAATATCAATCCCATCCGGCGATTAAGGCTTCAATAGCGGTATAGACGATTCCGATTCAATCTCATCCAAACGTAGGTTGGGCCGCGGCCCAACAAATGATGTATAATGGCACAACTGTTGAGCCTTGGCCCAACCTACGTTCGAAATTACACCTTATAAATTAACCTTGAGAAAAAACAAAAATGCATCATAATAAAAGCAGGATAGTATTTCTAATAGGATTATTACTAATGACCGCAACCAGCCTTCAAGCAAAAACCGCCTATGACTTTAGTTTTCGTGTCTTACATAGTGATAAACCACTGCCGCTTGCCGAATATAAGGGCAAAGTCATCCTTGTGGTTAATACCGCATCAAAATGTGGCTTTACTCCGCAATTTGCGGGTTTGGAAAAATTATATAAAGAATATAAAGATCAAGGTTTGGTAATTATTGGTGTTCCAAGCAATGATTTTGGTCAGCAAGAGCCTGGCGATAGTAAAGAAATTGCCAGTTTCTGCCAAATAAACTATGGCGTTAGTTTTCCTATGACGGATAAAGAGGTAGTCGCAGGCAAAGATGCGCATCCATTTTACGTCTGGGCTCGCAAAGAATTAGGCTTTGGCAGTGCGCCTAAATGGAATTTTCATAAATATTTGATTGGTCGTGACGGTCATTTAATAACTTATTTTTATTCAATCACAGCGCCTGATGCCCCACGCTTGGTTAATGCAGTGAAACAAGCTTTGGATGAAAAAAATGAATAGAGAGAATCAAGTTCTAGCCATATATCGCAGCTCTTTAAGCAAGGACGAAAAAATTCGTCAATTGCAGGATATTATTTTGGATTTGAATAATGAATTAGCAGCGGTAGACCAAAATATGCATCCAGATGTTTACGATAAAATGGCTGAAGGCTTACGATTAGCAACTAATTTTTTGAGGGAACTGACTGGTTCTTGATAATGTATGTTGCGCCCAGGTTAAAAACCTGTCATTGCTGTGCTACGTGCGCAATGACTTGCACGTAGCACATTCTAAATTTATCGTGAAGCTTGTTGTATATCTCTACCTGCCTTAGACACATCTTGACCAAAACCATGAACAGTTCCACAGGCAGTTAATAATACTAGGGTTGACACAGCAAATGCAGCCATAATTATTCTTTTTGTTGTGCTCATGACTTTATATCTCCTAAATTGAATTTTAAAATGGCCATAATAGTATAGTCTAAATATAAAAGTCCAGTTCTTAAGGCATCAAACGTTCTTCTTCAAAAAACTGTACTTCGCCAGTTTTTATATCATGCATGCCAGCTACTAGACCTACTTTTTTACTTTCGATTAATTCTTTGATTATAGGACTTTGATCGCTAATTGCGCGAGCAACTAATAAGGCATTTTGCTTGGCAATGGCATTAACCAACTCTGGTTTACTGCATTGTTTCGTATCTGTATCCTTCATTGCAGGCTCTACAGCAGGTTTCATCTTATCTAACAGACCAGTTAGATGACCCAGTTTCACATCATCACAAGCTCCAGCTGCAGCACCGCATGAAGTATGGGCTAAAACAACGATAAGCGGGGTGCCAACTACTTTAGTTGCAAATTCCATGCTGCCCAAAATATCATCGTTTAATACATTGCCTGCAACTCTTAAGGTAAATAAATCAGCTAAGCCTTGATCAAAAAATAATTCGGGAACACTGCGTGAATCCATGCAATTAAGTACTACTGCAAAAGGAAATTGACCATAGGAGGCAATTTTTGCTTGTTTGCGATAGTCCCTGGCAATCATAGTATTCGTTAAAAAACGTTTGTTACCTTCTTTTAAACGCAACAAAGCTTGCTTGGGCGTCATGTTTTGTTGTTTTTCTTGCGTCATAGTTCTACCAGTACTAGGTTGAACTTTGTCTGTGCTTGATTGAGCAAGTACATCAGCTCCCCAAACACAGGATAAAGATAGAATTAAGGCTTTTATAGTATTTATTTTCACAAACGACCTCCTGTCTCATTGAGTTTAATTTACTAAGTTCATACTATCATCAGATTCATATTCTTGCACTTTGTTTGCTGTATCTGGTATTCGTCTGAAGGTGCCAAGCGTATTTAATAAAGAATTGGTGCTTAAATTATAGCGGGATGCGTAGTTTTTAATCAAATAGCCGTACGTTTCATCATCAGTTAAATTAAATAATTGTTCATTAATTTTAAGGTATTGTTTGTGTACCTCTAGAAGCTTTTTATTGCCGCACTTATTATCAATTAGCGCAAATGCTTCTCGATTATAATCAGCAGCGCTTTTAAGGAAACCGATAAGATAATAAGTATCAAGCTTGCAATCTTTATCATTTACAATGCTTATACAGGCTTTACTTAATCCCAGATTAATATCTGCTTCAAAATCATCGAATAAGTTACTATCTCTTTGTTTATCATTTAACTTATTTAATTGATTAGCGTATTCACGTGCTTTTTGTAAATGAGTGAGCGCATTCTCAAGCACTTCATGTTGTTCTGTTGCTTCTTCTTTTCGAATTCTAGAAAGATAATCAGCCCGATTCCAATATAAAGTCGTCATATGATCTAAATAGACCACCTGACTTAATTTTAATCGGGTAGAAATTAAGTCTTTTTCTTCTCCAGTTAAAGTGTGCGTATAAATCGTTTTTGCTTCGGAGAAATTAGATTTAAATTCACGCTCCATTATTTTCACGGATTCGGAAATAGGATTCTGTGGATTAATTGTACCTATGCGTACCGAATAAGTAATAGCTATCTCTAATAATACGTAGGCAAGAGGATAATAAATGGTTGTCGATCGATTATTTATGTTGCGACGAAGTGTGTCTAAGGCCGCATTATAATATTCAAGTGCTTTTACATAATCGCCACGGTCATACCAATAATCCCCTTTTCGGTGATTGTCTGTTCCAAAGTAGTACATGTTGTCTCTCTATGTCTTGTTTGATTTAAATTTGTTGTATGGTAATTAAAAAAAGATAGTTGGTCAAATTTATCGTCATTTGTTTGAAATATTCAACTATTTAAGAGCCTTGACCTTTATCTAAAAACCTAGCTATTATCAAATTTCACTTTAATTAAATAGAAGTTTTTATGACCGCGAGTGCCTTAATTCTGACTGATGGTTTACTTGCCGAGATAGCCTGTAAAACGGCTCATGGTTTAATTTTTGGAAGTAGTCGTTATGCTATTGTTGGTTTAATAGACAGTAAGTATGCGGGCATGGATCCAGGCATGGTTTTTTCTAATCAAAAAACGAATATTGTTATTTTTGCATCCATTCAAGAGGCCTTAGAACAAATTCCTCAGAAACCTGATTACTGTGTCATTGGTGTTGCGCCTATGGGTGGTAAATTATCAGGCAGCTTAGAGGCTACTATTCAAGAAGCGATTAAAGCAGGAATTAATATTGTAAGTGGATTACATAATTTGCTATGCGACAACCCAGTTCTTGTAGCTTTAGCAAAAAAACATGGTGTGGAGTTAATTGATATTCGTAAACCTAAGCCTTATAAAGAATTATCTACTTGGACGGGTGCAATTAGTTCCATTACGACACCACGAATAGCTGTGATTGGAACCGATTGCTCGGTCGGCAAACGCACTACTTCTGGTTTATTATTAGATTTGTGCCGCAGCCATAATATTCGAGCAGAAATGATCTATACCGGACAAACGGGTTGGTTGCAAAATATGAATTATGGTTTTATTTTAGATGCTACTTTGAATGATTTTGTAGCTGGCGAATTTGAAAAGGCTATTTTAAAGTGTGATGAAGAAGCAAAACCCGACTTAATGATTTTAGAGGGTCAGTCCGGACTTAGAAATCCAGCAGGTCCTTGCGGTGCGGAATATTTGTGCTCAGCTGGAGCGCGTTATGTAATTTTACAACACGCGCCCAGCAGAACACATTATCTTTTTGATTCCTCCAAGCAGCATAAAATTCCTGACGTACGCGATGAAATTGCCTTGATTGCTTATTATGGAGCTAAAGTAATAGCCATTACCCTAAATGCTTCTGGTTTGAGTCAAGAAGCGGCACATGCAATCAAAATACAGTTACAGGAGCAAACACATCTTCCAGTACTTTATCCTAAAGAAGAAGGACTTGAGGCCTTATTACCTGTAGTAACAGAGATTCTTAATGAACATAGTTGATATAGAAGTAACACGCCAACCCTTAAGTTTGCTTAAACCCTATAGAATAGCCAACAAAACTTTTGATAGCGTTACAAACTGTATAGTACGCATAAAATTGGCTAACAATATTGTGGGTATAGGCGCTGGCGCACCAATTGACTATGTGACTGGTGAAACTTTAGATTCCTGTATGCATGCTTTGGCTCCTGAGCATTTAACCTGGTTGCAAGGCCAGTCAATCGATACCCTTCCGGCTCTTACCAGACAAATACATGCTCGATTGAAACATAGTCCAGCAGCTGCTGCTGCCTTAGACATTGCCTTATACGATGCCTACGGAAAATTATGCAAGCTGCCAATAGTAGACATTTTAGGGCGTGTGCATCATGCCTTGCCAACGTCAATTACTATTGGTATTCAAGAAACGCAGGCGGCAGTTCTTGAGGCAAAAGATTATGTGGCACGTGGTTTTAAAAACCTTAAAATTAAATTAGGCGAGGATGTGCAGCGGGATATTGAGACAGTTCGCGTTATTCGCGAACACTTTCCCAAAGAGATTAAAATTCGCGTGGATATGAACGAAGGTTATAGTTTGGAAGACTTGCAAAGTTTTATACACCATACCAATGGATTTGATATTGAATTAATTGAACAACCATTTTCTAGAGAAAATTTTCATCTTCTGACTCAATTTCCCAAAGAAGTCCAAAAAAAGATTGCCGCTGATGAAAGTATGATTTCAATAGCGGATGCGTTCCATCTTGTTTCAGAACAACAGCTGTGTGGAATTTTTAATATTAAATTGATGAAATGCGGTGGTATTACCCCTGCTTTACAAATTGCACGTCTGGCAAATTTGGGCGGTATTGATTTGATGTGGGGGTGCATGGATGAAAGCATTATCAGTATTACGGCGGCCTTACATGCAGCATTTGCTTCCGCTAAAACCAAATACTTAGATTTAGATGGTAGTTTTGATCTTGCCCAAGATATAGTGAGTGGCGGATTTATTCTGGAGAACGGTTGTTTGCGACCCACAAATTTGCCCGGACTGGGTGTTGCCTAAGAAGATTTGCTCTTAAAGATATTAACCTGATTCTTAATTGACCCTACAGTTTTTTTTATGGTAGGATGCAAATTTTTACACAAGAGAAACTTAAAATGCCCAATATTCTTTTTTCCTCGATTAACTCTACTACTTATGATTTTGCAGTTAATTTTGATCGTGTGGTACAGGCTATGAAATTAGCTCAAGAAAAAGCACAAGAAGAGGAAATCAGATTACATGTGTTCTCTGCCTTTCCGCTCACGGGTCCCACAGCGCAAGCTTATAATGCCTTTTTAAATACCCCACAAGATGAAAAAGAAATTATTGACTTGATCAAAAAGATTGCAGAAGAGGGCTCTGTTAAAGATTCCAACCTGACTACTATGATTTCATTTCCTTGGTATCATCGTGATCCAACTGTATCTGTTGACCATCCTTTTTATTATGATGTTACCAACAAAATGAATAACCGCCCTTTTTACGCCACAGCCGTTATTCACAAAGGTAAGATTACGGGTATTAATTTGGAATCGAACTTAGGCTATGCTGAAGGTGGCCCATATGATGCTCGTTATTTTGCCAAATGGCCATTAAATACAACTGAAATGCTTAGGTTAGGTGAAGATGAGATTTTAGTAGGGACCTTGGATGTAAATCCTGGACTGGTAAATTGCCCCGGTTTTTACCATCAAGAAGATATTCAAGCTTTAAGCCAAACAACTGAATATAAAGACAGCATCTTGATTATTGGTAATCCTTTAGGATCTGATTCTGGAGATAAAATTGGTTCCGGGGAAGTTTTTGTTTACAAAAACGGTGTGAAAATATACGTCACTCCCAGCGAATATGCATATTCATTTGCGCCGTCTACAACTCAAGTAGTTGAATTGAGCACAGCACACTATTCTAATTATACTCCAAACCGCGCAACTGATCTTATTAAAGCATCTTCTTTATGGATGCGCGATTACGTGCTAAAAACCAAGCAGCAAGGTTTTGTGATATCTATGTCTGATAGCATTAATTCAGTTTATACCTTGATGATTGCTAATAAGGCTATTGATTCAAGCATTGCTGCTTGTAATGGTTTAGAAGGATTTTTTGAAGCTAAAAACTTTGGTCATTTAGCATGTAAAAAAGAGGTGTTGCTGTGCCTGAAAACAAAGGGTACAAAAGAGGCTATTAAGTTACTAAAAGGAAAAATGTTGACTTGTGTCTATATGCCTTATTCAGCTAAAGAGTCAAAGCTAGAACAAGCTCAGATACAAAACTTAGTTGATGCGGTCGGCGGAACCTTGCAAATTTCAGAAATAGGTAAAGTTTTGACCTCTAATTTTGAGGCTTTGAAAAGCGGTATCGCAACTTCGGATAATCAAAAAGCGCTGTATCTATTAGAGAATAATGAAGATGTAGTGCAAGCAGCTTTAGAGCGTGCGCAGACTACTGAAGCAGGTATCGTTGGTAATATGGATAATAAGATCTGTGTTTCTAATACCAGCGCTAACTCAGTTGCTTATGGACGTTTGCATGCAGGTGGTGCCGGTCAAGAAGGGCCTATTTCAGTTACCTTATCCTTGTTTCAAACGCAAATTATAGAAAATTTGCAGCAACTCGCATTAGAAGCACCAACCAACGTTGCAGAAACAATCAATGCGTTAATTAACCATAAATTAGAAAAATACCAAGTAAAAGATTTTCAAAAAGAAGAATTAATTATTCAGCAGATGATTATTAATAAGTCTTCACCTGCAGAAACTTTTGAGCATCTAAAGGCAAAGCATTTGCAATTATGGGGCGATGCAAATGAATTACTGCAACAAGTTGATGAGGCATGCCGTCTTTGGTCTATTGCACAACCCAGCCGTGTAGCTTTATCCATTGCTCCGAATTTTGGTTCTTACGGTGCAAGTTTGGACAGATACCGCTCGGTTCGAAACACGCGTGATAATGAATATTTCAATAATGGCCGTGTGGAATTAAGATTGCAGTTTCTAGGTAATACAGATGCGGAATTAGCAATGTTAGTGAACTCTAATCCTACATTGAGAGCTTATGTTCTGAATACAGATTTTGCGAATTTGAATCTTATTTATATCCAAGAACAGAGTAAGCCTACCCAAGTGCACGTTCGTGAAGTTCAGGAAAAAGCACAGGATGAAAGTAAAAAAACCTTTGCCTTTAATGTGAGTGTGGCAAGTTTGCATCAAACCATGTTTGATTATGCAAGAAATACTTCCAATATCAGGCAGGCAATTCAAGAGGCAGAAACTCAGGGACAGGATTTATTACTACTTCCAGAACTAAGTTTAACCGGTTATTTTGGTGATGGTGACTTTGATTGGATTAAAAACAAAGTAGAGGGCGATAAAATAATGCAACAAGCATTAAATATTGCCAAATTTGCCGCTGGTTCTCAGCTAATTATTTCTATGGGGCTGCCGGTATTTATTGAAGGATACAACAAGCCATTTGTGGGTCAGGCTTTAATGCATCAAGGAAAAATAATCTCTATTTCTTTGAAAACCATGCAACCCGACGGTGAGGCTGAATATGAGGCGATGCATTTCACAGCCTATGATGTGAAGACTATGGGTCAGGTCATGAAAATTCAAATTCCAGGCCAAGATGAACCAGTCCCAGTGGGTAAGCCAGTAGTAGTTGTTAAAGACAAACACGGCAATGCAGTGCCAATTTATCAAGAACAATGCGCTGAAGCGTGGCCAGGTGTTAACAACGATGATTCAGTAAATAAAAACATACAAAAAGAACAACGTTACTTAAATAAAATAGCTAAAAATCATCCTGGACTATTAGTTTTAAATCCAAGTGGCAGTAAAAATGAAGTGGTTTTCCCAAAGACGAAGATTCGTCAAAGTCTTGCGCGTTTAGCTTTGGAACAAAATTCTAATATTGCTGGATATGTTTATGCCAACGTTGCTGGTGATGATAATGGTACTGTCGGCGCTGATTCGGATGTATTTATTGCAGGTAGAAATGAAGATGGTACATTGAATTTCCATCATGGCATGCGCCATTCTTTAGCCGAACATACTAGCACTTCTATGGTACTGTCTATTCCAAAAAATGCTGGAAATACAGCAGATGTTACTTTGGATACAAGCACCGTATTTAATGCCAATCAAGCTAAACCAGGCAAGGTTACTGGTGGACCAGCTGAGTTTGATAAACAAAATCTGGATGTAAAAACGCGAGAGTATACAGAAACTACCTACGCGACCTCTGCTTGGATTTTAAATACTTTACGCCATCATAAAAAACAATCTTTTGTGATTTCTCTTTCTGGCGGTGCTGACAGTACTTTAGGTGCAGTGCAAATTGTTACGGCGGTGGATTTATTCATCAAGGAACATGCACAAAAATCGGGTTTAGAAACTGAAGCTGCAAAACAAACGGCGATTAGAGAATTGTTCCGAGAAAATTTCGCACATTTACAGTGTAAAGATGAAGTGCTTAAGGCTATGGCAGAAAAAGGTGCAGACCATGCTATCAAGATGATTAAAAATCAAATCTTGGTTTGCGTGTACATGCCAACCGCCAATAGTTCTGAAGATACTTTGTTATCAGCTAAGACATTAATTCAAGGTGGGCCGAGCTACAAATTGGATGCTAAAGGTCATCTTATCAAACCATTAGTTCAAGATGGACCGGATTTAGAAGGAATGGGCGGCAGATTCTATGTAGTTGATCTGCAAAAACCTATGGAAGAATTTATTCTTTCTTATGCAGGCAAACCAGAGCAATTTAATGAGCTTTTACATAGTACAGAATCGCAAGAGGCTTTGGACGAGCAATGTGAACAATGGCCAGCAGTATTAAAAGGCCAAATGACTCCTGAACAACGCCTTGAAAAAATCATAATTTTATACTCTGAAAAAAGATTGTATGATAAAAACGTCTTTGCTCAAACAAGTGGCGATGGCAAACAAGGTTTACGCGTGTTTCCACCAAAACTTTTAAAATTATTACGTCAAGCCCCTCCAAGTTGGTGGGAAAAATCACATGATTTGGCGAAGCAGAATTTGCAGCCACGCTTACGTTCGATTTGTCCTTGGTTACTCGCAGAATTAAACGATGGTATCCCTTTATTTACTTCGAATCTTTCGGAAGCGGCCGTAGGTTATTCAACTTGGGCCGGTGACACCAGTTTAGGTTATGAAAATGGCTTAGGTGGAATATTCAAAAGTGATGTCAGGAGAATGTTGTTACGCTATGAAGGCGGCGGGCTATGTGGTTTAAAACCGATACAGGGTTTGTATTATGTAAATCATTTAGAGCCTTCTGCTGAATTACGTCCCTTGGATGATGACGGTGCCTACACGCAAACAGACGAAGCGGATTTAATGCCATATGATAATTTGGATAAAATTGTGACGGCCATGATTTTAGAAAAACGTACTCCATGGCAAACGTTTGTGGCGCTTAAAGGTGCATGTAATCAAGAAGGAAAGTCATTATTTAAAGACGATGACGAACGTGCTGCCCATATTCATAAAGTATGCTGGTTGTACACAGCTTCTCAATTTAAGCGAACAGGTGGTGGTAATACGCCATTCTTAGGCAAAAATTTAGATTCACATTTATCACAAGCAACGACTTTATTCTCACAACGTTTGACTAATGGTCGTGTGGAAATGAATTTAAAATATTTGCAATACAAAGAGGGACGTTCTTTTGATCAAAAGTTTTATGAAAAAGCAATTTTAAATGAAGAATTACGATCATTGATAGCCCAAACTCCAGTAGCAAAATTGTCGGAAGCTCTTGATAAATGGCAAGCTGCGCCAATAATTTCAAAATGCCCAGCAACATTTTTTGTGCCTAAGTCTGCAATTAGAAAGGACAGTGAGGTGAATGATTTATCAGCAGTATTGTGTTAAATTTGTGTGTCCTGTCATTGCGAGCATTGATTCCCTGTGCTCGCAATGACGATACACTCGCAACATTGCAAACTAACATGCTACTATTTATTTCCACCTCACCAATAACCTATCACACTTCATGCCCTACCACTACCAACTAAGACCCAACAAATCACCAACCTATACCAATCTAGCCCAGTATCTAAAACAGCAACACTGGAAACCCACCCGCTTTACATGGCGTGCACAATTTAGTGAAAAAAACTTCCAATTCCCTAGTGCGATTGCTGAGCAATTAGAATTTAAACATTTATTAGCGCAACTAGTGGAGCAATCCTGTCCTGAAGTTATGCCCCTTACCTATAACATTAATGATCACAACTGGCCCATGGTTTTAAGTCAAATAGCAATGCTGCAGCAAAATATAAGCTGGATCTTAAAACCCGCCTTATTAAATAACGGCCAGCATATTAAAATTTTTCACAATATAAACCAAATAGAGCAGCACTTTTTAAGTAATAAGCGCATGGGCGGTGAGCAAGTATTACAGCAGTATTTATCCCATCCCTATTTACTAAAAGGCCCAAAATTAGGTCATAAATTCAGTATCCGCATGTTTGTGGTACTTACTAATTATGCCGGCGCTTATCTATTTCCTGAGGGCTATTTTAATATAGCCCTTCATCCGTATGCTGAGAATGAGTTTAGCGATTTGCGATCGCATATAACGAACGAACATTTAAGTGATGAAGCGCTGAATGTAGTACAAATACCCACAGCGCAATACGAATTTTTCAAAGATTTTTACCCACAAATTAAGCTGATTGTAACGAAGGTCCTAAAGCCAATCCCTCAAGATCCCGTGACTTATTCGAGCGATCCTAAACTAGCTATCTTTGGCTTTGATTTCCTAATTGACGCAGACTCCCGTGTCTGGCTTTTAGAAGCCAACCATGCCCCTTGTTTTCCTATCAGTGACGATCATCCCTTGCAAAAAAGCGTTTATTTGCATTTTTGGCAGGCTTTTATAAGCAGTTTTGTAGAACCTATTGCCAAGAAAAATGCCTGCGAATGCACTAAAAACCAATTGTTTGATCAAGTTAAAAACATTGACTGAAGCCAAGTCTCATACTATACCTAAATAAAGTCTGGTATATAGGGAAATCTGAAATGCAAAACCAAAATCCAGTATCTATGTTGTTATTTTGCGTAATTCTGTTCTTTGGTGTGGCTTTGGCCTATTTTTTCTATGTTTCTGGGCAATATGTAATGAGTTTTTACCTTTTAGCCGCCAGTTTGTTCATCGCCTATATTGTCTCTTGGGCAATTAGAATCGCCAACCAGTGGGAACGAGCCGTAGTATTAAGGTTGGGGCGTTTTCAAGCACTAAAAGGCCCAGGATTTTTTTTCATTATCCCGATTTTAGATACTATTGCTTATCGGATTGATATTCGCGTTATAACCACTGCCTTTAAAGCAGAAAAAACCCTAACCAAGGATACAGTCCCAGTAGATGTAGATGCCGTGCTCTTTTGGCGGGTAGTTAATCCTGTAAAAGCCGCGCTAGAAGTAGCAGACTTTCAAAATGCAATTGGCTGGGCAAGTCAAACTGCTTTGCGCGATATAATAGGTAAAACCATGTTGTCTGACTTATTAGAGGGTCGTGGTAAAATTAGCGATGAATTGCAGGTAATTATTGATGAACGCACAGAACCCTGGGGTATTAAGGTAATATCGGTAGAAGTAAAAGACGTATTGATTCCTCCAGGTTTAGAAAATGCCATGTCTATGCAGGCACAAGCAGAAAGAGAACGCCAAGCTAGGGTAATCCTCGGCGATTCTGAACGACAAGTAGCTGAAAAATTCAATGAAGCTGCCCAAACATATATAGGCAACCCCGTCGCTTTGCATTTACGAGCAATGAATATGTTATATGAGGGCTTAAAGGAAAACTCAACTATAGTGCTGGTTCCAAGTTCGGCCTTAGATACTATGCAATTAGGAAACCTTGCAGGAATAACTGCTTTATCGGAAATAGAAAAGGGTAAAAAAACCTCTTAAAGTAGGTGGGGATACCTCAGGCCATAGGGCTTAACCAACCTCCTCCCACTGCTCTAATCAAGCCCACACTAGCAATTTGCCTACGCGTGCGCACATTAATCAAAGCAAGCTCAGATTGTAAGGCCGCATTTTCAACTACTACTACTTGTAAGAAGGTAACCAAGCCTCCAGAATAACGATACTGCTCTTGAGCCCAGGCCCTTTTAGCAGCGCTGGTTGCAGCAGATTGGGTGGTTTGCTCTTTATCTAATTGCTTAATAGCAATCAAATTGTCTTCCACTTCTTTAAAGGCAGTCAGCACAGTTTGTCTGTAGGCTGCGACGGTTTCATAATAATCAGCGTTTGCCTTACGCAATAGAGCAATTAATTTACCGCCATCAAAAAGAGTCATTTGTGCTATTGGTTGGGTTAAAGTAAGAATACTAAAGGGTCCAAGGGACCAGAACAGGCTGGGCTGAGTCAGAAGATTGCCCATGCTGTGACTTTGAAAACCAAGAGCGCCAGTTAACTCAATGACCGGGAAAAAAGCGGCTCTTGCTACACCAATATTGGCATTGGCTGCTTGTACCCGTAATTCTGCAGCAACAATATCAGGTCGTCTTTGTACCAAAGTTGAAGGGATAATGGGTGTAACGCTAAGATGTTCCTTAGGAAGATACCCTGGCGCAATAGCAAAATTACTTGCCACTTCTCCAACTAAAACTGCAATTGCATTTTCAACTTGAGCTCTTTGTAAACGCATATCTTCTGCCATTGTTTTAGCATTTTGTAATTGCGTCTGTGCCTCATCCACATCCGCTATGGGTGAAGCCCCACCTTTATAACGCTTTTGGGTGATATACAAGGCTTTTTTATAAGCAGTAACGGTTTTATCTAAAACTCTTTGCTGCTCGTCATATCCTCTTAAAGCAAAATAATCATTAGCTAATTCTGCATGTAAACTTAAATATGCTCCTGCTACATCAACAGCACTAGCTTGTGCTTCATGCTTACTGACTCTATAAGAATTTAGTATATGGCCCCAAACATCAAGCTCATACGATAAATAGGAACCTACTAAAAATTGATTGAATAAGGCTGGAGTTACAGGTTTTGCAAGTGTCATAGAGGTTTGTTGTCGGTCTGCATTAAATAAACCCTGAATATTAGGAAAAAAATTAGCGCGTGCAGCTTGCGCTAAAGCTGCGGCCTCTTGAAAACGAGCATAAGCAATTTGTAAATCTTGGTTGGCAAGGGTTAGTTTTATTTCTAAATCATTTAAAACCGGATCATGGAAAGCCTGCCACCAATTATCCGGCTTGATAACCCGCTTTTGTTTACTGACTTTCACCCATTTGCCTGGATTTTTAAAATCTTTGGGAAGTGGCATGGGTGGGGTTTGGTATTTAGGCGCCATATTACAGCCCAAAAGTACGCTTATTAAACCAGCAATACACCATTTTTTCATGAAACAACTCGCACGGTTTCACCATTGCTGATGGCATCTGGCGGGTTAACTACAATCTTATCTCCAGGCGTCACACCGGTTGCAATCTCAACAGTAGAACCAAAATCTCGACTTAAACTTACGGATACCAATTCGATTTTATTGTCTTTATTTACTTTAGCTACTTGCAAACCTTGAGCACGAAATAACAGTGTATTGACTGGCAATACTACCGTTTGTGCAGGAATTGGTAGTGTAAACCACATTTGTGTATAAGCTCCTGCAAATAATTCGCCCTTCTTATTCTCAACGACAAATTGCGCGAGTAAAGTACGCGTATTGGGGTCTATTGCTTGGGCGGTCTCTAATAATTTTGCAGGAAATTCTTTTTTAGGAAGTTCTGCAAAATGCAGGCTGACATTCATATTTGCTTTTATGCGATCAGAATAATATTGCGGAATTTGCACATAAACGCGCAAGGGATTAGTTTGCGCCATCCGAAATAAAGGGCTGGTAGAGGTGCTACTGCCAGCATCAATTAAATCGCCTATATCCGTTGCCCGCAAAGTAATTACACCATCAAAAGGTGCAAGTACGCGTTCAAAACCCACTAATTCTTCTAAGCGATCCAAATTAGCCTTGGCAGCAATTACAGTAGCAGCTGCAGCTTGAGCTGCACTTACTTTTTCATCACGATCTTGTTTTGATACGGATTCTGTTTTTACTAGATTCATCCATCGTTTGGCGGTGGATTGGGCAATAGTATTATTCGCGATAGCTGTATTTAAATCCGCTTTTGCTTGGCGTGCTTGTGCATCTAACTCAGGGGTTTCAATTACAGCTAATAAATCCCCTTGTTTCACATGAGAGCCTATATCCACATACCATTTTTTTAAATACCCATTCGTGCGTGCATAAATAGGTGATTCGTGCCAGGCTTGCACGTTTCCGGGTAAGACAATTTTATCTTCGCCGGTTTCGGCTTTGGCAACTAGTACAGCAACCCGGGTTATTGCATAATCTTCTGTTCGGTTACGCAGTGCCACAGCTGCTTGCACTCGAACTAAGATCATTAAGAACAATAGTAAAAAAAATAAGGCAGCAGGTATCAGCCAATAGCGATGTTTTTCCTTGAGTAATTCGGACTTAAGGTTTTTGAGCATTATTTTTTCGTTCCTTAGCCTTTAGTTTCCAATCATGTATGGTATAAAAAACTACTGGTACAAAAAATAAAGTAGCCATAGTTGCAAAGGATAGGCCGCCGATTACCGCTCTACCTAAAGGCGCATTTTGTTCTCCACCATCACCTAAACCTAAGGACATTGGCAACATACCAATAATCATGGCTAATGCAGTCATAATTACCGGCCGTATCCGAGCCTTTCCTGCTTCAATTGTTGCCAAAAAGGGATCATGATTTTCTAATAAATGATCTTTGGCAAAACTAATTATAAGAATACTATTCGCAGTAGCAACCCCCATGCACATAATTGCTCCAGTTAATGCAGGTACACTTAAGGTGGTATGGGTAATAAATAACATCCAGGCAATACCTGCAAGTGCTCCGGGTAATGCACAAATGATAATAAAGGGATCAGTCCAGGACTGAAAATTAATCACAATTAATAAATACACTAATAAAATAGAAAAAGCCAATCCCCAATACAAACCTGAAAAGGCATATTGCTGGGTTTCAATCTGACCGCGTACGGCAACGGTGGACGCTTTAGGAACATCTTTTTTAGTGTCATCAATAATTTTTTGAATGTCTTTCGCTATCGAGCCTAAGTCCCTATCCTGAATTGAGGCAAAGATATCAATTGCCGGTTGCACATTATAATGCGATTCCACTACATCGGTCATTGTACGTCTGATTTTGGAAAATGCTCCTAAAATTTGCGCCTGCTTTGGCGTACTTTGAGTGCCAATGGTGAGGTTATTTAAATCGTTTAAGGAAGTCATAACGTATTGTGGTGCTTGCGTGACTATGGGATAAGAAACATGGTTTTTAGGATCCAGCCAAAAAGTAGGTCGTGTTTGAAAACTGCCGGATAAAGCAATTAACATATCAGAGGCAATATCCAGTTGGGTAAAGCCTAATTCTTGAGCCAGGCTTCTATCCACATCAACAAATAATTCTGGATAATTACTTGCTTGTCGCGTACGAATATCCGTAAGTCCGGATACTTTTTTTAATCGCTTAATTAATTGATGTGCATAATGAGTGTTTGCTTTTTTATTTAGACCTATCACTTGAATATTAATGGGCGAGGGTAAACCAAAATTAATTATTTGATTGACTATATCCGCTGGTAAAAAAGCCAGTGATATTTCTGGAAATTGATTGGTTAATTCAGCGCGAATCGTGTGCACATAGCGCGCACTTGGTTTATGATTTTCTTTTAAAGAAATTAAAATATCTGCATCTTCTGGCCCCACCGTAGCTGAGTTACTGTAGGACAAATTGATACCGCTCACTGGTAAACCAATATTATCCACAATACTATCTAATTCTGTTGCAGGAATAATGCGCCGAATAGTGGTATCTATAGTATCAACAAGACGTGCAGTTTCTTCTACGCGAGTTCCAGTCGGCGCTCTAATATGCAATTTAATTTGTCCCGCATCAACATTGGGGAAAAAATCATCGCCAAGCCAAGGCCATAATAAAAATATCGAGCTTAAAACAAAACTCAGGAAACAGAGAATAAATATTTTCGCATGTTTTAATGCTGTGGTTAAATGGCGTAAATAAAAGTCTCGTAAGGCTGCAAATTTTTCTTCAAAAAGTCCATGAATACGCATTAAACCTTTAGCAGTTTGGATCTGCTTTTCGAAGGGGTCGTGCTTGTGTAATAAATATTTGGCTAAAGTGGGAACCAATGTTCGTGATAAAAGATAGGAGGTTAACATGGCAAAAATTACAGCCTCTGCTAAAGGTACGAATAAATATTGCGCTACTCCTCCTAAAAAAAACATGGGCACAAACACAATACAAATACATAAGGTTGAAACCAAAGCTGGAATAGCAATTTGTTTGGCACCATCAAGTATGGCTTGCTCTACTTCTTTGCCTTGTTCCAAATTCCAATTAATATTTTCAATGGCAACGGTGGCATCATCGACTAAAATTCCCACAGCCAAGGCAAGACCACCTAAGGTCATAATATTAATGGTTTCGCCTAATGCAGATAAAATAGTGATGGAAGCAATAATTGATAAAGGGATGGATAAAGTAATAATAAAGGTACTACGCAAACTGCCAAGAAACAGCAAAATCATTAAACCAGTTAAGGCTGCAGCAATAATTCCTTCAACAATGACTCCACGAATGGCAGCAGTTACGAATAAAGATTGGTCTGCAAATTTAGTTAAACTGATTGCTTCGGGTAGCATTTCTTGTACTTTGGGTAATAATTCTTTGATGCGACTAATAATACTCAAAGTAGAAGCATTGCCGCTTTTTTCAATCGACATCATCACTGCACGTTTGCCATCCACGCGTACAATATTAGTTTGCGGAGCAAAACCATCACGAACATGAGCTACATCGCGCATATACAAGATACGTCCGGGAGTTGATTTAACTGGCAAATAATTTAATTCTTCTATGGTTAGGGGGCTGCTATTGAGTTTGACTATGTATTCGTATAAGCCAATTTTTTCAGTTCCTGCAGGAATAATGAGATTTTGCGCATCAAGAGCATCATTAATTTGCTGAGCAGAAACACCATAAGTTTGCATAGCTTTAGGGTTTAAATCCACTTGAATTTGCCGTGTTTTACCGCCATAAGGATAAGGAATGGAAGCGCCTTGAACAGTTGCTAATTGACTGCGCATAAAATTATTAGCCCAATCATTTAGTTCTTGTTCGGGTATGGTAGTACTGGATAAAACCAGTTGCAGAATAGGAACGGTTGAGGCTTTATAACTTAAAACTAAAGGAGGCAAGGTTCCAGGCGGCAGATTGCGTAACATGGTTTGTGCAACAGCCGTAACCTGACTCAAGGCTAATGCAATATCAGTACCGGAATGAAAAAATAATTTTGTTACGCTCACACCCAGTAATGATTCTGATTCAATATGTTCAATGTCATTAACCGTTGTTGTTACGGCACGCTCAAAAACACTGGTAATGCGATTACCCATTTCATCAGGTGGTAAACCAGTATAAGACCAAACGATACTGACAACAGGGATATTAATATCAGGGAAAATATCAGTTGGGGTGCGAGAAATAGTCAAAGGCCCAATGATGAGTAGCATTAAAGCTAACACAATAAATGTATAAGGTCGCGAAAGGGCAAGCGCTACAATCCACATAACAATCCATGTCACTTACTAAAGGAACTAGTATACTAAAAAAAGCCATAAGTTAGAACCGCATTGAATCCCCTATTTCCATAGGAAGAAGCTGAAGTATGTTGGGCCAAGGCCTAACCTACTTCTGATACAAGGCCTCAAGTTTGGCAGTCCCAATCACATGGCTAGTCATAGCATCCAAAGCAGTATTTGTATCCGCATTATCTTCTAGGATCAATAACTTATCTAAAGCATAAAGGGTAAACACATATTGATGCATACCAATCGATGGACAAGGGCCACGATACTCAGCAGTTTTCCAGCTGTTCTTAGCCAGCGAAGCTCCTTGAGGAACCGGATTAGCTGGATCTAACTGAAATACAGTTGGTGGAATATTATATAAAATCCAATGGGTCCATACTCCACCAGGAGCATCTGGATCTTGTAATACTAAAGCAAAAGCCTGTGTATTCGCCGGTGCATTGCTCCAAGTAAATGGCGGTACCTTATTACTACCATCACAGGTAAATTCCACAGGAATTAAGGAATTTGCTTTAAAAGCAGGACTTTCAAGGGTAAACTCAGCTGCAAAAGTATTAGTAATTAAACTACTCAGCAATAATACCAAGCAAAAAATTTTTTTCATTTTATACTCCCAAACGATCCATTATTTAGGCATATTATAGCATTAAAACATTGAACAAGGAGAGGCTATGAAACTAATCGACCTAAGAAGTGATACGGTAACGAAACCTTGTAAGCCTATGCTTGCGGCTATGATGCAGGCTGAGGTCGGCGATGATGTTTATGGTGAAGATCCTACGGTTAATAAGTTGGAAGCGATGTTGGCAGACATGTCGGGCATGGAAGCGGCAGTATTTGCTCCTACTGGGACGCAATCAAATTTATTAGGAATTATGTCGCATTGTCAACGAGGCGATGAATACATAGTAGGACAAAAAGCACACACTTATCTTTCAGAAGGCGGGGGTGCCGCTGTTTTAGGATCGGTGCAGCCACAACCAATTGATTTTGAAGAAGACGGTTGTTTATCTTTAGAAAAGGTATTTTTGGCAATTAAACCCAATAACTTTCATTATGCGCGCACGCGCTTGTTGTGTCTGGAAAATACGCAACTGGGTAAAGTCCTTCCTTTAAATTATTTAAACGAGGTAAAAGCCTTTTGTCACACGCATAATTTGGCAAGTCATCTTGATGGTGCCAGAGTATTTAATGCAACGGTACAACAAAAAGTAGCTTTAGCTGATATTAGTAAAAATTTTGATTCGATTTCCATCTGTTTATCAAAAGGTTTAGGGACTCCAGCGGGTTCTGTTTTATGTGGTAGCAAGGATTTAATAAGTACCGCAAGAAGATGGCGCAAAGTATTGGGTGGTGGCATGAGACAGGTCGGTTATTTAGCTGCAGCAGGAATTTATGCTTTAGAAAATAATATTAATCGATTAGAAGAAGATCATTATCATGCACGTTTATTGGCCGAAGGTTTAGAAAAAATTGAGGAACTAACGGTTGATAGTGAATCGCTACAAACCAATATATTATTTATCAAAGTAAGCAAAGATTATCCGCAATTACAGACATACTTATCCCAAAAGGGCATCATTCTGCCACCACAAGCAAACAAAATGAATAAAATACGTTTGGTTACACATTTGGATATAGTCAAAGAAGATATAGGAACGGTTATAAATACTATTAAAAATTATTATCGAAACCGCTTATAAAACTCTGCCATTCGCGTTATAAATAATTGTCATTCCGGCGAAGGCGGTAAACCATTCAGAGGAAGCTCACATGCTATCAGTAAAAAATCAAATTGCTTTAATAACCGGTGCATCAAGCGGAATCGGCCAAGCGTGCGCACGTATTCTTGCCGCTTCTGGTGCAAAACTTATTTTAAGTGCTAGAAGAGTTGATAGACTGGAGGAATTGGTTTTGGAATTGAAAGAATATTCTGATACGGAACACTTAATTTTACCTTTAGATGTTCGCGATAGAAACCAGGTTCATACTCAATTAAGTTCTTTACCAGAACAATGGCAAGCAATTGATATCTTAATTAATAATGCCGGTTTGGCTTTGGATACCTTACCTATCGATCAAGGCATAATTGATAATTGGGATACGATGATTGACACCAATATAAAAGGTTTTTTGTACGTGAGTCGGGAAATTATCCCTGGTTTATTAGAACGAAATCGTGGTCATATTATTAATCTTGGTTCTATAGCGGGACACGAATGTTATCCAAATGGCAATGTATATGTAGCCACCAAACATGCGGTACACGCATTATCAAAATCAATGCGTTTGGATTTGTTGGGCACACCTATCCGCGTAACTGAAATTGCACCAGGTGCAGTAAAAACAGAGTTTAGTGAGGTTCGCTGGAATGATAAACAACGTGCTAAAGATTTTTATAAAGGTTTTCAAGCATTACTAGCTGAAGATATTGCCGATGCGGTTTTATATTGTCTAACACGTCCCCTGCGTATGGATGTAGAGCTGATGATCCTCATGCCAACAGCCCAAGCATCCGCCAACCATTTGCACAGAAAATAATCCAGGCCCATGTCATTCCCGCGAAGGCAAGGAATCATTCGTTACACCATTTTTTATCCTGCAAACCGCATATATTTTATGCCTATTTTATTGGCACAAAGTGTATTTATAGTCTACTCTTAACATATAGGTAATGGCGTACCCTGGCTGAACCAGTAAATAATGAACTGATATGGAGGTTGTTTTGCAGGGTGGTGTGTAAGCCTATACAGAGTAGGAAACCTTAAGCACTGCATAGACCTTTGAAGTGACTTCAAATTCCGGCTCAGTATCCTGGGGGTCATTGCCTGTACTAAAAGTAATAAGGACGAAACATACAATGAAATGATACATATTTAATAGGAAGTGAATATGAAAAAATTAATTATTTCTTTGGTTGTTAGTGCCCCTCTGTTTTTGACCTCTGTATCCTCTGTTGCTGCTTCCACAGCCGGTTCTGTTGCTTTTGATCGAGCTGACAGTTCTAATTTTGTCTACACTGTTGGAAATTATAGTGGAAAGTCCGTTGTGGGGACCCAATATGCGTATTGGCATCGTTACCATAGATGGCATCGTTATCATCCATACCGATACCACCGATACCATCCCTACCACCGCTATCATCGTTGGCACAGATGGTAATAAGGAGGAAAGATCATGAAAAAAGTAATGATTGCTCTGATGTTAAGTGCGCCAATTTTATTATTAAATGGTTGCGCCGTTGGAACAGTAGCCTATGATCCTGGATACAGTAATGATTATGTGTACTCAGTAGGTTACTACAATAACCGACCTTATTGGGGAAATAATTACTACCATTATGGTTATGGTATAGGTAATTATGGTTATTGGGGTGGTATGGGTATTTATGATAGTTATTAAGCCGTAGGTTGGGCCCAGGCCCAACCTACGCTTTTACAACTAACTATTCCTTCGCCCGCGAAACATACTCACCCTTACGCGTATCCACCTTAATCAATTCACCTGTCTGAACAAATAAAGGTACACGCACAACAGCTCCAGTTTCCAATTTCGCTGGTTTTCCACCGCCACCAGAAGTATCCCCTTTCAAACCAGGATCCGTTTCGACAATTTCTAAAATCACAAAATTAGGTGGCATTACTAATATGGGCTCATTATTCCATAAAGTAAGAATACAAATATCCTGCTCTTTTAACCATTGCGCAGCATCAGCAACATTGGTTTCTGTTAGGGCATATTGTTCAAAAGTTTCCGGAACCATAAAATGCCAGTGTTCGCCGTCATTATATAAATAGTGCATTTCTACATCAGCAACATCTGCGGAATTTAAAGATTCATTGGCTTTCATGGTCCGCTCAACCACTCGACCAGTTTTTAAGTTACGAATTTTAATACGCGTAAAGGCTTGTCCTTTACCTGGTTTTATAAATTCACATTCAAGAATAGTACAAGGTGCATCATCTACCATTACTTTTAAGCCATTTTTTACATCATTCATACCGTAGGTTGCCATTACTGCTCCAATAGTTGAGATTTTTCTCTAATTTCGATAAAGTTCGCACAGTTTATCAAGTCCGTACAATTAATGCGAGATTCCTCTTTGAATTGGCAAAAAATTTTATCACAGGGTTTTACATCGGCAACTGAATTATTAAAATTCTTAGAATTACCGGTTGAAAGTGCAAATATCCTGGCAGAACAGCAGTTTTCAAGTCGTATTCCTTTAGGCTTTGCTCAACGCATGCGCAAAGGAAACCCATTTGATCCACTTTTACTACAAGTCTTGGCCGTAGATCAGGAGCTTGATGTAGTGGCCGGATACACGACAGATCCCGTTCACGAGTCACAAACCAATGTGATGCGTGGATTAATTCATAAATACCATGGCCGTGTCTTATTAACGCTAACCGGTGCTTGCGCTATTAATTGTCGTTATTGTTTTAGAAGACATTTTCCCTATCAAGAAAATAATCCTGGGCGTAATGGTTGGAAAGAAGTGGCGGATTATATTGCAAAAGACAGCAGTATTAGCGAAGTTATTTTAAGCGGCGGTGACCCTTTATTAGCCGCGGATGCAGTCTTATCAGAAGTATTGCAACTCATAGAAGCGATACCTCATGTGCATACAGTGCGTATTCATACACGATTCCCAGTAGTTTTACCTGAACGGATTAACGCAACTTTGATAGAACTCCTAAAAGCATCTCGTTTACATAAAGTAATTGTTTTGCACTGCAATCATGCTCAGGAATTAGATCAACAAGTACAAACAGCATGCATCGATCTGAAAGAAGCTGGCTGTCATTTGCTCAACCAGTCGGTATTATTGTCAGGCGTAAATGATAATGCACAAACTTTGGCCGAATTAAGCCAGGCTTTATTCAGCTTTGGCGTTTTACCATATTATTTACATGTGATGGACAAGGTGCGTGGAGCAGCACATTTTGATATGGCCTTTACCAAAACCCAGCAGATATACCAAGAATTACAAACTTTATTACCCGGTTATTTAGTCCCGCGTTTGGTGCGTGAGGAGCCAGGAAAATTAAGTAAAACGCAGTTATTTTGAATCTATTCTTCCCCATAAAGCTTCAATAACCTCATTTGAGCGCTGTTATCTGCATGCCCACAAGGTTTATAACTGCCATCATTTTGCATTTCCCAAGTATTACTAGTGTCTTTCAGATAGTTTTTGATAATTTCACTTTTAATGCGTTTTTGACAGTCTTCATCAAGTATTGGAAACATAACTTCGATTCTATGATATAAATTTCTATCCATTAAATCGGCACTGGCACAAAAGTAATGTTCTTTATCCTGGATTCTAAAATAAAATACGCGATGGTGTTCTAAGAAGCGGCCAATATAAGAAAGTACTCTTATATTTTCTGATACTCCAGCAAGTCCTGGTTTTAAACAACACACCCCTCGGATTAATAAATTAATTTTTACGCCAGCTTGGGAAGCTTTGTATAAGGCTTGAATCATAACCACGTCGGTTAGACCATTAGCTTTAAACATTATTTCCGTATCGCCTCCTTTTTGCGCGGCACAGGCACATTGTTCGATCAAATTTAATAAGGATTTTTGTAGGGTAAATGGAGCATGGCTTAAAGCTTTTAATTTTACTACTTTTCCTAGACCAGTTAATTGTTGGAAAATGATTTGCACATCCGACGCAATAGTCGGTTCGCTGGTTAGTAAGCCTAAGTCGGTATATGTTCTGGCGGTTTTTTCGTGGTAGTTGCCCGTACTCAAATGCACATAGCGTTTGAGTTTCCCGTGTGTTCTTCTGACCACTAAAGTCATTTTGGCATGGGTTTTAAATCCTACGACCCCATAAAGAACTAAAATTCCTGCGGTATGTAATCGATTGGCTAATTTTAAATTGGATTCTTCGTCAAAGCGTGCGCGTAATTCAATAACTGCGGTTACTTCTTTACCAGAATGGGCGGCATCGACTAAGGCATCAACCATTACCGATTCAGAATGGGTTCTATATAAAGTTTGGTTGATGGCCAATACATTAGGATCGGCTGCAGCTTGTCGCACAAAGTCTATTACTGGAGCAAAACTTTGATAGGGGTGATGTAATAGAATATCTTGTTGATCAAGAACATTGAATAAGTTGTGCTCCGATTTTGGAAATTGTGGGTATTGAGCTATGAAGGGTGGATAGTTCAAATCCGGTCTATCAATACTATTAATAGCACTCATATATCGTTGTATGTTGACAGGACCATCACAAAAATAAGTATCTTCATAATGCAGCCGGTATTTTTGTAAGAGAAAATCAACAATTTTTTCAGGACATTTATTTTCAATCTCTAAACGTACTACATGACCATAATGTCTGGAAAAAATTTCACGTTGCACGGCTTTTGCTAGGTCATCAATTTCTTCTTCGCGTAAAAATAAATCGCTATTACGGGTTAATCGAAACGAATAACAACCACTGATTTCCATTCCTGGAAATAAACTGTTTACATGAGTTTTTATAATTGAGGATAAATAAACAAAATAATGCGCATCACCACATAATTCAGAAGGTAAATGAATCATACGAGGAATGGATCGTGGCGCATGTACCACCGCATAATTGATATTCCGATCGAATGCATCCTTACCACTTAAAGAAATTATAAAATTGAGACTCTTATTAATTAAACGTGGTAAGGGATGCGCTAAATCCAAAGCTATGGGACTAACAACAGGTAAAATTTCGTGTTTAAAATAATGTTTTGCCCATAAATGAATGTCTTCAGTCCATTCGTCGGAATCCAGAAAATAAATATTTTGTTTGCGTAAGGCTGGCAGTAATTGTTTGTTAAAAATGCTATAGATTTGTTCTATTAATGTGTGTGCTCTTTTGCTAATTTCACTATAGGCTTCATCAACACGCAAACCGTCTAAGGTTAATTTACTTGAGGACATGGCAATTTTTTCTTTAAGTCCGGCAACACGGATTTCAAAAAATTCATCCAGATTGCTGCTGCAAATACTTAAAAAACGCATCCGTTCTAATAAAGGTACGCGATCATCATTAGCCAGCATTAGTACTCGGCGATTAAATTCTATCGCTGAGAATTCGCGGTTAATGTAATAATCCGGGTTATCCAGTACCTCGTCCAAGAGCAACTCCTTAATGAACTAGAAAAAAAGTCAGTGCAATAAAAGCCACAAATCCCCAAAAAGGCGATAAATTTAGAAAGGCTAAGGCCAAAAAGAAGAGAAGACAGGCAAGCCCAATCGCTATTGAAAAATGCATTTCAACCACACCTTGGGCAACAGAAAAAGTAGCTGCGGCCAATAAAGCTAAAGCGCCATATTGCACTGCAATCATAATTTTTCGAGTATTAGGACCATTATTATGCGTTAACCATTGATAGCCTAATAATACCATGAGTAATCCAGGTAGGTTTAAACACAAAACCGCCAAAATCATACCGGTAATGCCGGCAGCTTTATAACCAATTAAGGCCGATAATTTAACAGCTGTTAAACCGGGAAATAAAAAACTTGAGCCAAGCATACTAATGAATTCTTCTTTGCCCACCCAATGCCTGTACGTAACCGCCTCGTATTCGAGCAATTTCAACATGGAATTACCGCCACCTAGAGAAATAATTCCAATTTTGCTAAAACTGTAGATTATATTTAATAAACTGGTAATCATTGTATTCTCTATTGCTCCCTTCTCCCTCCGGGAGAAGGTGCCCGAAGGGCGCATGAGTGGATTAAAACACCAACCCTCAAACCACCGTATTCAAAAACCCCACATAATCATAACTTTTTTGTTTTCCGAATAAAGCCAAGCTAATACTCTCAACCAAACTTTGCGATTTTCCCTCAATACAAGCGCTATAATAAATTTTATGTTCCACCTCAAGTCTAGCTAGTTCCAATTTAATACGTGGTTCTGTATCGAATTTATAAGTATAGGATTCCTTAGTTACATGAACAATTTTCGCGCTCATCGCCTGTTTTAGTAAGCCACATAAAAATTCAGGATTATAATCTTTGGGATAATCTTCCGATTGCTCCAAATCAATCTTACGTCCAAATCCATTAGCGATGGAAGATTGATGTAACAGCGGTTTATACAAAATCCGTTCATGACGGCGTTTAATATTGAAATTACTTTTCGGTATTAAATAATAGTCATCTTGCTTTTGCTTTTTCTTGTATAGATTTAAATCGAGCAGCCCAGGATCAATAATATTCAAACAAATTACTTCATTATGTGGCCAAAAAAAACGTGCTTCCCATTTGAGCGTATCTTTCTGATCTTGCGCAAAATTCAAGGGTTTTTCTGTGGGTTTGGAATAAGCAAAATTCCAAATAAGTTGTTGAGTCATGTTATTCCAAGGGACACTCGCAAAATGCACCATAAAGGGTATATACTAACAATCTAACCTGCATTTAAAAAAAAAGCAAAGGAAGGTGTTTTAATGGCTATCACTTTATTTCTAATCTATTTAATATTTACTTTAATGTCCTTATATCGAGCAGACAACCCTATTATTTGGGAAGTCGGATCGGCGATTTATTTAATCATCGCTACTTTTTATTTGGGTATGCCCTGGTTTTTTGGACTCTTGCTATGGACTACTGTTATCGTGGCGTTATTAATCTTACAAGTGGAACCAGTTCGTGCGTTCATTGCAGATTATTTGTTTAAAGTAGCCGGGAAATCCATTCCTAAATTATCTAAAACCGAAGAACAAGCTTTAAATGCAGGTGATACTTGGTTGGAACAAGATATATTTGTGGGCAAACCGGATTGGGATCGATTAGCAAGTATTGCTACAGAGCTTTCCGCTGAAGAACAATCATTTTTGGATAATGAAACGTGTACCTTATGCAGTATGTTGGATGATTGGGAAATCAATCAAGATTTGGATCTGCCGCCTAAGGTATGGACTTATATTAAAGAAAAAGGTTTTTTTGGTTTGGTAATTCCGAAAGAGTATGGTGGAAAAGGTTTTTCTGCACGCGCTCATTCTGATGTAGTTATGAAAATTGCCAGCCGCTCGGGTTCTGCAGCGGTAACTGTTATGGTGCCAAATTCTCTAGGCCCAGGTGAATTAATTAATTATTACGGAACCCCTGAACAAAAATCTTATTATTTGCCTAGATTAGCCAAAGGAATAGACATTCCTTGTTTTGCATTAACTGAACCAGGAGCAGGTAGTGACGCTACTTCTATTCAATCTGATGCAGTTGTTGTAAACAAGAAAATTGATGGAAAAACAGTGCTTGGTTTACAGCTCAATTTGGATAAACGCTGGATTACTTTAGCACCTGTTGCCACCTTAATCGGCTTGGCAGTTAATTTAAAAGATCCTGATGGTTTATTAAATGGTGAGGGTAGCGAAGGAATTACTTGTTTATTAATTCCGCGTGATACACCAAATCTTGAAATTGGTAATCGTCATTTACCTGCTAATCAGGCCTTTATGAATGGAACGGTGCGTGGTAAAGATATTTTTGTACCAATTGACACCATTATTGGTGGTCAGAAAAATGCTGGCGGTGGTTGGCAAATGTTAGTCGAGTGTTTGTCTATAGGTCGTTCTATTTCCTTACCAGCTTTGGGCGCTGCATCCTCGTCGATTTCTTATCTCACAGCCGGAGCCTTTGCACGTATTCGCCGACAGTTTAATGTGGAAATTGCCCTATTCGAGGGTATTGCTGAAAAACTAGCTGAAATTGCTGGTTTGAATTATTTAGTGAATGCTACTCGCTTATTAACCGTTGCGGCGGTGAATGAACATAAAAAACCTTCTGTAGCTTCAGCGATTACGAAATATTTTAATACCGAATTAGCCCGTATAGCAGTTGGAAATGCTATGGATGTACATGCTGGACGCGCAGTAGTTTTGGGTCCTCGTAATTATTTGGCAGCCGCCTATCAATCAGTACCAATCTCCATTACGGTTGAGGGTGCCAATGTTATGTCGCGCAATCTGCTAATTTTTGGACAAGGGTCTATGGCCTGCCATCCTTTTATTCGTGACGAGTTTTATGCCGTTTCCAATAATGAGAAAGAAGTTTTCAAAACCCTAATTTGGAAGCATATTTATTATTTTATGCAAAATTTAGCAAAAACAATTTGTTCTGCCTGGACCGGTGGCCATTTTATTAGTACACCCGATAATTCCATGCGTCGTAATTATCAAAAGTTAGCTCGTTTAAGTTATGCCTATTCTTGGTTAGCAGACTTATCATTAATTGTCTTAGGTGGTGATTTAAAACGTAAAGAACGTCTCTCTGCCCGCTTGGCTGATGGTATGTCTTATTTATACATGGCTATGGCCGCTTTGCGTGCAGTGCAAGTGAATGGCGATGATAAGGACGAGCAAGTTCATGCTCAATGGGCGGTAACTTATTGTTTTTATCAAGCTCAAAAAGCCATGATAGGGTTGTGCCAAAATTTCCCATCCAGAGTTTTAGGCCTTATTGCCCGATTAGTAGCGTTTCCTTTTGGTCAAACCATGCACCAGCCTTCAGATAAATTAGATCATAAATTGGCGCGTTTGATGACTGAGAATAATCATTACCGTAATCGCATTAAAGACTTAATTTATTTAAGTAAAGATCCTACCCAACCAGTGGATCGTATGGAACATGCTTTGCAATCAATCATTAAAACAGATGCCTTAAATTCTAAGATCAGTGATTTAAAACGATTTAAATACACGCAACTTAATGAAAAATTACAAGAAAAAGTAGCTAAGGGCGAGCTTAGCCAGGAAGAAATGCAGGAGTTGGTGGCGATGGAAGAGGCGCGTTGGGATGCAATCCTGGTCGATGAATTTACTTTTGATTCAATGAAAAAGAAAAATTTTGACTCAGTGATTGGCAATATAAAATCACCATTAAAATAAACTACATGGCCCAATTTTCCCTTCTCCCTCAGGTAGAAGGCGCCCGTCAGGGCGGATGAGGGGAGCTTTGGTTAAAATCATTAAAATAAACTACGTGGCCCAATTTTCCCTTCTCCCTCAGGGAGAAGGTGCCCGTCAGGGCGGATGAGGGGACCTTTGGTTAAAATCATTTGTATGTTTTTCGTAAAGAAAAGATAGCTAAAAAGCCAAGTGTGCATTCTTTGCTATAATTATACTAAATAGTGTTAGCAGTTGCCCCTATAAATAATTGTAAGAGAGTTAAAAAATGTATGAAAAGAGAATTCCGGATGGTCCAGCAATTAATGCTGCAGTTGAGGTAGCTAAGTCAGGTAGCAATCCTTTAACTTTAGCGATGTTCTATTTGCGTAGAAGATTTGATAAGGCATTAGCCGCTCATAAAGATGCGCAAAAGGAAACTGGCGAGAGTTTGAAAAATTTACATCTTAAAATTAATAACGAGATGAATAATCCAGTTTCTCCTGAAATGATAGAGAATCCACCAAAAGATGATGATTGGATCCTAACCTCCAGTAGACAGCTGAGAAGTTCTTGGGACGCACAAGCTCCTCTTAGTCCAACTGAGAATCTGATTGTTAATACTGTATACGATGCTAAAGAAATCATATCCAATAATGAAAATGAGGTATCAGATGTCCAATTTGACTTTGCTGCCACGAATGAGGGCGAGTTGGTTCGTGCCTGGACTGAAAATAATCAACCCTTATCGGATAAAAATATTCTGGCAATGGACAACTTATTTACCTCCTGGTTGAAAGCCAATGGTGCAGAGATGAATGCTGAACAAAGATTGCAAGCAATCCAACATGGCGCTCAGGATCCAATTATTATTACCAAAGAATGGCCAGAATGGCTTGGTACTAAAATCAACGATTTATCCGATGGTTTTGAAAAATTTCTAGATGATCATGATATAAATGTGAATCTTACTATTGTACAGAATGAATTCCCCGGTCAAGAACTAGAAGCTGCAGTAACTGAAGATGAAGCCAGTACACCTCAGCAAACAGCAGCAGAAGAAAAGAGAAACCAAGATCTCATTGAGCAATATCTACAACAAGCGCTTAGTCAGCAAGAAACCGATGACGAGTTTACTCGTTTAGCAGACATGGCTGAGAACGTGAGTCAAGGAAGGAAATAAGTTCATTTAATCTATCTAAAGAGCCTATATCATGCCAAATGCCGTGAAATAGGCTTCCAGTTACCTGTTTATCCTCAACATACGATCTAAGCAAGGGAGGTAAACCATAGCGCCCTTGTTTTAAGTCCGCAAATACTTGTGGATGGTAACAAGCTATGCCGGGGAAAGTATATTCACGATTCGTATTAGTTAGCATTCCATTATCCACTAATCCAAAATCACCATGATGATTCAAAGCTGGATTTTTATTAACTAAAACTAAATGAATGCAATCAAAGGATTGCTTACGCAAACTGGCAAAGTCAAAATCAGTATAAATATCAGCATTAACAGTTACAAAAGGATCTTTACCTAATAGAGGCAGCGCCTTCACAATCCCACCAGCAGTTTCAAGACCGCCTGGAGGCTCTGGTGAATAAACAATTTCAACGCCCCATTTACTGCCATCACCTAAATAATTACGAATTTTACCGCCTAAATAGGCATGATTAACAACCAAGCGTTCAAAACCGGATTTAGCTAAATTAATCACATGATGCTCTATTAGCGGCTTATTATTTACCACACATAAAGCTTTAGGAATGGCATCGGTAATTGGTTTCAAGCGTTCACCGCGGCCTGCAGATAGAATCATTGCAACTTTCATGGTAAATAGACTCGTTTTTGTATTAATTCGAATAAGGGACGTAATTCAGTATAACTTTCAGCACAATCAAGCACATACTTTAAAGTTAAGGGTAAGTCTTTAATATAGCCGTTTTTATTATCGCGTAATTTTAACCGACCAAAAACTCCTAAAACCTTTAAATGTCTTTGGATGCCACACAAGTCGAAAGCGCGAATAAATTCGGACAAAGATTGGGTTTGTGCCAGGGGATTGTTATTATAAAAAAACTCAATCCACGCTAAAACTTTCGCTCTTGGCCAGGAGATGTAACAATCCTTTAATAAAGACACTAAATCATAAGTTATTGGCCCGCGCATGGCGTCCTGAAAATCAATTACTCCCAAAGCATTATTTTCGATGAGCATCAGATTTCGTGAGTGATAATCTCTATGAATAAAAACTTGTGCTTGCTGCGCAAGTTCGGCTGCAATCCATTGCATGGTATTTTGTACTAATTCTTGTTCGTTTATATTTAGATTTAAGTTGAGATAGGCTTCAAAAAACCATTCATTACATAAATTCATTTCTTTTAACATGAATGCGTGATCAAAAGCAGCTAATCCCGCAGTTGAACAAGTTTGGATTTTTAATAAAGTAGTTATGGCCTTTTTATAATACAAATCTGCGTTATCTTTAGTCAAAGAATGGAGTAGTAATTGGTCGCCAAAATCACCTAATAATAAAAATCCTTGTTGTTGATCCTGGGCTAAAATTTCAGGCGTTGGTACCCCGAATTGGCTGAGTGTTTGCGCTACTTGAATAAAAGGCTCAAGACTTTCTTTGGCAGGAGGTGCATCCATTACGACGCGACTCAGACCATCATATTGAAGTCTAAAATATCTTCTAAAACTCGCATCACTGCAAAGAGAGTTTAGTTCATAAGCTTTATCCGGTAATAAAGTAACTAACCATTGATTCAGTGCGTTTTCTCTTTCATGCATGCTATACTTCCTATCTTCGTTTCTTGCTAATAATAAGGCATTTTGTAGGCCGTGAACATTAAGTTTCTTAATAAATTAATGAGCTTTCTTTCTGGCAGCATACTTTTAGTGTGCCTCTTAGCCTATTATAGGCATGTTTATTCAGCCCAAGTTATTGCAGAACCAATCCAAGCCTGTGTTATAGATCGCAATGTTACTCTAAACAATGCAGCTAGAGCTAAAATCGCGCGTTGTTTAGGCTGGCAATCGAGTCCTAGTTCACCAATTTGTAAAGGATGGTACCAACCAATTGAAGTACAAGCGCTTTCTGATCCAGAAGAAATACATATAGATACGGATAGGGTTTCTTTTTATCAAAACCAACGCTCGACACTCAAAGGTAATGTGCAAGTGCAGCAGGCAAATCGTATAGTAAACGCACAAACCGCATATGTCTATAGAGATCCGAAAACAAATCAGGTAACAAAAATCGAATTTTTGGGTGAAGTGCGTTATTTAGAACCCAACAAATTAATGATAGCTAAAAAGGCAGAAATAAACCCACAGGATAGCTCAGGAGAAGTACAGGATGTTTTATATCGATTTAATATTGATAGAAGCAGTGCTTTACTGCCAGCATGGGGCCGGGCGAGCTTAATTAAGCGTTTTCCTAATAAAGATTATTTATTACAAAAGGCCACATATACAACCTGTGCTCCTCAAGATAAAGCATGGGATATTCAAGCGGACTCCATTACACTTGATGATGCTAAGGCAACCGGAGTTGCAAAAAACGCTCGTTTACGCATTAAAGAAGTTCCAATTTTATACACTCCATATTTAAGT
The DNA here is from genome assembly GCA_041662885.1 of Legionella sp. Classification (GTDB taxonomy): domain Bacteria; phylum Pseudomonadota; class Gammaproteobacteria; order Legionellales; family Legionellaceae; genus Legionella. The sequence goes on from JBAZRP010000002.1 coordinate 79,551, forward strand.
TTTCCTACCAGTAAAGAAAGAAAATCAGGATTTTTACTGCCCATTGTGGGCTATTCAAATGTTGGTGGATTTGATTTGGGCGTGCCCTATTATTGGAATATTGCACCAAATTATGATCTGACTTTTGTGCCGCATGTGTACTCAGAACGAGGGGTGATGCTAGGGGGTGAATACCGTTATTTAACCTCTAAGAGTTTGGGTTTTTTGACGGCGGATTTTTTGCCTGATGATAGAGCGTATGCGAATTTTTTGAATAATAATGAGGAGTTGTTTCCGCGATTACAAGGCAGCTCAACAAATCGTTGGCAAGTAGGCTATTTAAATACTACCAATATCACGTCTGATTTGCAGTTTAATGTTAATCTGAAGCAAGTATCGGATGATTACTATTTGCAAGATTTCAGCACTAACTTAGCGGTAGCTACAGAACGTCAATTATTACGACAGGCAGATTTGACCTACACTAATGAAAATTGGGTGATTCGAGGCATGGCGCAGAGCTACCAAACTTTGCATCCAATAAATGAAATACCAATAGCGAACGTCTATGAACGTTTACCCCAATTAATGGCTCAGGGTACTTATGCTGACTTGCCCTTCCAAGCGCGTTTAGACTTAACTGGGCAATACGATCAATTTTATTGGCAGAGCGACAGATGGATTGAACAACTGGAGTATCGGCCGCAGGGCCCACGGTTTTATGCTAATCCGATTTTGTCCCTCCCTTATTATAAGCCTTGGGGTTATATTACTCCAGCAGCAGAATTGGTACAAAATTATTATCAAGTACAAAATAATAATGGTATGCCCAATACTGAGTTTAACCACTCAATTCCCCGTTTTGATGTGGATGGTGGTTTGTTTTTTGAACGAAATGCAACCATTGCTAGAAATTCATTCACGCAAACTCTTGAGCCACGTTTATTTTATCTTTATGTTCCTTATCAAGATCAAAGCATGACACCTGTTTATGATTCGGGTTATATGATTTTTAATACCGGTCAGTTATTTAGGACCAATAGATTTTCAGGTTTTGACCGAATTGGTGATGCCAATCAGTTAACCTATGCTTTAACTACTCGTTGGTTATTTCAACAAACAGGTGCGGAACTCGCAGTATTTTCAATCGGTCAAATTAGATATTTTTCAGATAGAAAAGTACAATTATGTCAAAGCCCTACAGGCTTTTGTTTGGATGATCCCAATGCTTTTGGTTTTCTCTCGCCCACTGAGGATACTTCTCCAGTGGCTGCAAATGCAGCGTTCAACATTAGTCCCGTTTGGAAGATTTCAAGTGACTATATTTGGAATCCAGCAACTCGTTCCACTAATAATGGTGATGTAAATCTTCATTATCAGCCACAACCCAATCAGATAGTGAGTTTTGGTTACAGTTATTTAGTTAATGGTGATGTCACCAGTCTTAGGGATAATGCTTTTGTAAACAATGCGTTGCATCAAGCAACTCTCGCTTTTGCATGGCCTATATCAGACAGATGGAGTTCTGTCGGGGCCTATAGCCAGAATATTAGTAAAAACTACAGCATGATGTCTTTAATTGGATTACAATATGATAGTTGCTGTTGGGCAATGAGATTGGTTGGTGGCAGAAGTTTTAAAAACTTGAATGAAAACTTCCAGCCCCAATATAATAACAATGTCTATTTGCAAGTCTTGTTAAAAGGTTTAGGATCTGTAGCAAATAGCGATCCTGGGACTATTTTAAGTACTTATATACCAGGATACAATGACCAATTTCGTAATTAGAAATATGGCAGAGAAAATGAGGATTACATCATGTTTAAAAAAGTAGCATTGACCTGCGTTTTATTTTCAAGCGTTTGTTTGGCTCAAGGTAAGCAAATATTGGATAAAGTGGTAGCTGTAGTCAATAATGGAGTCATAACCTCTAGTGAACTTGATGCTCAAGTTGCATTATCCAAAAAACAAATTATAGCTCAGAAACTAGAAATGCCTAAAGAATCAGTATTGCGCAAGCAAGTCTTGCAACATTTGATAGATATTGATCTACAAATGCAAATGGCAAAGCAAAATAATATTAATGTCGATGATGCCGAGTTAACGAAAGCAATTACTAAAATTGCTGAAAACAATCATATCAGCTTGTCGCAATTACGTGACGAAATAGCGAAACATGATATGAATTGGAATGAATATCGTGAAAATGTGCGCAAAGAAATTACTCTTTCTCGATTACAACAAAAAGCAATAGGCCGTGAAGTTCAGATAAAAAATGAGCAGGTTGAGGAATATTTAAAAACCATGACCCATATCACAAGTCCTGATACCACGTACCGTTTACAAAATATAGTCATTCCTTTAGCTGAAGAACCAAGTCCTGAGCAGGTGAAGAAAGCCAGAGATAGTGCACATAATTTATTGGTTAAAATTGGCAAAGGTGAAGATTTTAGTCGTCTTGCAATTGAAGAGTCTAGCGGTGAACTGGCCTTGGAAGGTGGCGATTTAGGCGATAGGCATTTGGCTGAGTTACCAGAAGTCTTTGCCAAAGAAGTATTAAAAATGAAAATAGGCCAGGTTGTTGGTCCGATAAGAACTGGAAATGGTTTTCAACTAATAAAATTAGTTGCAATTAATGGTACCAACCAACGTCACATGATAACTAAGACACATGTGCGTCATATTTTATTAAAGCCGGATGCAAGCATGCTTCCATCTGAGTCTGTAAAACAGGCTAATAATATTTATCAGCAAGTTAAATCAGGTAAAGATTTCGCTTTAATGGCAAAACAATATTCTTTAGATGCTAGTACTGCCGTTAAAGGTGGTGATTTGGGTTGGGTGAGTCCTGGTGAGTTAGTACCTGAATTTGAGCAAACTATGAATAAACTACCACTACATAAAATTAGCAAGCCTGTAAAAACTCAGTATGGATGGCATATTATTGAAGTTTTGGCTCGCGAACAAAAAGACGATTCTGAAGCATTTAAAAAACAAGAAGTAAGACAATATTTGCATCAACGGAAATTTGCAGAAGCAGTACAAAATTGGCAACAACATTTGCGTACTGAAGCATATGTAAATATAGTTGATAAGGAATTAGCATGAAGCCTCTACTTATTAGTAGCGGTGAGCCAGCAGGCATTGGCCCTGATTTGTGTATTGCTTTAGCTGAT
>JBAZRP010000002.1:82715-85058 GCA_041662885.1 Legionella sp.
GATTATAATTTGCCAGTGGTAGTTTTAGCTGATGTGAATGTGCTTGAAGCAAGGGCCAAAGTTCTAAAAAAATCAGTTAGCTTCATACCTTATGTATCAGGGAAAGCAATAGATACGAAACCAGGTCAATTACACGTTCTTCATTTGGCTGCCCCAGCACCTGTTACAATAGGGCAATTAAATCCCGATAATGGATCTTATGTAATTGATTTATTGACTGTGTCAGCCAATAAATGTTCACAAGGTGAATTCTCAGCATTAATAACAGCTCCAGTTCATAAAGCAAACATAAATACTGCAGGAATTTCCTTTACTGGACATACCGAGTTTTTTGCAGAATTTTTCCAAAGTGAAACCGTAGTTATGGTATTAGCTTGTGAAGCCATGAAAGTAGCTTTAGTTACGACTCATTTGCCTTTACAGAAAGTGCCAGCTGCCATTTCTTCTTTGCTTATAATTCAAGTAATTACGCAACTTAATAAATCTTTAGTTGAAGAGTTCGGTATAAAAAAACCCTATATTAAGGTCAGTGGTCTTAATCCTCATGCAGGAGAGTCAGGGTATTTAGGAAGAGAAGAAATTGAAGTAATTACACCAGCCTTAGATATTTTAAAAGTGGAAGGCATTCATGTTGAAGGACCATTTCCAGCAGATACCATGTTCACAACAGCACATAATAAAGAATGCGATGCTTATGTCACAATGTATCACGATCAAGGATTGCCGGTTCTAAAATATGCCGGTTTTGGTCGGGCGGCCAATATTACTTTAGGATTACCAATAATACGGACCTCAGTGGACCACGGAACAGCATTAGAATTAGCTGGAAAAGGGGTTGCTGATCTTGGCAGTATGCTAGAAGCAATTCGCATTGCTGAACAAATGGCACTCAATAGGATGCAACGATGCCTACAATCAGCCTAATAGCTGCGGTTGATGAGGCCAACGGCTTAGGCTTCAATAATCAATTACTCTGTCATTTGCCCGCTGATCTGCAACACTTCAAAACAATAACCATGGGCAAACCAATAATAATGGGTCGCTCCACCTTCGAATCAATTGGCAGGCCATTACCAGGTCGATTAAATATTGTGTTAAGTCGTACTTTGTCTGCCCAGGATGGTATTCTTATTTTTGATTCATTAGACAAGGCACTGATACATTTGCAGGATATTCAAGAGCTTATGGTCATCGGCGGTGCTCAACTGTATGCACAAACTATAGAATTGGCTCAGCGTATTTATTTAACACGAATACATCATCAATTTCAGGCCGATGTGTATTTCCCAATTATCGACGATAGAAGTTGGCATTGCCAAAATGTAGAATTCAGACCCCAAGATGACAAAAATAGCTACGATATGTCTTTTTATACTTACGAAAAAAAACAATAAAAAAGCAAAAAATCATTTGACATCAGCGCTGAATTCGGTAGAATACGCACCACTGCCTACGGGGCGAAGTTCATTAAGAAGAAGAGAAGACAAACTGTGTGGGCGCTTTAAAGAAATTTGAGTGCTTAGTAATAAAAGAAGTAAAGAAGCTAGAATCATCTAGCACAGGAAATTGAACTGAAGAGTTTGATCCTGGCTCAGATTGAACGCTGGCGGCATGCCTAACACATGCAAGTCGAACGGCAGCATGATCTAGCTTGCTAGATTGATGGCGAGTGGCGAACGGGTGAGTAACGCGTAGGAATATACCTTAAAGTGGGGGATAACATGGGGAAACTCATGCTAATACCGCATAATATCTTAGGAAGAAAGCTGGGGACCTTCGGGCCTGGCGCTTTGAGATTAGCCTGCGTACGATTAGCTAGTTGGTAGGGTAAAGGCCTACCAAGGCGACGATCGTTAGCTGGTCTGAGAGGATGGCCAGCCACACTGGAACTGAGACACGGTCCAGACTCCTACGGGAGGCAGCAGTGGGGAATATTGGACAATGGGGGCAACCCTGATCCAGCAATGCCGCGTGTGTGAAGAAGGCCTGAGGGTTGTAAAGCACTTTCAGTGGGGAGGAGGACTTGGAGGTTAAGAGCTACCAAGTTGGACGTTACCCACAGAAGAAGCACCGGCTAACTCCGTGCCAGCAGCCGCGGTAATACGGAGGGTGCGAGCGTTAATCGGAATTACTGGGCGTAAAGGGTGCGTAGGTGGTTGTATAAGTTAGCTGTGAAATCCCTGGGCTTAACCTGGGCAGGTCAGCTAAGACTGTATGACTCGAGTATGGGAGAGGGTAGTGGAATTTCCGGTGTAGCGGTGAAATGCGTAGAGATCGGAAGGAACACCAGTGGCGAAGGCGGCTACCTGGCCTAATACTGACACTGAGGCACGAAAGCGTGGG
>JBAZRP010000003.1:0-7386 GCA_041662885.1 Legionella sp.
TTTCGTCATCATCTTCCACAGCTTCAGCACCTACATAACGACCAGGTGTTAATAGATGCCCATGTTCGGCAATTTCGGCTAAAGTGACGCTACGACAAAAACCTGGAATATCAACATAATCTGCATTGGTTTCACCATCACCTCGCCAAGCATGCACAACATCTGCAATTTTCTGGATGTCAGTATCGGCGAGTTCAAGCTGTGAACGGCTAATCATCGATCCCAGTTTACGGGCATCGATAAATAATACCTCGCCTTTGCGGATTAATTTTTTTTTGGTAAGAAACCATAAGCAAGCAGGGATCTGAGTGTTAAAAAATAGCTGGCCTGGTAGGGCTATCATGCATTCCACCACATCAGCTTCAACCATTTTCCGGCGAATATCACCTTCACTGTTTTGGCTAGAACTCATCGATCCATTAGCTAAAACAATACCTGCACGGCCAGAAGGCTTCAGGTGATACAACATATGTTGCAACCAAGCATAATTGGCATTGCCTTGTGGTGGCGTTCCGTAAACCCAGCGCGGGTCACTGTCTAAACTACCGTGCCACCAATCAGAGATATTAAAAGGTGGGTTAGCTAGAACAAAATCTGCGCGTAGATCAGGGTGTTGATTCTTGGTAAATGTGTCGGTAGGCTCTTTGCCAAGGTTAAAATCAATACCTCGAATGGCAAGATTCATTGCTGCTAATCGCCATGTTGTTGGATTAGACTCCTGACCATAAATGGATACATCACCCAATTTACCTCCGTGGGCTTCAATGAACTTTTCAGACTGCACAAACATGCCCCCTGAACCGCAGCAAGGGTCATATACCTTACCTTGATGAGGAGCTAGAACTGCAACTAATGTTCGTACTATGCTGGCAGGAGTATAAAACTGGCCGCCTTTTTTGCCTTCAGCACTGGCAAATTGGCCGAGAAAATATTCATAAACCTGGCCTAATAAATCTTTTGCAGATTGCCCCGCCGAACCAAAACCAATGGCGGATATTAAATCAACCAATTCGCCCAATTTACCATCAGGCAATTGCGCTCTAGCATATCGTTTATCGAGTATACCTTTCAGTTTTGGATTGTCTGTCTCTATCAATGAAAGCGCATCATCAATAAGCTTACCAATATCAGCTTGTTTTGCTTTAGCACGTAAGCTTTCCCAACGAGCGGCTTCAGGTACCCAAAAAGCATTTACCTCTCTGTAATAATCACGATCTTCTAACTCTTGTGCAAGAGTTTCTGCATTAGCATCAGGAATATAATAATCGTCCTGTTTATTAGCAAAGCGGTAGCTTAGCTCATCACGACGCATTTGAAATGTGTCGGAAATATATTTCAAAAAAATCAAGCCAAGTACAATATGTTTGTATTCAGCGGCATCCATGTTAGCACGCAGCTTATCAGCTGTTGCCCAAAGAGTTTTCTTAATGTCATCTAACATTGAAGGTTTCCTGTTCTTAATTATCAATAGGATAGGTTAATTGTTTACCTTGTTCTGCAGTATTATCGGAAGCACTGCCGGACTTTACCCATTCGTCGATTTCACTAGGTTTAAAACGCCATTGTTTACCGACGCGGTGGGCGGGAATACGCCCCTTTTCAAGCCAGCGGTAAATCGTTATTGATGCAACTCCCAAGTATTTCGCGACGGCATCGACGGTAATCCATTTATCTGCTGTATTCACATTGAGGTTCCTTTGTCAGCTTTATACCAAATAATATTTTTTGATTATCAAAGATAACTAATGATAAATCAAGTAGAATGTATTATCAGTTTTATAATGATGATCGATTTTATCTAGTTCTGGGGTACTTTGGGACGTGATTTTCGATGAGGTTATAGTGCAAATACTAAAAATTAAAAATGAAGCCTAACGCTAATATTTTGCTAAACTTATAAGCAAATACATGAAATGGGGTAATAAATGTCCTCTAACCTGACTAAATCTAAGTTCAAGCTGGCATTTGAATGTCCGACCAAGCTCTATTATGTCGATAAACCAGAGTATGCGAACCAAACGACAGAGGATGAATTTCTCAAGGCCTTGGCGGAAGGGGGTTATCAAATAGGTGCTTTGGCCCAATGCTATTACCCTGAAGGCATTTTAATTAAGGAAGATAATAATAAATCAGCGGTGGCCACCACACAAAAATTGCTGCTTGAGGAATCAGTGACGCTCTTTGAAGCAGCAATACAATATCAGCACTATTTTGTCCGCGCGGACATTCTTATTAAAAACCAGGACCACTTAAAGCTAATTGAAGTAAAAGCAAAGTCGCTTGACAAAAACACAAGAAACAAAATTGAAAAAAAGGATGGGACCATCAATTCAGAGTGGAGGCCGTACATTGCTGATATTGCTTTTCAGAAATGGATATTACAAAAGGCTTATCCAGATTATCGAATTTCCAGCTATTTACTGCTCGTAGACAAAGACAGCATTTGTCCAACCGATGGGTTAAATCAAAAGTTTTTTCTGGAAAAAGATAAATCAGGTAAGGCGTCAGTGAAAATAGCTGACTCATTAATAGCTGAAGATCTATCGGTACCTCTTTTAAAAGAAATGAATGCGGATGATCTGATTGAAAAAATATGGATTGAGCGCGATGATAGGGGGGTTGATTTTAAACATCTATTTATGGAATTCAGTGAATACTATTTTAGCGATAAAAAGTTCCCTGCTGTTCCCAAAAAGGAATGTGCTAAATGCCAATTTAGAACGACTTATGAGGATGAAGCACAGAGTTTTAGATCGGGATTTAAAGAGTGTTGGCGTGAGGCTTTGAATTATACTGATTATGATTTTCGTGATGCCACCGTCCTGGACTTATGGGCTTACACAAAAAAAGAGTATTGTTTGAAATCAGGTCTTATAAAACTCAAGGATTTTGATGAGTCCGATTTTGATATCAAGAAGAAGGATAAGTCTGGGCTATCGCAATCTGAGCGACAATGGCTGCAAGTTGAAAAAGTAAAAAATTCTGACAATACAATATGGATGGACAAGCAAGGTCTAAAAGACGAAATATCTTCCTGGACTTATCCATTGCACTTAATTGATTTTGAAACGGCCATGATGCCAATACCCTTTAAAAAAGGCATGCATCCTTATCAAGGAGTTGCCTTTCAGTTTTCTCATCATACTATCGATGCTCAAGGGAATGTGAAGCATTCAGGTGAATACTTAAATGCGGAGCCAGGCATTGATCCATCAATTGAGTTTGTACGCGCTTTAAAAAGTGAATTGGAACAGGATGAAGGCACGATTTTTCGTTACAGCCCTCATGAGAATACTTACCTGAATTTTATTTTACGTCAACTTGAAGAAATGCCAGATCCACCGTTAGACAAAGAGGCATTATGTGCGTTTATAAAATTAATTACTAAATCAACTGGCAGCAGCAAAGAAAAATGGGAGGGAGGTAGGTGCATGGTTGATTTGTGGGAATTGGTCAAAGGCTTTTATTATGATCCATTAACAAATGGGTCCAATTCCATTAAAAAAGTACTTCCAACAATTATTCAAAGGTCAAAATTTTTACAAGATAAATACAGCAAGCCCATTTATGGAGCCGAAGGTGGTATCCCCAGCAAAAACTTCACCAACCAACAATGGATTGTATTTGATAATAATGAAATCAAAGATCCCTATTCTCTGCTTGAGCCAATCAATAAAGAAGTACCAGATGTGAAAATCGAACTGTTATTTGAGGGAGATGAATTGAATCAGGGTGGTGCAGCCACTATTGCTTATGCGAAATTGCAGCATATGCATATGAGCAATTTTGAGCGCAATGAACTCCAAAAAGCCTTATTAAAATATTGTGAATTAGATACCTTGGCAATGGTTATGATTGTTGAGGCTTGGTTTGATATGCTGAATTAAGTAAACTTATTATATTTAATCAAGTTCATTTAATCTCAGCTTTATTTATGGAAATCCTTTTACTTCCAAGTTATGATAACAAGCTTTATACCGATTTGGAGAAACCCATGGCAATAACGATGTACAATGCATCAGTTCCTGTTTTTAAGCAGTTATTGAACAGTTTAAACTCCATTTTGAGTAAAGCTAATACTCATGCGGTGGACAATCAAATTGATCCCGATGAATTACTGCAAGCACGTCTGACCCCTGATATGTTTCATTTAATACGTCAGGTACAAATATCAACCGACTTTGCCAAAGGAGTAACCGCTCGTTTAGCCGGCATAGAGGTTCCTGTGTATGAAGACAATGAAAATACTTTTGGGGAATTACAAGCACGTATTGCTAAAACAGTTTCTTTTATCTCAAGTATTTTGCCTGCTCAAATAGAAGGAAGTGAGAGCCGTGATATAGTTACTCAAGCAGGAACGCCGAAAGAGAGGAAATTCACAGGTCAACCCTATTTGCTTCACTACGGGCTCCCGCAGTTTTTCTTTCATGTTACGACAGCATACGACATATTACGTAGCAAGGGAGTTATAATAGGAAAACGTGATTTTATGGGCGTTTTTTAATTTAGAAAAAACGTAATTCGTTTTATTGGATACCGTTATGAATATACATATGACAGAAAAGCCGGATCAAGAACCATTACTGACCGATATATAGCATATTATCAATCAGTCTAGAGAGAAAGTGGCGTTCCCCGTAAATTCTGAATTAATAATGTTATATTGGAAAATTGGGCATCTATCAATGTTGAAATACTGTTAGTTTATCTCAATGTGCCTGATAAGCTCAGGTATAATTTTTTTTGAAGATAACTTATTGATGTTATAGTTATTCCCAAAGATTAGATCTTTAATGAAGTAGCTCCATCGTTCAAGTGCTTCTTTACGTTGTGGGAGCATTTCGTTTTTATTATAGGTTGCCATGATTTTAGGCATTTTATGCCCTAAGCATTTTTCTATTACCACTGGATCAACATTCAATGTTTCCCCCAGTTGGGTTGCAAATGTTCGGCGTAAATCATGAGGGGTCCATTGGGGGATATTGAGTCTATCCTGGATGCGCATGGCGGCTTTTGGAATGGCTTTATCTGAAATACAGGAGAGGCCATCAAGGCTGCCAATAACATAGCTACTACAATTGTTTTCTTTCAATTCTAACAATAGAGTTTTCATGAAAGGGGTTAAATGAACCCGCAAAGTCACTCCTGTTTTGGTATTGACTGCAGGGATAGTCCAGAGGGATTTATCAAAATCAAACTCAGACCATTTAGCCACTCGGAGTTCGCCAGTACGCACGCCTGTCAGAAGAATGATCTTTAGCGAGTTTTTGATTTGTACTGATATATGATTTTTATCACTATCTAAAAAATGCCAGAGTCCTTTTATTTCCTCCAGTGTCAGGAATCGATCTCTAGCTTTTTCTAATCCTCCAATGTCTCTAGCGCGAATATTGGCGGCTGGATTTACGAGCATATCACCTCGGCTTGTTCCGTAATTAAATGCTTGTTTAAGAGCAGCAAGCACTTTATTGGCATGAATAGGAGAACCCCGATTAACGATTTTATCCAGTGCCAGGGTGATTTCTTTGGTCTTGAGTTTACCCAGCTTTTTATCGCCAAGCAGGGGGATAATATCAGCATCAATAATTTGCTTAATTTGTTGTGGGTGTACACGATGTTTTTCGATGTATCCTGAATACCATTCATTCACAAGCTGCGCAACGGTAGTATCAGTATGGGAATCTGATTCTTGTTTAAGACACTCCTCTGGATTTTCCCCATTTTGTCGTTTACTCCAGAGCTCATTAAAAAGGTTCCTGGCTTCAGCTACCCCCATAGCAGGGAAGTGACCTAAAGTTAGCCACTTTTCCTTTCCATCATGCTTATATCGATAAAACCAGGTTTTGGTTTCAGCAGGACTAACTCTAAGGCAAAACCCATTTCCTTCGGTAATATGATAACGAACTTTTTTGCCTGTTAGGCTTTCGATTTTCTTATGAGTAAATTTTTCCATAATCATTTCTTCTCATTTATTAATTTGGCTACACTTATGGCTACACTTTTCTGTGTATTTAACTTATAATAAATTTAATCGAATGTTATGTCAAAACAAATATATCGCAGTAAGAATAAGGGTTTTAGAGTAACAAGTATAGTTGTTTGATACTCATTGAAATCGATTGGAATTATCATGGGGTGCTAGTGGTCGAAGGTTCAAATCCTTCCGTCCCGACCAATGAAAACCCTTATAAATCAATTAGTTACCAACCAGCACCAAATCCGACTCCCTTCCGAATTTCTTATTAGGTACACTTATAGGTACACTTTTTAAAAAATACTTATGTATAATTTTAATTCAAGGAATCAAAATAAGGATATTCAATACAATCTGAATTTGAAATAAGGTTTATCCATGAAAAAACTGCTGTTAATATGTGCATTACTTCTAGCGGGATGTGCAACTACAAAAACCATGCAAGCAATCGGTGGTAGTAAAGCTGATGCCACAGTAAAACTTGCCTATCGGTATGGATTATTTGAGAAACCTATGGTTGATTGGAATTTAGCTGATAAAACTGCCACGCAACGTTGCGCTGCATGGGGATATAAAAAAGCTGAAAGATTCGGTGGTTCACAGAAGAGCTGCTTAGCATACAATGGCTATGGTAATTGTGTAGAAGCGCAAGTTAGCGTCACCTATCAATGTATTGAAAAATAAAGATAACTATACTTTTTTTGCAAATTTTATTCCTAATTTTTATTCCTTTTTATTCCTAATTTTTTCATCCTGTAATTGCCAAGCCGGTGATTTGCGAGAACCAATGTTTTTGATAAAGCCTGAACTTCGCAAATTGGTTAATAAATTATCAATTTTCTTCAGTTTTTTTTCTTTGTCTAATGCATCACTTAGTTTAGTCCAGAGTAATTTATCGATTTCCTTCCGCGTCGCTGATTTAAAATGTTGCAAATAATCAATGATTAATTTCTGATAATAACTATTGTCTTGAGCACGAGTAAGGATATAATCTGCCTGTGTTGAGGTAGCATCTGCTATGAAAGCTGAAACATGAAAATTAGGTTTACGACCTTCAATTAACTTTTCTTTTCTTAGTTGCTTAATAACTTCATCTTTTAAAGGAAGATGTTTTTGAACCCGATCGAGCGACACGATTTCTTCAAGTGTCAGATCGGTTTTTTGAATAAGCATTCTGGTATAAGATAAATCAACAATGCGACCATAAATAGTAATTTTAACGGAGTTAGGATCACTTAAATCGTAATCTGGCAGTGGAAAATAACGACGAGCCTGACCGCTGTACATTTCATGAATTCCATATCCCATTGTATCAATCATACCGATTTCTACCATTGCTTGAGTCAGCCAAGGATTGCGGTAGCTTTGTGGGGTTTTATGGCCCGCTATGTAATCATCTGGATTTCCCTCAT
>JBAZRP010000003.1:7396-21105 GCA_041662885.1 Legionella sp.
TGTTTTCAAGTAGTAATCGATCAGGTAGCTCGGTAACTATTATTCTTCCATGTCGCGAATAATCTTGATGCGCAATGCAATTGTGTAATGCTTCTAATACGATTTTTTGGTCATATTTTGCAAGTTCTATGGCAACTAATTCGTTATCAGGCAAGATACGTAATTGTATATTTCGGATTTTTTGGTACAACAAACTGGTCGTGATAATAAATGGCAATCCAAAATGTTCATAAGCACGTTCTTCGCCTTCAAGTTTCCAAGTCAGTTGAGCTGGATGTGGAGAAAGAAAATAGGCGGATTCTGCGTTTCCGAGTAACAATAAAGTTGCCCGAGTGATTTGACCGTCAATCGTTATTTTTGCTCGGTCCAGAAAGGCTTTGTCTGTCCAATTCATCACTTCTTTGACTTTAAATCGATTGGCATGTTTTTGTGCAAATAGATCTCTCGCTTTTTTTATAGCGACTGGATCAATATTTTGAATGGTTGTTTTGGGGACAATTTGAGCTGACCAATCAGATGCGCTAACCTGTCTACGTATTCGCTCATATTTTTCTGGACCCAATGCAACGAGACTTTCTCCAGCACGAGCATAATAATGTCCATTCCATGCTATCGGTATACCAAGTGGAGCTGCGGGTATTTCAAATAGCAAAACACGCCCATTAGAAGTATGGACTTCATGGATATCAATGAAGGTAATCGATGGCTGTGCACCTTGAGAAATTTGATATCTTAAGCTGTGCAGTTTTTCTTTATGTTCTCGATAGGTGCTACCAATAATTTTTCGAGAATGATTATCCACCCCAAATATTAGCCACGCTTTATCATGATGCTTCAAATTAGCTTCGTTAGCTAAAGCAGAGAAATATTTACCAATTTCGGAAGTTGAATAAGCATCAGTAACTTGTTTAAATTCGACTACTTCACTTTCCCAATCAATAATTAAGCGTTCTAGTAGGTGTATTAAGCTATGTTGTTCCATGTATATGATATCCACAATGGGGAAGTTTTATTTCATGATTGAATTTAGTTTACGCTATTTCGTAATAAAGTTTAATATCATCTTAGACTTAGGGTTCCTGTTTTTTCTGGAGCATTATAGTCCCTATACCAATCTTTAATTTCCATGCCAAAGTTAACTAAGTCCCCATCTTTATTCATTACTTCTAAATCTACTGCGCCACCTGTGCTATGGGCAGGTATGTTAATGGTGCCATCAAAAAATTTTACAGGAGCGATTAACAAACTGGTTTGTTTGAAAAGCTCTTCTTCTGATTGAGCAAGTTTTTGTACTTTTAGGTCGATAAGGGGCTCATTATTTTCACTTATGGGAATGCTATTAATTTCTTTTTCATTAATAACAAATTTATTGATCACCTAATTTCGCCCTGTTCGGCTTAATTTGATGGGAATTATAGAAAGATTAAAGCAATCACTCAATACATTCTTTTGTTATATTTTTTTGTTATTTCAATACTAGGCCATTCCTGTAAAACAAGTTCAAATAGTCCAAAACGTTTGTCCAGTAAATTTTCCTTTGTTGTTAGTTATTATCAAGTTACGAACTTATATTAATACAATTTTCTTTAAGAAACTATTATAAATATATAATACGAAATTGAATGATATCCATTTGTATGATAACTTTGTTTTAAGTTGTTAATCTTCGATAGAAATTAAGTATGACTTTAGGTAAACATAAAGATTTTGCAGATAGATTAATCGCAGTTATGAAATCCAAAGGGCATATTGCTTCACGTTCGCCTAGCGGTATTTGTATTCAAACTTTGGCTACCTTCACAGGTGCATCGGAACAAATTTGTAGACGTTATATTCGCGGTGATGCTTTACCTGATTATGATAAGGTCAAACAAATAGCTAAGTCTCTTCAGGTTAATCCTGGCTGGCTACTTTTTGGTGATGAGGGTTATCCATTGACTCCTAAAAATCAAATGGACGAATCGTTGATGCATTACATACTAAAACATAGTCTTCCTTTATATCGTGACTCATCTCGAAGTAATGACGATTATGCTGACTTTGTGTTAGGATTAGCCAAAGAAGTAGGGGCAATCGACACTACGAAAGAAAATTTACTAAAAATCATTGACCTGGCTATGAGTTCCCTATCTTCATACAAGGAAACACATAATAAGCAGAGTCACGCTGTTTGAGAAATTTGTAAATATGGATGTAACCGCTGTAGACATAAAGCTCCACCCGTTGGCAATAGAATACCTGTTTAAACATTACGCGGTATTACGTCGAATCTTCTCGGATGTGCTAGGTCAATTGGAAACAGACTATGTTTCCATTGGTTTAATCGATAGGACGGGGCAATTAATTTTGTTATCCTCAAAACCTTCCATAGAACAAAATTTAATAGATAAAAATTTGTTGGAGCATGACGGTAGCTTTCAATCTGCTTTCGTTTTCCAAGATAAACCTAGCTTGTGGACGGATCTTTATAATCCGGAACACAAACACTTGCTGTACCAATATAAACAAACGGCTCCAGGTTTAGAAGAAGGCATAGCGATACCTGCTAATTTTGCTGAGTATCGAGCAATATTTTCTTTCGGTTTTAAATTATTTAGTCCATTAATTCATAACCAACTTGAAAAATTATTAGCTATAGGGAAGTTTAGCTTAAGAGAAATTATCAAAACGATTCCTCTTCCTCCACAACAAAGAGTGTATCAATCTAAACCGCATTTGAAATTAATTATCAATAATCAGGTGACAATATGAAAAACCTACTAGATCAAAGTGATCCAATTTTAAGACAAATCGCTGAGCCAGTTCCAGCGTCAGAATTTGGCAGCGAATGGTTGAAAGCTTTGGTGCAAGATATGTTTAGTATCATGGAGGAAAAAGGTGCTGTGGGTGTGGCAGCTCCTCAAATTGGGATCAGCAAACGGATAATTGTTTTTAGCACTGCATACACCCAAAGTCGCAAGATTGAGGACCCAATACCTGATACAGCGCTAATTAATCCTTCGTTAAAAGTTTTAACAAAAGAGATTCAAACTGGCTATGAAGGCTGTTTAAATTGTGGTGAAACAATGGGCGAAGTACCAAGGGCTATGGAAATTGAATATTCTGGTGTTGATATGAATGGAAATTTAATCTGTAGGAAAGCATCTGGATTAGAAGCAAGGATTCTACAACATGAAATTGATCATCTTGATGGTTATTTGTTTCTAGATCACGTCCAAAACAAAGAAACACTTACAACAAGAACAGAATTACAAAACAAGGCTTAGATATGATGAAACACCAAACACGAATTATTTTAGCTGGGATGCTGGGAAACTTAATTGAGTCCTTTGATATGGCCATCTGTGGCTTATTATCAGTTTATCTAGCGAAATATTTAATTGGGGATACATCTAAAGGATTATTCTTGGTGTTTCTTACTTTTTTTGCGGGATACTTAGCTAGACCAATTGGTGCCTTATTAATGGGTTTACTTTCTGATATTTATGGCAGAAAAATAATTCTGGCCATATCAATTTTGACGATGGGTATCTCTACTTCAATAATTGGTTTTATCCCACCAAATAGCTTAATAGGTATAGCCTCTTTAGTGGCATTACTGCTCTTGCGTATTATTCAAAGTTTTTCTTGTGGGGCGGAATATTTAAACTCTTCAGCATATCTTGTTGAAAATGCACCAACTTCCAAAAAAGGGTATACGGGAAGTTGGGCTTCTTTTGGAAGCATGTTTGGATTGATGATTGCATCTATCGTAGCACTAGTAGTTACTCATTTGAACACTAAGTACCCTGATCTAGAATGGGCAATTTGGCGAGTTCCCTTTGTGTTTGCATTTTTAGGCTAATCAATAGGTTTATACATACGCTTATGCATACCGGAAAGTTTGGAATATATCATGTATTATTCTGATCGTCCGAAACCCAAAATAGGTAATTTATTTACAGAGTCCCTTGAATTTGTCAAAGCAAATAAGCTGCAATCACTATATGTTTTTATCCTCAGTTGTTTAGGTGTTACCACCACATTTCAAATATTTATATATGGTCCTATGCAAGCCCATATTTATGGGAGTTATAGCGATCATGAGATAATGCTATCTAATATTATTTCCTTAGTAGTATTGTTATGTGTGTTCCCTTTAGTGGGCAAGCTATCTGATAGAATTAATCGGGAAAAAATTGTGATTACCGCAAGCATTGGTTTTCTAGTTCTATCACAGCCTTTCTTCTATTTATTATCTAATGGTGATTTGCATCAATTAATTTTGAGTCAGGCATTAATTGCAATCCCAGCAGGCGCATATTACGCGACTGTACCAGTGATGTTAGCTGAAATGTTCCCGATTAACTTACGTTGTACGGTTTTATCAGCATTGTATTCAGTTGCAGCAAGTCTTTCTGCTGGATTAGCACCGTTACTGTCTTTGATATTAGTAAAAAAGACAGGAATAGCCTCTTCACCATCTCTGTTAATTGTTATTCTTGTGTCCTGTGCTTTATTAATTATAAGTTTAAAACATTTAAAATTTAGAAAAAATCAGGCGTCAATATCCTTGTAGTTCAGTTTCGGAATAGAGTGCCTTCAAAAAAGACAATAAAAGGCTATTCGGTAACATTTATTTATGACGCAACAAGAGGTTCACTCCACAACTTAAGTTCATTTTGGTCGATAAAGCCTTCTTGGTAAATAAAATTATATTCCCACAATTCCATTTCAATTAAATGTTGTTCAACTGATGGATTTGAAGACAAAAAGAAAAGTTTCCTTTCTTTATTAATTAAAGCTATTGAAATATAATCAATGTCCAGTTGACCTAATACATCGGAAAATATAAGTTTTAACAACCATAATTACACTCTAAATGACGTGATTAAATTTTTTGTTTTTTTCTTCGTACAAAGAAATGGAGCTAATAGCCAGATCAATAATTTTTAATAAAGTACTTTCAGAAGTATCAATGGAACGGACTTCTCTGAATAATTCCAATACAAAATCGGCATAATCACTATTAGTTCCTTGTGTGGCAGGATATAAGCGATGGCTGTGTTTCAAAATATAATGCAGCAATGCTTCATTAATTTCACTTTCTTCCGATTTCATATTTTCATTAACATAAGATAAGCTATTAGGGTTAAATAACGCATCTAAACTTACATTAAAGTATGCGGCAATTGATTTTAATGTCGAAATTCTAGGATCGGTTGTATCTCCACTTATAAGGCGATGAATTGTGTTATAAGGTAGGCCTAGAGCACGAGACAGTTCACTTTCTGACACATTATTTTCTTTCATTAATCTTGAAAGGTTTTGAGATAAGTCGTTATTAAACCTATCTAAAGAAGTATTGTTATGAAGTTCTTCTACCAAAATGATTCTCATTAATCTATTAATAAATCAAGATAACATTTTTTTACATATTTGCAACTACATTATTATTTTTACTTTTTTGTAAGCGGCGATATTTACTTTGTAGTAAAAATAAAATACCATCAAGTTACTTTTTTGTAATAATGCGACGCTAAAGTTATTCTTGCTGTTTCTCTAATGAAATATAAATGAATGCTGAGGTCGATATTGCTGAAGGTATTTAGGGATTTTATTGCGATGACAAGGAGATATGATTATGTTTGAACCAGCTCTACAATTGAAAAGTCAAGAAAAGCCATACCTGCCATTCGATTATTCCACTAATGATTTGGCACATGTCCAAAATATTCTACAGTCACAAGTCCCTTTGGTTTCGATTAAAGCAATTAATAAATTTCGCCAATTGATAGCACAAGCCGCTCTAGGCAAATACTTTTTAATCCAATTAGGAGATTGTGCGGAGAGTTTTTATGAGTGTGATGCAAAAACAACTTATGCAAAATTAAAATTTATTCAACAGCTAGCAGATTTTTTTCAAAATAAAACAGGCAGCAGGGTACTCCAGGTTGGAAGAATTGCAGGACAATATGCAAAGCCAAGAAGCAATCCTTATGAGACTTCTCAAAATGAACGGATTTATTCTTACTTTGGTGATATGGTGAATCAAGTACATAATCAACATCGTACTCCTGATCCTTGGCGAATGCTCTTAGGTTATAATTGTTCCGGATCTATTTATAGCGAAATAAATGAATGGAATCGAGAACTAAAAACAGAGCAAAAAATACACACGAGTCACGAAGCCTTATTGCTTTGTTATGAGCAAGCATTAACTCGACTGGATAAACGAACGGGATTATATTACAACCGTTCAACGCATTTTCCATGGTTGGGTAAGCGTACCATCACTAGTATCGAGCACATTGATTATTTGAAAAAAATTGCCAATCCGATAGCGCTAAAAATAGGGCCAGATACCTCTATTCCAACGCTCATAAAAACCATCAATCAATTAGATCCTGATTATGCTCCTG
This sequence comes from Legionella sp., assembly GCA_041662885.1. Classification (GTDB taxonomy): domain Bacteria; phylum Pseudomonadota; class Gammaproteobacteria; order Legionellales; family Legionellaceae; genus Legionella. The sequence goes on from JBAZRP010000003.1 coordinate 13,798, forward strand.
GCCGTATCACGCTGATTCCCAGATTAGGAGTACAACAGGTTCATCACATTTTGCCGCAATTAATTGAAGCTGTGAAAAAAACGCAACATACTGTTTTATGGAGTTGTGATCCCATGCATGGAAATACCCAAACTCTAAGTTCGGGGAGAAAGATTAGAAAACTCAACTCTATTGTTGATGAAATCAAGAGTTCGTTTTTAATTCATAGAAGAATGGGCAGCCAACTGAATGCTATTCATCTTGAAGCAACACACCAGAATGTAAGGGAATGTGTAGATTACAAATCTTCTTTTAGCAGTTCAGTAACTGATTTTAAGAAAAATTATAGAAGCTTGGTAGATCCTCGTTTAAATTATGCGCAAACCATACATGTCATTCAGTGCGTCGCAAAATATTATGCTAAACGCTAGTAGGGAATTTAAACATGGACGAAAAGGGAAACGTAATACAAATTGGTACATTAGGTCCGTCAGGGACGAGTAGCGAAGCGGCAGCAGCCTATTTTATTCAAACTGATGAAAAAAATCCTAAAAGCTATTCAATTACGTTATTAAATAGCTTTCACTCAGTTTTGCAAGAGTTAATTCATGGGGAGCTTTCTATGGCATTAGTTCCACATGCGTACAATGAGATTAATTTATTTTATATTAACCCCCAAGTTACTTTATATCGAATGTTTCAATTTGATACGCCTGCCTATGGACTAGCCAGACGCCAAGACAGGGCGCTCTCTCAATATTCTTGTCGAGTTGTTTCTCATCCTGCACCGATTCAGTTATTGGATAACCTTTTAGCTCAGATTGAGATATCAGATTACGAGCTTGAGTTGGTTAGTTCAACGAGTAAAGCAGCTCTGGATGTGTATGAGAATAAAGCTGATTTAGCGTTAACTAATATGAATGCAATTAGAAAATATAACCTCGTTTGTTGTGCTTTATATGGTCCTATTCGAATGGGATGGTCAGTATTTATTAAAAAGGAGTTTGTTGTATGAGTCATTTTTTTCCGATCCCTCAGCACATTAGTTTTAATGAGGGAATTAACTCTTATTTGTTTGAGCTCAACGATCTGAGTCAAACAAAAATTTTGATTTCCACTATTGCTCCTGGTGCAGAACTTAAAATGCATGCGCACCCTGAGTATCAAATGGGGATGGCATTGAAAGGCTCATTTAGCATACAAATTGACGGAAAAGAAGAATCTTTGGAAGAGCTAAGTAATGCCTACGCCATCCCTCCGAATGTAGTGCATTCAGCAATTAATCGCTCTGGGAAAGTTGCTATAAGTCTTGATATTAAACGCAAGCACTGTGAAGAAACTTTTCCTGAAAAACAGGATTATTTTATTTATCCAGAAAATGAGCGCACCTTAAGAACGGGAATTAATATGCGCTTTTTTTTAAGCTCTTGGTGCGAGGTGATGTTAAGCACAATACCTCAATATGCCTCAATGCCAACGCATAAACACTGTGGGGAACAAATTGGTATCGCAGTTCAGGGTAATTACTTTATGCAAGTAGGAGGTGAAGAGGAGCAGTTTCATTTTGGAAAAATATATTATGCTCCCGATGAGGTGACTCATGGAGCCTATAATCCATTTGCAGAAACAGCTATTTCACTTAATCTGTTTTTGCCTCATCGCTACAATAAACCTCGAAAGTATCAGCGAGAGTATAAATCATGAATTTGCATCTTAACGGAAAAATAGCGCTTATTGCGGGCGGCAGTTCAGGTATTGGCCTGGCTACTGCTCAACAATTGGCACAAGAGGGATGTTGTTTGATTTTATGCGGGCGAACACAAGCGACATTAGAGGAAGCCAAAACATCTATTTTAGTGAATATCCCACGGTGCAGGATTGAGCTTTTTAAAACAGATATTTATGAAATTGAAGCTGCCCAATTATTAATTGCTCAAACAATTCATTGCTTTGGGAGAATCGATATTTTAGTTAACAGCACCGAGGGTGCTTCTTTTAGTCCGCATTCGGAAATTTATTCCAATCAAAGTTGGCTGGAAGCCTGTGAAAAAAAATTATTAGGTTATATTCGGCTAACACAATGCGCATTTGAACTGATGAAAGAACAACGTTCGGGAAAAATCATTAATCTTGTAGGAATTACTGGCAAAGAGCCTTCTTCTCGTTTAGTGATGTCCGGCGTGATTAATGCAGGATTGATTAACTTTATCAAAGCATTCTCAAAAACTGCAGCGCAGTATAATGTTTGTATTACAGGGGTTAATCCAGGATTTATTGTAACACCAAGGTATTATGCTTTCATTCACACTTTATCTCAAGCCTTGGGGCGTCCTGACGAATTAATTGAAGAAAACCTTAGCGAAGAAATCCCCTTAAGACGAATTGGCCGAGCTGAGGAAGTGGCTGCTTTGATTGCTTTTTTAGCCTCGAGTTTAGCGGATTATATTACCGGAACAACCATTAATATTGATGGTGGTTTATCTCAAGCGATATAACAGGGAAGACAACATGAATAATCGATTTAATAATAAGGTGGTTATTGTTACCGGAGGCGCATCAGGAATTGGTCTTGAAACAGCACATCAATTTGCCGCAGAGGGCGCAATGACAATTATTGCAGATATTAATTTGGAGAAAAAAGCAGAAGTGATAGCAGCGTTTAAAGCAAGAAACCAGGAGTGCGTTTATTGCCATGCTGATGTGACCAAGACAGATGATGTAAAAAAACTGGTAAATGCGGTAATAGGGCGTTATGGAAAAATAGATGTTCTATTTAATAATGCAGGAATAGAGATTTCTGGTGCCATCACTGATTTTACAGAAGAACACTACCAACAACTTATGGATGTTAATGTAAAAAGTGTTTTTTTATGTTCCAAATATGTACTGCCACATATGATGAATAGTTCTTCTGGAGTCATTATTAACATGGCTTCAGTTGCCTCCTTTTTAGCCTGGAAGGATGATGCGATTTATAGCGCCAGTAAAGCTGCTGTTAAATTATTGACTCAGGCTATGGCCGTTGAGAATGCGCCATATTCCATTCGTATCAATGCAGTAGCCCCTGGAATTATTGATACACCAATGACCGATAGGGCTATTGGCACAGTTCCTGATGTTGCGGCATTAAAAAAATTAAAAGGAATGCTTCATCCGTTGGGTCGTTTAGGTTTGCCTCTTGAGGTGGCTCGAACTGTTTTATTTTTAGCATCAGAAGAAGCTTCATTTATTACTGGAACTATTGTGCCCGTTGATGGTGGTTATTTGGCGGGTTAAGGAGATCAAAATGGAAAAAAAATCAGAGTTTCTTATATGTTTGCAATTAATTATTGTTCAGCTGATTTGGGGTGGGGCTTTTATCATAGGGCAACTTGCACTAACAAAACAGCCGGTGATGACTACTCTAATTATTCGGAATCTAGGTGTTTCTCTAGGTTTTATCTTGATTCTTTGTTGTTCAAAAAAACACAGGTGGTTGATGATGCCCTATACAGCGGTATGGCCGTTGTTGGGCATGGGGTTTTTCGGCGTGGTGATGTATAATATTTTGGCGTATTGGGGGTTGTTTTTGTCCTCAGCGATTAGTGCCTCGCTTTTAATTCCGACCGTTCAACCGTTAACTACCGTGCTTATTGCACGTATTAAAGCAATAGATTCATTGAGCAAGTCACAATATTGGGGTTTATTTGCGGGTTTTTTAGGTGCAATAGCCACCTTGACCGGTGATTGGAGCCTCCATCCTAATATACACACTATGCTGGGTAATGTACTACTTCTTTTAGCCGCCTTTTCTTTTTCCTTATATTCCACTTTAGGTAAATCCGTCCTGAATTATCTACCTCCATTACATACCACAGCTTATGCAACTATTGCTGGCAGCATTCTGTTTTTGCCCGTCAGTTTTTTAGGCGATCATCAGCTTATTTTAGAGCATCTTACCTGGGACTTTGGTCTATATATGGGGTATCTCATCATATTGGGTGGGGTACTTTCTTTTTTATGGTGGTCTCATGGCGTAAAGTATTTGGGCCCTTCGAAGACAGGGATGATTACCCTGTTAATGCCGCCCTTTGCCTTACTAATCGCGGTTGTCGTTTTGCAGCAATCAATTAGCCTATTACAAATGATAGGAATTGTTCTGAGTTTATTGGGAGTTGGGCTTAGTACGGGACTCGTTAATGTCTCGACTCCTTTTTTTGTAGCAATCAATAAAAAAGGATGAAGTGATGAGTGTACATAATAAACTAATTGTCATTGTTGGGGCTTATTCCACAGGTCAGTATTTAGCACCCGCTTTTATTTCCAGAGGATACCAATGCATCCATGTTCAACCAGGAGCTGCGATTGGTTCCTTTTATTTAGATTCATTTCGGCAACAAGATTTTATTAATAATTTTGTTTGGGATGGTGATGATGAACCCATCATCCAGGAGTTGTCCAAATTTGATATAAAAGCAGTGATTCCTGGTTCTGAAATCGCTGTGTTACTTGCGGACAGGTTAAGTCAAAAATTATCGCTTCCAACAACGAACGATCCTAAGCTGAGTTGCGCACGGAGAAATAAATACGACATGCAAAAAGCATTGGAGCATGCAGGAGTCAATTCAATTCCAGTGTTTAAAACCAATAAGAGTGAGTCAATTTTTCATTGGTTAAAGAGTCAAGGCATCCAATACCCTATTGTGCTTAAACCCTTAGCCAGTGCAGGAACTGATGGAGTGAGCATTTGCCAAAATCAGGAAGAAGTGCAGTTGGCTTTTAATGAACTGATTGACACAGTAAATGCCCTTGGGGAGAACAATAGTGAGCTGCTCGTTCAGCCTTATCTTCATGGAATAGAATATGTGGTCAATACAGTGAGCAGTAACGGAAGGCATTATGTTACAGAGATTATTCGAGTGAATAAAATAACCATAAACGCATCGCCTGTTTATGATTATGCGGAAGTTTTGTCTCCCGTCGAACATGAATTGCTTTATGAACTCTTGACAGAGTACGTAAAAAAAGTGCTTGATGCTTTGGGTATACAATTTGGTGCCGGTCACAGTGAGGTGATGTTAGTCAATGAGACTACTTCTGTACTTATTGAAACTGCAGCACGACCAATTGGTGGTATAGATCTTTCTGCTTACACGGAAAGTTTAGGATACAACCACATTTCTATGGTTGCTGAATCATATCTCAATCCTGAAAATTTCCATCAAATATTACTACCTGAAAATAAGCTCCCTTTACGTAAACGCCTGTTGTGTACCTTTATGATTTCTCCCATTCATGGCGAGATTTGTAATCGGCCTGATTTGATGGCGATTAAAAATTTGCCTCATGTTCACAGTGTTTTAATGAAAACGCAGGGCGTTCTTGAGAAAACGAGTACGTTAATTAACTGTCCTGGTTTTATTACTTCTCTTGGAACAAATAGGGAAGAGCTGATGCAGCAGCATCAAAAAATACGTCAATATGAGCCTCATCTTTTTTTGCAAATGGTTGATTCAACGATAGGAGTTAAGGAGGTATCATGCGAACAGCCCATGATGAGTTAATTAGCTTGATGCACTTGAGGATGAATTATGTACGTATTATCGCCGCATTGAAGTTTCTTCTTAATAAACCAATTTATGTACCTTCTGTTGAACAGGAGCAATGCCATCATCTAATGGAAATGGTAGCGCAATTGGGTTTGAACGTCTTATTGGTTAGGAGATTTATGAAGGTTTTATGCAAAATCTCTCGCGAAACTCAAAGAAAAATGCATGCAATTTGGTATTTAGAAGAAGGGAGTTGTATGCAATTTTTATTAAGCCAGATGAATCATATTCCTGTGATGCAAAGAAATATTATGAACAATAAGCTAAATATTCTGGGTGAGCATGACTTGTTTTTTTGTGAGCAACTAATGAATTTAATGCGTTTTTTTATTCGATTTATTGATCTGCAAATAATCAGCTTATGCTCTTCTTTAACCGATAATTTTTCACTAAGTTGCATCAAAGAGCAGGTGAGCTATTGGCATCAGCTCCCTAACGACACGTTGCTGTACAAATTATTTTTACTCATGAATGGGTTTGTAAAAAAGGAAGAAGTATGTTGCTGAATAGGATAGAGAACGAGTGGAATATAGATGCAATTACTGGATATTGCCAAAAAATCAATGGAATAGATTTAAGCCAGGGGGTTTCTTCTTTGCCTGTTCCAGAGGAGCTGTTATCTGGAGTGTATAATGCTCTAGATGATCAAGTATTGCATCGCTACTCATCTTCTAAAGGAATAAGTGGCTTAAGGAATATTGTTTCTGATAAATTTCATCATTTTAACCAAATAACCGCTGATCCTGAAACAGAAATTATCATTACGCATGGAGCAACTGGAGCATTAGCTTGTGCTATTAAAGTGTTATTTAAGCCAGGGGATGAGGTGCTTCTTTTTGAACCTTTTTATCCAGCGCATAGAAATCTTTTGGATTTTTTTGGTATTCAAGTGAAATTAATTCCTTTCAACCTTCGTGATTTATCCTTTGATTGGGAACAATTAGAGCAATCCATTAGCACCAAGACGCGTGGAATAGTGCTTTGTAACCCGGCTAACCCATTAGGTAAAGTATTTCAAGAAGAAGAGCTCAATGCATTGAGTGCTATTGTTGATAAATATGATCTTGATGTGATTTCGGATGAAATTTATGAATACATTACTTATGATTCTCATCAGCATATTTCTTTTGCTCGTTTGGGTGATAACAAATCAAGAACCATTACGATTTCAGGGTTTTCGAAAACCTATAATGCGACGGGGTGGCGGTTAGGGTACGCTGCGGGACCATCTCACCTCATAAGTCAAATGGCTAAAATTCAAGACTTGCTATACGTATGTCCTGTTACTCCATTACAACATGCTGTGAAACGTGTTGCATTTTTGGAGGATTCTTACTATAAAAGTGTTGTTCAATTTTATCAAAAACAACGGGATATTGTGCTTGATACGTTTATTAATTTAGGTTTTAAACCCATTGTTCCTCAGGGTACTTACTATGTTTTGATGGATATTTCTACCCATTTTAGTGATGCTGAAATGGCATCGAAGCAGCTTCTTCAAAAAGCAAAAATCGCAACGATTCCAGGTTCCGTTTTTTTTGCATCGCCGGTTGGTAAAAATTACATTCGTATTTGTTTTGCAAAATCAGTGCATCTGTTACCGAAAATTCTCTGTCATTTCTGTTAGTTATTTGGGATGCCAATCATAGGCAATATTTAATCGGCTTGAATATAGGAGGAATACAGGGGGCTGACCAAAATATTAACTTAATAAACAATAAGTTAAACAGAAAACTCGTTG
>JBAZRP010000003.1:21115-47395 GCA_041662885.1 Legionella sp.
GAGCGTTAAAAGCTGTTTTTAAGGATAAAATGAGCTCTTAAACAAAAAGAGCTTGTTTAGTTGAATTTTTTTTGGAATTCCTTTGAACCTATCACTTTGGTTGCAGGCCATATAGAATCTCTCAGCATTATATTTTGCTGCATATATTCTTTTATCTGCAGAGAATGCTCCTGATTAAATTCTTCAATCGTTCGATATCCTAAAAGAGAAAGCGTGTCATTAATTGATAACACCTGTTGACTCAGAGTTTGGACTGCATTACTCGGCAATGAGTCTAATTTAAAAAAGTTGAGATGAACTAAGGGAAGGAGTGATGAAAAGTCAAAATTCAAGGCCTTACCCTGCACGATCCTGAAATAGAAATTGTAGGTAAAGTGAGGCAGAATACGCGTCTTTACTGACTTGCTTGTTTATTACATTTTGAGACTCCAGCTAGTATCTGAGCCACTTCCTGCTATGAAATGTAAAAAATTGAGTTTAAATATATTGAATAGATAACATAATAATAAATATAGAAATTCCCCTTGCAGCACTTGATCGTACTATAAAAACGATTGACATGGCACTGACTGAAGTTCATACTTCACTTGCAAATCGTTTTTTAAGTACGAATTAAGTGAGGAGTGATATGATTAGAACATTAGAGCAAGTAAGCACAATAATTTCTGGGGTAGTTAATAACGCATATACTGATTTAGAATCTCAGGAAAGTCAGCAAGTTTATCTTCTGAAGGGTAATGATCTTGATCAGAATGGATTTATTTCAATAGAATCAATGAAACAGGTATATTTATCTAATCCACAAAAGTTTAATCGCTATATACTTGAAAGTGGGGATGTTGTTGTTTTAGCTCGTGGATCAGCAATTAGGGCTGGATTCGTAACGAAAGAAACGGCATCGTTAGGAGTAATAGCGAGTGCAAACTTTATAATTTTGCGTTCTAATAAATCAAAAATTAAAGGTGAGGTTATTACTGCTTATCTTAATTCAGAGGTTGGTCGAGAGCATTTATTAGCCCTAAGCAAAGGCGCAATAATTCAACACATACCTGCTTCAAATCTCAAAAGCATGGAAATTCCAGTTCCTGACCTGGATATTCAAGATAAAATTTGTGAGATTTTCTATGCAATTCATGCAGCATATCAAGCGACTTTGGATCTAGCTGAGCAGCAAAAAAGAACATCCAATGCCTTAATATTGAATTTAATGCAGGAGGCGGCATGAGCATTAATAAACATTTTCAAACAGTTAATATTCATGATGATCCCTGGTTACTTTTGAATAGTTTGCGTGATAGTGGTTTAGTTATTGATGAGATGCTGGTTTGGCTCGTTACCCTATCAGTGATAGCCAAAGAAAACCAAAAAAACTTCTCTGAATTATGTAATATTAAGTATGAGAACCAAAAAAAATTCCTCTTCGATATTATTAAAAAAAGTGAGTTTTTGGGGGAGTCCGAACTATCTCATAGGTTGATATCATCAGATCAATTTATTTCACCGGATGCTTTAGCTAACTTAGTGACTTATATAAATAATGTAACTGACTTTAATAAATTAGCCGATGATTTGATCTGTGCTTTTCAAAAATCAGCTTTAAGAGGATTGGAGCATTCAATTACTGATCAAGTTATAGTTGAAATAGTTAAGGGGATTATTGGAGATGCAGGTGAATTAACAATATATGATGGGGCAGCAGGTCTTTGCTCTTTATCTAGTCAGATGACCACTAAAAAACTTGTGTTAGAAGATATAAATTCAAAAACCATATTTATTGGAAAATGTATACTATTTTTAAAGGACATAAATGCTGAGTATACCTTGGCAAATAGCTTAACCTCACAAAAAAAATCTGTTAATGCTGATCTAGTAGTTACTCAAGCACCTTGGGGAGTGCGGTTTACTCCAAAAGATATCGAGAAGATAAAAGAATCAAAATACATTCAATTGAAAGATAAAATGGAGATACCAACTTCCGCAAATGATTCTTTATGGATACAACATTCGATATATCACCTTAATCCGAATGGACGAGCTATTATGCTAATGCCTCAAGGGTGGTTATTTCGTGGAGGTTATGATGCAGAATTAAGAAATTATTTACTTGGGTCTGATTTAATTGAGGCAGTGATTGGTTTACCACCTGGATTGCTGAAAAGTACGATGATTCCGACCGTATTATTAATATTTAATAAAAACAAAACGAATAAAAATATTGTTCATTTTTTTGATGCAAGTCATTTTGGAAGTGAGAAAAAACGACAATTACAACTAAGCAAAGATGAAATTAATCTCATAGCTAACTCAGTTTCTGGTCTTGTATCTGAAAGTCCATACTATCGAGCTGTTCCTATAAGTGAGATTAAAGAAAACAATAACCAGTTAAGTATTAATCATTATTTCAGTTGCGAGGTTATTTGGAAAAAATATGACCTTAAGCATGAAACAAAATTACTGGAAAAGGCACAGCAAAATTTCAGTTTGGCTAATAAAAAACTGATGGATTTACTGGCGAACTAAATTTGATGATTAGCGCATTGCTAAATAAAGCTTGAAATCACCCCTATTTTCAACTATTTTCAATTATATTCTATATGGACGGGTTATTTTCCAATGACTGACGATGACATAATGCTTATTAAGGATTTAGCTAACTATCTGAAAATAGCTGAAAAAACTGCGTATCGATTTGCTTCGGAAGGCAAAATTCCGGGCTTCAAGGTAGGTGCCGCGTGGCGCTTTCGGAAGAGTGAGATTGATCAATGGATTAAAAATCAAGAGAAAAGAGCTGTAGAACAGAATATTTAATAAGCAGAAATTCAATGAGAGAGTCGAAATGATTACAGGCGAAATTAAAAATAATGTAGACCAAATTTGGAACACCTTTTGGTCAGGGGGCATCTCAAACCCATTGTCAGTTATAGAGCAAATTACATATTTGCTTTTTGCGAAGAGATTAGATGACCTCCACACTGCAAAAGAAGCACAAGCTAACTTATTAGGCGAAGAGATCACCGATCATATTTTCGAAAAAAGCCAAGAGCATCTAAGGTGGTCTAGGTTTAAAGATTTTGAACCCAAACGAAAATTTGATGTATTTAAAGATGAGGTTTTTCCTTTTATAAAATCCCTTAATGGTCGAGCGGGTAGTTCCTATACAAAGTTTATGACGGATGCTGTATTCATGATTCCAACACCAACTTTACTGGATAAAGTTGTAAATATGATTGAGCACATCCCTATGCATGACAGGGATACAAAAGGCGATTTATATGAATACATGCTCTCAAAAATCGCATCTGCCGGACAAAATGGACAATTCCGTACACCAAGGCATATTATCCGAATGATGGTTGAGTTAACGAAACCCACCCCTCTTGATATCATTTGCGATCCCGCTTGTGGAACCTGTGGCTTTTTAGTTTCTGCCGCAGAATATTTAGATGAGAACCACAAAGAAATCAATCGTGACCAAAAGCTCAAAGAGCACTTTAATAATAAAATGTTCCATGGCTCCGACTTTGACTCTTCAATGCTGCGCATTGGCGCCATGAATATGACTCTGCATGGTATTGAGAATCCAATCATTGAAGATAGGGACTCTTTAAGCGAAGACCATGCTGATAAACGTGATGCTTATACCCTTATTTTGGCTAATCCTCCCTTCAAAGGGTCGCTCGATCATGAAAGCATTGCTAAAGATTTGTTACAGGTTAGCAAGACTAAAAAAACGGAATTGCTATTTATCAGCTTATTTATCAAACAATTAAAACTGGGTGGTCGCTGTGCTTGCATCGTGCCGGATGGTGTATTATTCGGCTCATCTACAGCGCATCAACAAATAAGACAGGCTTTAGTTGAAGAGCAAAAATTAGAAGCAGTTATCTCTATGCCATCGGGTGTATTCAAACCATATGCTGGAGTATCCACTGCTATATTAATTTTTACCCGCACAGATTCGGGCGGCACTGATAAAGTCTGGTTTTATGATATGGAAGCAGACGGTTTTAGCCTGGATGATAAGAGAGAACAAATCAAAGCTAATGATATACCTGACATCATTGGACAGTATCGACAATATAAACACGACAAAGGTGATTTTTCTAATAAAAAAGCTAAAGCCTTCATTGTTGATAAAAATGACATTGCCAATAATAAATATGAGCTTTCTATCAATAGTTATAAAGAGATTGAATACACCGAAGTAACTTATGATGCACCACTAGTCATTATAGATAAGCTAGAGGCCTTGGAATTAGATATTCAAAATGATTTGAAAGCATTGAGGGCAATGTTATGAGTTGGCCAAAAGTTAATTTAGGTGATATCGCTGAATTTATCAGAGGTGTAACTTTCAAACCTCATGACCTTATTGAATTTGGCGCCAATGATTTTGTGGTATGTATGCGCACCAAAAATATCCAGAAAGACTTAGATGAATCTGACTTAATTTCTTTACCTAAAAATCATATAAAAAATAAATCAAAATTTTTAAAAAAGGGTGACCTGCTTGTCTCGACAGCGAATAGTTTTGAACTGGTTGGAAAATCATGTTGGGTTCCAGAGCTAGAATACCCAGCAGTTGCAGGCGGGTTTATATCCATTTTAAGGGCAAAAGAAGAATTATTATATCCACGTTATTTATTTCACTGGATGAAAACAAGTCAAACTCAAAATTTGCTGAGAAATTGTGGCAGACAAACAACAAATATTTCAAATATGGACTTTGAAAGAGCAAAGAAGTTGAAGATTTCACTCCCACCACTAAATGAACAAAAACGTATTGCTGCAATTTTAGATAAGGCGGATGCAGTGCGACGTAAACGCCAACAAGCCATCAAACTTAGTGAGCAACTTTTACGCTCAGTTTTTCTGGATATGTTTGGAGATCCCTTGACAAATTCAAAGGGATTCAAGCTGGTTAAAATTTCTGATATAGGGAAAATCATAACAGGAAACACGCCCTCAAGGGATAAAAAGCAATATTACGGTTCTGAAATTGAATGGATTAAATCAGATAATATAAATACTCCGTTTCACTATTTAACAAAGGCTGAGGAATATCTTTCAGAGGAAGGTAAACTCGTTGGAAGATGTGCCCCAAAAGATTCTGTCCTAATAACTTGTATAGCTGGTAGTAAAAATTGTATCGGCAATATAGCAATGACCGATCGAGAGGTTGCATTTAATCAACAAATTAATGCAATTATACCAAATGAAAAAACATTAATTTATTTTCTATATGCTCAACTGTTATTCAATAAGAAAATAATTCAGAATGCGTCAACAAATAGCATGAAAGGTATGGTTAGCAAATCTAGACTTTCTAATATTGAAATTTTACTTCCACCTTTAGATGAACAAGAAAGATATGCCCAATTTTTTTCTAGGGCAGTAAAGAAGATTGAGAAAGATAATTTAGCTTTTATGGTATCAGATAAATTGTTTAATTCCTTAACTCAAAAAGCTTTTAGAAATGAATTAAGCAAACAGTCAGATATAGAATTAGTATAAAGGATATAAAAAGATGGAACAAAGTAACTTTTCATTTTTATCAGAGCATTGGGATTTCTTGTTACAAGAAGCCCGGTTTGTGGAGAGTTACGCTTTACGTGATCCTAGAGCCGCAGCAATTTATGCTCGTCGAACATTAGAATTAGCATTAAAATGGTTATTTGCTAATGATACGGTTTTAAAATCCCCCTGTGAATTGAATTTAGCCTCGATGCTTCATGAACCTAGCTTTTCAAATATGATTCAAAGAGGTTTGTTTTTTGATATTAAATTTATACATCGATTAGGAAACATTGCCGTTCATGGTGATGAAAATATATCGCCAAATGAAGGTTTAAAAACCACCGTTGCGCTTCATCAATTTCTTGGCTGGATGGCTCGAATTTATACTAAAGAAGGTGCAAAACCCCGTCAGTTTGAAATAACACTGCTTCCTAAAGCCCAAGAGGATGTTAAAAAACTTTCCCAGCATGAGATAGAAAAAATTCAAGCTGATTTAGAGGCAAAAGATAAGGCAACTGAAGAAGCCCAAGATAAACTTTCCCAAACAGAAGCTGAGCTTGCTGCCTTAAAAGATAAATTAGCGTTACTTCAAGAAGTTAAGAAAACCAAGAAAAAGACAATTGGTAGCAATGAATACACTGAATCTGAAACTCGTGAATTGATGATTGATATTATGTTGCGAGAAGCTGGCTGGGATCCGAAAGGTAAAAATGTTGAGGAATACGAAGTTCTGAAATGTATGCCCACTGTCGTAGGCAAAAAAGATGGTACAGGTTACGTCGATTATGTGCTTTGGGGAGAAGATAAAAAGCCACTTGCCTTGATTGAAGCGAAAAAAACGAAGGTTGACCCACAATCCGGAAGTCGCCAAGCGGAGCTATATGCCAATTGTTTAGAGCAGCATCATGGTCAACGCCCGATCATATATTACTCAAACGGTTATACAACCTGGATGTGGGATGATACTTTTTATCCACCAAGAGAAGTACAAGGCTTTGCTACTCGCGATGAATTACAGTGGAAGATAAATCAACGGAAGAGTCGGCAAGTTTTAAATTTGATGCAATCAAACCCAGATATTGCAGGACGATATTACCAAATGGAGGCTGCTGCTAGAGTCATGCAGCATTTTGGCGATAACCGAAAACGAAAAAGTTTGATAGTGATGGCAACAGGTACTGGCAAAACCCGTTTATCTATCGCCTTGGTTGATATGTTGTTGCGAGCCAATTGGGTAAGAAGAGTATTGTTTTTGGCTGATAGAACAGCATTATTAACCCAAGCTATGCGTGAGTATAAGAAACTGCTGCCTCACGTTAGTCGTGCAAATCTCCTTAGCAAGAAGCAAGAGGAAGCTCGTATATTATTTTCAACTTATCCCACCATGTTGAATTGTATTGATGGAACCAAGAAAAAGAAGAACCAGACGTTTAGTGTAAACCACTTTGACTTGATCATTATCGATGAAGCACACCGTTCTGTTTATCAAAAATATGGTGCCATTTTTGATTATTTTGATTCATTTTTACTTGGATTAACTGCGACACCCCGAGGCGAAGTTGATAGAAACACGTATAGATTGTTTGAGCTTGAAGATCACCAACCAACTTATTCCTATGAATTAGAACAGGCTGTCAATGATGGTTTTCTTGTACCGCCTCATGCTATATCGGTGCCATTGAAATTTCAACGAGAGGGGATTCGTTACGACGAACTTTCTATTGAAGACCAGGAAGAATATGAGTTACAAGAAGAATTCTATGACAAAGAAACCGGGGATCTAAGGGAAGAAATAAGTTCTTCCGCTCTAAATCAATGGTTATTTAATAAAGATACCGTCAACAAAGTTCTCATGCACTTGATGGAACATGGAATAAAAGTGGAGGGTGGTGATAAAATCGGCAAAACCATTATCTTTGCTAAAAATAAAACGCATGCTGAATTTATAGTCCAACAATTTGATAAAAATTACCCGGCATTGGCAGGAAAATTTTGCCGTCGAATCGATCATTCAGTGAAATATGCCCAAGACTTAATTGATGCTTTTAGCCTTAAAACTCAAAATCCATTTATTGTCGCCTCAGTTGATATGCTGGATACCGGTATTGATGTTCCAGAAGTTGTAAATTTAGTCTTCTTCAAGCTCGTGCGCTCCAGAACTAAATTTTGGCAAATGATAGGAAGAGGCACCAGACCTTGCGAGGATTTATTTGGGCCTGGTGGTGATAAAAAAGAATTTGTTATCTTTGATTATTGTGAAAATCTGGAATTTTTCAATGCCAACCCAGATGGATATGATTCCAGTATTCAAGAATCTGTTAAGCAGAAAATCTTTTCTCGTCGATTGGATTTAATAAAAACGATTGAAAATGCAAATACTGATGATGAAGCCCTTAAAGGGTTTAATGAAAGTTTAAAAAATCAGTTGCATGAAGTTGTTGCCTCTATGGACTTAGATAACTTTATTGTTCGTAAAGAGCGAATAAATGTTGAAAAATATGCAAAGCGAGAGGATTGGGCCGTTTTGCGGGATGATGACGTAGAGACCTTAAGAAATAAACTAAGTGGACTGCCCACAATAGATAAAGACGATGAATTGTGCCGTCGATTTGACTTATTCATACTGAATACACAAGTAGCTATTTTGCAAAATAGCAGAGCACAAGAGAAATACAAACTCCAAATAATAGAGATAGCCAAAGGCTTGGAAGACAAATCAAACATCCCCAATGTCGCAGCTCAAATGGAATTAATCTTAGATTTACAAGCAGAGCATTGGTGGAATAATGTTTCTTTGCCTATGTTAGAACAAGTACGAATTCATCTTCGAGATCTCACTAGATTTTTAGATAAGGATACGGGGTTAATCAATGTTTATACTAATTTTGCAGATGAAATTAGAGAAGGTTCAGCTGTATATGACCTTGTAAAGGCTGATACTAACCTTAGGGAGTATCGAGAAAAAGTCAGAAAATTTATCAATGATCACAAAAACCATATCTCCATTCGTCGTTTACGAAATAATGAACCAGTCACCCAAACGGATATTGCAGCCTTAGAAGATATTCTCTTTTCAGAATGTGGCGTGATTCCACGTGAGGAATATCAAAAAATATTTGGTGAAACACCATTAGGTATCTTGGTGCGCTCTGTTGTGGGTTTAAGTCGAAAAGCCGCAAAAGAAGCTTTTGCAGAATTTCTATCAAAAGCCCCATTAGAAGCCGATCAAATGGCTTTTCTAAATGAGGTCATTGAATATCTTGTACATAATGGCACTATGGAGCCCAAAACGCTGTTCGAAACGCCGTTTACAAATATTCATAATTTGGGAATAGCAGGGGTATTTGATGATAAAAAGAGTAGACAGGTGATAAACCTTGTTAAGCATATTAATGAAAATGCAGGGATGGGGTAGATTTGAGGCAATGCTTTCACGAGGTGTAATTATCGGAGAACGAATAACAGGAGTAATGGTATTGAAGTATGTCGCCAGCATTCATGAAATCGATAACGACATTATACTCCTGCTTGATCTTGCTTGTGTTATAATTAAGTTCAGCAACGATATGTGGTAAGTACGGGGAGATTAATGGAAAACTTAGAAACCATCACAACTTCTACCACCATGCCCACCAAAAAACTTGATATTTTGGTGGACTGCTTACGCATTTCCGGATTCCGTGGCATTCAGAACCTTGAGATCAGCTTTTCGCCGATGACAGTCCTTATCGGGCCGAATAACTCTGGTAAGACTACCGTCTTGAAGGCGCTTGGCTTAGCCTTGGGAGATTATAGCAGATATGTGACAGAGGAAGATTTCTACATTGGTACAGATGAGCAAGATAATGAAATTAGAGCTGAAAAAATCGTCGTAGATGTCCGCATTTCCTCCCTCGCAGACGCTGGAAAGTTCTCTCAAGCATGGCAGGCTGAATTTGGAGATAGAATCAAATCCGAAGCCGATGGCAAGCAGTATGTTGCGATCAGAACAGAAGTCTCAAAAAATGAAATTAAAGGTGGGTTTGAAACGACTAAAAAATCCTTAAAAATTTGGCCTGATTTTTACTCATGGCAAATCGCAGAGGTTGATAAAAAATCAGCAAACGTAAGGTTTGAAAGTGTTCCATTCTTTTCCATTGAAGCCCAGCGCGATATTCATTCGGAACTCAGAGAGAAATCGTCTTTTGTCGGAAAAGTTTTGTCAGGAATAGAATACGATAAAAAGGTTATTTCCGATCTTGAAAAAGCCATCGGGGATATTAACAAGGAAGCTGTAGACAAAAGCATAGAACTTCAGTGCCTGAAAGATCATCTTGCGCAGCTAAGTCAGACCTTTCATGGAGCTGGAAATGCAGAAATCACGCCTTTTCCAAAGAAAGTCCGTGGCCTATCCAAGAATTTCTCCATTCACTTTGGAGAAACTACAGCAAACACATTTGCAATGGAATATCATGGTATGGGAACACGGAGCTGGGCATCTATGCTGACCGTGAGAGCATTTATGGACATCCTTAGAACAAAACATGAAAAAGAAGTTCAGCCTTTCTTCCCCATCATGGCTGCCGAGGAGCCAGAGGCGCACTTGCATCCCAACGCACAAAAGACGTTATATGATCAACTGTCCGCTACGAATGCTCAGGTCATTGTCAGTACACATTCGCCTTATTTCACTGCGATGCCAGATATTACAAACGTGCGTTCATTAAAGAAAACGTCGCAGGGGATTGTTACAACTAGACTAGATCACCCTATTTCTGCTAATGAGAAAAAAATATTGGCACGTGAGATTTTAGCCCGACGTGGAGAAATCTTGTTCGCTCGTGCATTGATTCTCTGTGAAGGCATGACTGAGGAACAAATCATCCCGGCAATGTTTGAGGTTTTCTCTGGCGGTCATTCCTTATTCAGTCTTGGTATTTCCTGTATAAGCGTTGGTGGTGGAAAAAATTATTCACCCTTTATAAAATTAGCCTGCAGTTTTGGCATCCCTACGTTTATTATTGGTGACAACGATATCAAAAATAATGTAAGCGCGAAAACCGTAGTTGAGAATCAAATCAAAACATTAATTGATAATGGATTAACTTTAGACAAGAATAATTTTGGCGTGTCCTATTGTGGGAATAACAATGATTTTGAAGCCGAACTGTTGAATGTTCTTAAAATACGAGATGAAATTAATGCAGCATTTTTTCTCTATAAAACGGATGACATTGAGAATCCTCAATATAAGGCAGCCCAAGAAACTGAAATTAAAGCTCTTACCGACTCAGATATTTTGAAGCAGATGAGCAAAGCAAAAACATCATATTCTGGTTTTTTGGCTGATATCATCAGAGAGAATCCAAATTGTAAACAGCCTAATCAACTGATCACTCAGGCTGCACATGACGCTTTTACGGCCATTAAAGGATGGATACCGATATGATCAACCTATCTAAAACCCAAGAAAGTATCGTGAAAGCAGACATTGGTGGCGCAATACAGGTTCTTGCCTCCGCAGGGACAGGAAAGACTCGAGTTTTGACCGAGCGTGTACGATACATTCTTGAGAACACAAAAAAAGAAGGCATCATTGCCCTGACCTTTACCAACAAGGCTGCAGAGGAAATGTCCAATAGGCTGGAAGATGTTGAGGACGTCCGGGAGAGATGTTGGATTGGAACTATCCACTCTGTTGCCCAGCGCATTCTGGAGCAATACGGTAACACCATAGGCTTACCTTCCGAATTGCATATCTTTGAACGGGATCTAGATAGAAAAACCCTTTTTCTCCAATCCTTGCGCGATAACGGCACAGATATCGATACGTTTTTAAATATCTCCGATGAGCGAGAAAAAAAAGAACGTGAGAAAATCATAAACCAATACATGGCACATTTTTCTATCGTCAAAAGAGAGCTTCTGACCGAAGACGAAATCAGGAAGAAGTATGGTAGTCATAATGAAAGGTTTTTCGAAATTTACCAAGCCTATCAGGACGCCCTGCTTGAAAGTGACGGGATCGATTTCGATGATATATTGGTTTACGCTAATCGCATCCTTTTAGAGCAACCGTGGTGCGCTGAGATATATCGCGCCAAATATAAGCATCTATGTGTTGATGAAGCTCAAGATCTTAATAAGGCGCAGTATGAATTAGTAAAATCATTGTGCGGCGATCAAATTAAAAGTGTGCTTATGGTTGGTGACCCCAATCAAATGATCTATGGGTTTAATGGATCATCCGAAAAATTTCTCTGCGCTTATTTCCCAAAAGATTTTTCTGCTAGCAAGCATGAGCTAAAAGAAAACTATCGTTCTTCTAAGGCAATCATTCATCTGGCGAATAAACTAAAGAAGAATTCTCAGGTGGAGTCTGATTATGCTTTAGATGGAAAATTCAAGTTTGTCACAAACCTACAAGATGAGCAGGCTGAAGCCATATGGATTGCAGATAAAATTCAGACATTACTCAGTAGCAAGACAGACGGAGAAATTGAAGGAGAAATCTCCCTACAGAAAATGGTTGTGATCGGCAGAAATCAATATATCTTCCAGAAGCTGGAAGATGTATTAACTGAAAGGAAAATCCCATTCAATCTTAAGAAAGGAGAGCGTCTTGCAGAGCCATTCTCTCGTTTTGGGAGGACGCTTGATTTGGGGATCCGGGTGCGCATTAACCCAAAGGACTGGGTTGATGGTAAAAAGCTTTGTACAACTTTAGCGATTCCTGAACCAAAAACATGGGGACAACCTGATATCCTGATACAACTCGCCTCTGTAGTTACAAGTCAAACAGCACCTTTCAGACAGATTTTTTCTGATCTTTTAGCGGCAATCCAAAACTTAGATACGGATACACCGAATTTTCCAAAGCTGATCTTTGATTTTTCAAATGCCTTGGAAAAGTTAGCAATGGCCTCCTCTGATGAAAAAAACATGCCCGAATTTGAAAGAGCACTTTGGGAATTGAAGGAGTTTGGTAAGTATTGGACAACATTTAAACGAAAGGGATTGGGTGAGAGCTTAGGCGCTTTTCGAAATGCAATGGCTTTAGGTCAATTTGCGGAAGATGTCAATTCATCGGGTCTTACACTTAGCACCGTCCACACAATGAAAGGATTGGAAAAGGACATTGTATTTCTGATGGGGATGTGCGAAGGAACTTTCCCTGACTACCGTGCACAAAACACGCGCGAAATTGAAGAAGAACGTAATAATGCTTTCGTTGCCGTTACCCGCTCACGCCGTTGGATTTTCATTACATATCCTAAGGTCAAAATTATGCCTTGGAAGGATGCTCAAGGAAAACCTGCTCAAATAAGCCAAAGTCAATCTCGATTTATTACTGAGATGACAAAGATGACCTAAATTGTTACCAAGAAGGGCATGGCAACTATGCCTCAAATGTCTACTAAAGTGGGGCTAGATCAGCACCATATCTTGCCAAGCTTCGACGAGCATCACCATGGCCAAAGTATCCAGCTCACAGTATTTTAACAGAGCTTTTCTCAGTTCTTCCCTTTCGAAATCACTCATTTGTGTGAACTGCAATTTGGCATAGGCAATGGTAGCTGCGCCACCTTCCTTCAAATACTCATCATCAAACAACAATTCAATTTCGTTGTGTGGCGTGTCTTTGTTGATTGGATCTAAAAGAGCGTACGGATCTTTGAGGTATCCATCCTGAAATATAATCCAGCACTGCTGGCTAAAATTTTTGCTTTGTATACCTTTTTTGCAACCATAAATTGGTTGGCTATACTTTTGTTGCAAATATTTGGAGCGGTTCAAAATAGCAGGCAATACTTTCTTGATGGAATTGGAACCATTAGTTAATGGGTCATAATAAAACCGCTTTACGAGATCACATAGGTCCACCATACAACGCTCCCCAAGCCATTTTTCACGGCTATCTGAAGGGGATTTTGTAATTGATTTGATAAACAACACCAGCTCATTCAGATCTGCCGGAGGCTCTGGCAATTCAAGCAGTTGCCTCATTATTATGTTCAAATATGTGTTTTCATGATTGCTATAGCGAAAAATAGTTCCAGAATCTTTTTCAAGTTCAGACTTTAATGCGCGAATAAAATCAATTGAAGGGTCAATGCCTGGAACGGTATTCAGGTATTCACCAACGTGCGCCACATTACCTTTCTTATCGATGATATGGTGGGAAAATTGAAAAGCTATACTTTGATATGGATGAGCACTTTTTTTAAAAGGTATAGGTAACATCGCTGTTTCAAAGTCAATAAAATGTAGGGGATATACCCATGATTGCATTTCATCACGCAAGCTTTGTTCGTCTAACCAAATAGTATTATCGTTGTTTTTAGCTTTTTCAATTTGCAGCCATTGGCGTTGACTGGCAGATAATCCTGGCTTGCCATCATCTTTGGCTGGCAAATCATCTTCATCAAAATCCTGTAGTTTGATTAACCCCTTTTGTAGACATTTTTCCCTGTCACGAAAATTCCATAAATCCAAAACAGTAGGCACAAGAAAATCATTATCGTTGTATCTAAGTGCTTCGCGCCAACATTCCTTAAAACCTGAAAGTAGGCCCTTTGCTTCGTCATGAGGTAATGTTTTGAATTGACACGCAGCACATTCTTTTTTAGGGATTGAAGGCGATTTTAATCCACTAAAATATTGCTGGCTGAACTCGTGAAAACTATCAATAAAAGGCCGACCTGAGGCTTCAGTTTCAGACCATATTTTTTCGGTTAAATGATCAACATTAATTTCTTTCAGAAGATGAACCGATAGATCTTCAGGAGATAGTGGCTCTAAAATTTTAACTATCTGTTTCCCGGATTTATCCTTAGTTAGAAAAAACTTCCGATTCAATCCATCAGTGGGGCAAGTGCTGTCTTTATCAACAAGCATCAGATAACTTGAAATACGGTAATTCGGGAAAGCGTGCTGAAGTACCCATTTTTGAAATGCAACATCTGCAATGTATGGCTTCCATTTTGCATTGATGGTCCCATCTTTCTTTACAATTGTTTTGATTTCCTCATGGTCAATAGATTTAGCTTTGATTTCTATTAACTTCAAGTGGTTCTTGTTTTTGATCAGAATGTCGGTGCGAATTAAATACCTTTGGTGCAATATTTCGGCCTCAAATAATGTAATCGACTCATTTTTAAGCAGTCGTTTTGTTGCATCTAAGGCTGATTCTTCACGATGGGAATTAATAAATACACCTTCAGGGAAATAACAACGAGCAAGGGCTTCTACCTGATAACCACCCTCTGCCAACGCTTTTAAAAATGAATTTTCTGCTTGTTGGTTGGCATATTGTGGCTTATCTATATAGTAGAGTTTTGTGGGACACTCCAAAGCCAGTTTAAATTTAGATTTGGTAAGTTTTGTAATCACGACTTTTGGCCTTTGCAAAATTGTATTCTATTTAAGTATAGCAATTACAATTAAGTAACGTTGACGCCTGCATCTAAAGTAGTCATTGTGCTGTTTTATTCTGACCTGTAGCGTAACGCCCTGATTCATCGTTTGTTTTCTGATGCTTTTTGTTGGTTTCAATTGGCTCGTGAATCATCTCAGACAATTGGAAGTCTTTATATTCTTCGTCAAACTGTTTTTTGAACGCAGGATCCTGCATTTCACGTTCGAACGTTGATAATGGTTTGTTATTCATAATAATCACCTCGCTCGACTGAACAATAACTGAAATTGATTCTATATGATAATAACATTAAAATTATCTATTCGAATAAACTGATTTCGATTTACTATGGCCGGATACCGCCCCGTAAGAGATTCATTCTTTATTATCGGCAATTTCTGATAATAAAGCTCGTTCGCGTTCCAGTTCTTGGCGTAGCTCATTTTCTGTTGGCAGGTATGGAAGATATTTAGAGGCGAATAATTGCTTACTATCGGTTAGGGTGGAGTATTTGGCTACAGCTTCGCTTTTTTGACTACAAAGGATGAGTCCAATTGTCGGGTTGTCATCAGTTTCTTTACGTTGTTCATCATAAATACGCACATAAGTATCCATTTGCCCCACGTCTTGATGGGTGAGTTTTCCTAATTTTAAGTCAATCAAAAGGAAACATTTAAGTTTGTAATTATAGAATACAAGATCGATATAAAAATCTTCATCTTCCGTGCTTACTCGTTGCTGACGGGCAACAAAAGCAAAGCCTTTGCCTAGTTCTAATAGGAATTGCTGCAAGTTATTCATTAAGGATTGTTCAAGCTCACTTTCAAGTAGTGGCTGATGTGGCAAGTTAAGGAAATCCAGAATGTAGGGATCGCGTAAATAATTTTTAGCATCTGTGTTTAAGGGTTCTGTGTGTGTTTTTGCTTCTTCTATGACGGGAGACTTGTCTTTGCTAGTAAGCAGGCGCTCATAATAAAGTTTTCCAATTTGGCGCTCTAAAGCTTTTACACTCCAGTTTTGTTCTATTGATTCTGATATGTACCAATCTCTAGCTTTCTGATTTTCTACCTGGATTAAAACACGGTAATGCGTCCAGCTTAATTCGGACCTCACCGAGGTCCAAATTGGAAACGTTATATAAAATGCCCGCATCCTTCTTAAGTTCCGCTCATAGAATCCTTTTCCAAATTCAGACTGTAGTTGTGTGGAAAGCTGCTTTAATTGGTACTCCCCATATGATGCACGAGCTTTTCCTTGTTGCTCATGTTCAACAATTAATCGACCAATATTCCAGTAAGCTTGCACCATGGCAGTATTTACAGTGCTCTGTAGTTTTGTTCTAGTCTCATTGAGAATGTCTCTAATGGCGCTAAGAAGCTCAGGGTCTGTCTGAGTTAGATTTGGCATGTATATGATCCTTTTGAATGATGCGTTAGTTGTGTAATCATTATTTATTACACCTGCAATTCTTCAGCTAATGTATCGTAGTTTACTAGCTTTTCAATGTACTTTCCCCATTTATCCAGTGCTTCTTTACGCTCTGGCAGCATTTCATTTTTGTTATAAGTTGCCATAATTTTAGGCATTTTATGTCCTAAACATTTTTCAATCACAACGGGATCAATATGTAGTGTTTGACCTAGCTGGGTAGCAAAAGTTCTACGTAGATCGTGAGCTGTCCATTTATCGATGCCTATCCGTTCTTGTAAACGAATTATAGCTTTGGGTAAGGCGCGATCTGAAAGGGCGCTTTGGCCAGTTGCGCCACTGATAACATATTCACCAATGCTGCAATTATATAGTTCTCTAAAAAGAGACTTCACTAGAGTACTTAAATGGACTCGCATAATAATGTTGGTTTTCGTATTAACAGCAGGTATTGTCCAGAGAGAATTTTCAAAATCAATCTCGTTCCACTTAGCGACTCTCAGTTCACCGGATCGAACTCCAGTTAGTAGTAATATTTTAATGGCATTGATAATTTGTAGTGAAACACCGTGTTTACCATGACTAAAAAATTGCCAGAGTTGTTTGATTTCTTCTAGGTTTAAGCACCGCTCTCGTGGTTTTTCTAAACCTCCAATATCACGGGAGCGTATGTTTGCTGCGGGATTTGTCGCAAGTTCACCTCGACTAACCGCATAATTAAATGCTTGTTTGAGTGCACTGAGAACCTTATTAGCATGGACAGGAGATCCGCGTTTAACGATTTTATCTAGCGATCGGGTAATATCTTTTGTTTTAAGCTCTTCAACCTCTATATTTCCAAGTAGGGGAATAACATCCGTTTTTATTATTTGTTCTATTTGTTCAGGACATTTACGATGGCGCTTAATATAATTATTGAACCAATTAGTCACAAGATCTTTTACTGTAAAGCTTGCTTCAGTTTCGTAGGTTAAGCTCAATTTGGGATTGGTGCCGTTTTTTCTTATTGCTCTTAAATCCATGAATTTTCTTTTTGCATTTGCTAAGCTTAGTGCTGGATAATTACCAATGGAAACATGGTCTTTTTTACCATCTATTTTGTAACGGTATATCCAGGTTTTAGTCCCTGTAGGATAAACGAATATACCAAAGCCATCTCCTTCGAATATTTCGATACGCTTGTCGGATGATTTGAGATTTTTGATATAGGTATCTGTAAATCTGACCATGGTATTCCTTCTACTGGTTACTTTGCTGGGTACTTTATGGTGTTTTTGAATGATCTTAGATGCTATCAATTGATAACGATGATATGCTCAAAGTCCTTTTATAGCAAGGATTTCATGAAGAAAAGGTATGAAAATTATAGTGCAAATTTACCTATGCCTTACAGCATGGGGTGCTAGTGGTCGAAGGTTCAAATCCTTCCGTCCCGACCAATGAAATCCCCGATATATCAAGCAGTTAAATAAAAATCTTCCCACCAATTCCTTCCTTGCATTTTAATTAAGTACACTTATAGGTACACTTTTTTAATTTTTTTAAGTCTTTCTGACTTACTGGACATTTAAATTCCAAAAATGTCTATAATAAAGAATTGTAAGGTGAATCATGGAGAAAAGAAATGGAACTTTTTACCGTTAGAAAAGAGAACGTAGATAATAATGAATTTAAATCGGCCAATCTCCCGTATATATCATTTAATAAATCGGTTTTAGATAAGTATTCCGATCATTCATTATATGAAATTCAATTGAATGAGAATCTCGGAACCATAAAATCAAAAAACTGGAGTTTACCGATTGATGTTGGGGCAACTCACATAACAACACTACTTAGTAAATTACAATTACTTCCTCAAGAAGAAAAAGACCATTTTCAGGCTAATAATATTTATCCTAAAGAGATAAGCGAATCAGCTTATAAAAGATGGTTTGAGGGAGAATTCTAATTTTATTTACTTTGATAAATTGTTATGGGTTGGAAATTTAACTCTATAATTGTTTGCCATGCTACTTTTTGATCGAAAAAAGCAGGGATATAGCCTGCTTTTTATAATCTATTTAAAATATTAGGATGCATCTCTCTCACCATTCAAAATGGTATGTTCAATCCAATCATCTATTTCATCACTGTGCCAAGCTAGTGTTGTGCCATTGAGTTTCACCGGACAAGGAAACTTACCTATAAGCCACCAGCGGCGCAGAGTGACTTTGTTTCTGCCGATCATTTTTTCAATATCTGGTATGAGCATAGGGGGCAAGTCTTGTGATAAAATCATAAAAAATAGTACTCAAAAAGCCCCTTTATCAAAAGACCTGACCCTTAGTTTTCAGAAGTTACAAAATGAATATCCTGTTTTAGCCGAATATAAAAAGCTTCTACATGAGCGTAGGAGAATGGCGGGGTATAAAGCAGAAGAATTTGATAAAGTATTGTATGTTAAAGCTTATGATATAATTAAAAATGGACCACTATATGAACCATTAGAAAATAGATTACCTAGCGTTGCCAGATTACTTTTTTTAACAGCTAAAAACCACGATTTGGGTATTGACCGAAATGGATAACTAATTGTAATAAGAAAATAAAATATATATATTTATCAACTAGTTAGTTATTGGTGCCAAATTAATCAGATTTGATATGTTATTTTGCACTACGCCCTTTCACTTATCTCACATCAACTCCTTGATGTATATAAATTAAAAAATTTGACAACATGGTTTTGTATATATATCATCCACTCTGTTTTGTAAAGAAATTTTAAGTTGTAGAGCTGGATGTGTAAATGAAAAAGATAATTATACTTCTTTTAATTTTAATAAATTTTTCTGTGAATGCAACCACCATTAGTCGCCTTCCAAATGGTTTTACTTATTGTGTGAGTGAGTTTGGGGGTAACTTTAAAATCGATTGGAAACACAATATTATTACCCTTACTCTCGCTGGATCCGATAAATATCAGATAGTTCACGAGGTAAAAGATAATCTAAACAATGGATTAATTCTAACAGCTAGAATGCATCTCAATGGTAATGATTACCTTGAATTTAAAATATTTAGTTATCCTTCCGGGAACTATTTTCGAGCTTTAGATAGTTCAACTAAGGAATACCCATACAAACCAGCTAGATTAACATGTTGGAATGAGACTTAATGGTCAATTTTTGGCTCTAGATATTATCATTTTAGCTGTAAACATGAATGATATTACGCTTTGCAGGTGGGGTGGTGAAAATCCATAATACACTTGAATAGGATATTTATGATCTTGCTCACGCTGGATTAGTAGCAACTAGATGAAATAGCATTATAAAATCAATAAATTCGATTGATCTTCAATATTAACATAACAACCTGATTTTCCAGCAAGTTTGCCGAACGGATATAAGCTATGGGCAAATAACATTCATAATTAGCATGTGGAAATTCAAAAGA
The DNA here is from genome assembly GCA_041662885.1 of Legionella sp. Classification (GTDB taxonomy): domain Bacteria; phylum Pseudomonadota; class Gammaproteobacteria; order Legionellales; family Legionellaceae; genus Legionella. The sequence continues at coordinate 40,899 of JBAZRP010000003.1, forward strand.
TGACTTATTTCTCCCAACATTGTCACCTGATTATAAATTTGACAAATCAATCTCAATTAGTTATATTTTTGCCACGTTGGAATTAATATAATCAAATATTGGGCTCAAAAATAATGGTTATTAATATTTCGTATTGAATTAAAAAGAAGGGAAAAATGAACGCTATAAAAAAAACACTTATTTTGGGCTTACTGTTAGTTAGTTTTGGGGCCAAAGCGTTAGATAATAAATTTATACTTGAGAAATGTGTAAAAAAAAATACTTTAGATTATGTATATTGTCAGGGCTGGCATGAGGGTATTAGCAGCCAAATAATAGTGAGTTTGGTAACTCCATATGTTTCGAAGCATAAACAACCACCAAAATGGTTTGTAAAATTGAATGAAAATGAGCATATAGACAATGACTTTTTTATTAGAGTTCATCGAAATTATCTTAAAAAAAATCCTAAGCACATTAATGGGTTCCCTCAAACATCATTTATGTTGGCTTTTTATGAGCTAATACAAAAGTATAAATAGGTGAGGTAAAAGAATGCGGTACGACAAGCAACGGAATGAAAAGTTTAAAAAAGAATCAAGAGGTAGGCATCAAGCTTCTAAATTTTCCGACTATAGGGGAAGTCAGGATATATGTGCAAATGGATCACTTTAGGGCTTCCAATGTCATGATGTATTGTTAAGAATACTTACTGGGGGCTCATAGTATTTATAAGTTATTTAATAAAGTAGCCAATATGTTAATACAGTGAACGCAACTACACGAGAAGACATTATTTTGAAAGGTGAACTTAATGAAAAGAGCTTTAATCTTATTACTTTCGATAACTTATAATTTTTCTGTATCAGCAGATCAATTTATTTGTCCCCAATCAATCACCTGTAATTTCGAGGCTGCAACTTGTGAACAAATAGATGGGGATATTAGAGTACAGGGATATAATGCTATAGAGCCATTTATAGGGGAAAAAACTATTAATCTGTCAGAAGTAAATGGTTCTAAATGTGATATTGACGGATATTATTCAGTAAATGGTAAGAAGATTAATATCTCGAAGAAACCTTTCTTTATTTATTGTACATACAAGTATGGTCAAAACGCTTCTATTACACTACTTAAATTTGTTAAGGAGTTAATAGGAAATGGCTGGGTTGCATCAGGGTGGGCAAAAACGGATTACAGTTGTCCTAATGAAGACAGATCTGCATGTATAGCCCTATAGCTCTCATTTTAAAGAGTCTTCAAATTTAAATAACTTTTTTCAATACTGGTTGCATAAATGTCCAATATTTTGTGCCAGAATAGTTTTTCAGAAGAGCGTATATCACGAATACGGGCTAATAAATCGTCAAAATAATTACCTACACCCTCATTCTTAAGGAGATCGTCGTCCATGGTGAAGCCTTTAATTATGTATTCATGTAACTTCTGACTTGCCCACATACGGAATTGAGCTCCTCGAATACTGTTGACACGATAGCTCACAGAAATGATGGCATCTAAGTTGTAGAACTCAATTGTTCTTTGTATGGGCCTATTGCCCTCCATTTTAACTGTTGCAGATTTTGCAACAGTTAAAATTTTGTTCAAATCACCTGATTCATAGATACTATTCTGATGTCTGCTAATCCCAGATTTATTGATTCCAAATAACTCAGCCATTTGGTTTATTGAAAGTCATACCGTGTCATTTTGCATTCTGGTTTCGATGCGAATGAGCATAGGGGTCAAGTTTTGTTATAAAATCATAAAAAATAGTACTCAAAAAGACCCTTTATCAAAAGACCTGACCCTTAGTTCCTATTCATTGTTTTCCCCTTTAAAAGATAGAATACACAATAAATTTAAAGTTATAGTTTTTTATAATTCCTTTTAAAGTGTAACTTAGTTTATTTACTAGTGCCAATAGGTGTGGCTAAAGTTAGCTAGCGAGCGTAGCAACTGTCTTGAATCAAAAAGTTAAGACAGTTGCTACGTTGCTTTTCAGACCAGCATGCGCACTTGACATTAGATCATTATTTGCGTTACCATATCATTTTTTAACCAGTTTTAATCCGGTGAAATATGACTACGGAAGAATTAATGAGGAAATATCCATGGACTTGTCACTCCTATGATACCCCTTTTATTTCAATAGCTCTTTACTATCATGACCGCTTTGAAGATGATGAATGGGATGCAATGAATAAAACATCTCTTTCAGGAGCAATAGAGACTGGCACATTGGACGATTATCATAAACAAATCATATTCGTTAGATTATATAAATTTGTGAATGACCCAGACTATCGAAACCTTAAACGTTCAAATAATAAAGCATGGTTAGATATATTCAATAATATAATTGAAATAAACATTCTACAAAGCCCTCTATCAACAAAGGCAATAAGTAGTAAATATCCATGGCTAAAAGATTCAATTTTAACTATTTGGGCACTAAAATTTTCTCGTGTTCAATTAGAAATAATTAATGAATTCAACCTAGCTCAATATCTAACAAAAGATCAATTCAGCGTCTTTTTTGTAGGCTCCATTCTGTCTTCGATTCATCATGCGCAGAATAGTAAACCAATCTGTGCAGCTTTAGAAAATGGAACGCTTTTATTTAAAAATCTAGTCAAGGAAGTAGTCGAAGATCATCAGAACAATTTGAAAATTTAGCGCAAGAAGCTTCGTAGGTTGGGCTGTTAACTAAGCAGAACTATATTCAAAAACGAGCGAATGAGTTGATAGCTTAAGAAATGAGTCATACGGGGTCGGATCAAAGAATGAATTTAATAAACAATAAGTTAACTAATAAATTCGCCTGAATTATGCTCTTAGAAGCTATTTTTAGGGTAAAATTATAATCCAACTTATATCAAACAAATTTGTACATATGCATATGGGGTCACCCTACCCTTAGTTCCTCATAGGTAAAAAGGGATAACTGATTAATCTGATTAAAAATTTAAACCAAATATTATTCACTATCCTCATTGAAATAATCTTGATCCAAAGATTTTATTTCGTAAGTAGCTGATTGGTGTAAACCGATATTATATTCCCACATTAACTCTGCAAGCTGGACTCCAGAAAGTAAAACTATTTTGCAGTCAATATGTTCAACAAATTCTTTAGCGCCTTTTGTGAACCCGGAGGTAGTTATAAAAACACCTTTTTTGGCACGTTTTCCTTGAAGCGCACCTACAAATTTCTGAATTTCTGGTCTACCAACGACAGCCTCCCAACGTTTGGCTTGAAGATAGATAACATCTAATCCAAGCCGATCTTCATTAATGACACCATCGATTCCTGCGTCACCTGTCTGACCAATCGCCTTACCAGCCTCTCTTCTAGAGCCACCATATCCCATAGATAGTATTACATCAACAACAAGTTGTTCAAAAAACTGTGGTGAGCATGTTTTAATTGTGTCAATTAATTCATCTAATATCTTACTCTTAAGTGTACTATAGGTTTGCTCCATCAACTCATCGGGCGTTGCATTTTGCAGATCCTCATTGGTATTGAGCGGTTTATTAGATGAGGAATTTCTATCCAGAAAGGCAAGAAAATCAGGAAATTGTTTTAAATAGTTTGTATCGATAGTTTCTGGAGATTTAGCCAGCACATTATTACCTAATGGTGTTAATGAAACGAAACCACGTTGTGGATAAAAGAGAAGACCTGCTTGCTTAAGATAAGACTTAGCCCAACCAATACGGTTTTTCAAAACAGTCATCTTGCTGCTGGGAATCAACTCTTTTTTCTCATCTGGAGAAAAATTAAATTGATTAGTTACCAATTCAATAAGTGTTGAGTATTTTAAAGGTTCATTTCCATTGACAGATTTTAATACTGGTAGCATGAATGTTTGATAGTTTGGAATTGCCATAGGTATTACCTTAATCTGATGATTTTGGGTTTTTCATATGCATTATAGCAAACATACTTCACCGTCTCCAAAATAGAGCAAATTCCCGCATATAAATATAAATTTCTTTTTTGCTAACCACAGTACACCCTTGTTTTAGCAATGCGAGAATGACCAAGCTTCCGGTTAATTATTTCCCTTGTCCTGTTATCCCATTTTCGCTTTCTGCCCTTTAGTTGTTTTGAGCATAGGGGTCACCCATTAGAAATTCTGCGTCAACAGGTAAAGCTACGCCATTTTGGTTTTTTTCACCAAAAACTTATTAATTTAATAGTCACTGAGAGTATTGGCAGTACACTACATGCATCTAAAATTTCTAACGGAGGTGTCAACTAATATGCACCAGTCACCCATATGAATTAAGGCATTTACTAATGGCCTGAAAGGACACTAGTAGCCCTTGGCAATAATTGCCTCAGAAATTATTTAGTGCCGTGCTCAGTCCAAGTCGAGAGGTTCAATGAACCGATGACAAATCAGTGGCTTATGCTTTCGCATGGCCAACCCTTTGTGGCTCAGAGCACGGGCATATTAGTATACAACAAACTTCAGCTACTTTCCTTACTAACTAGGTGGTTAAGGTAAAGGTTTAATCAAGCCTATTGGTTGTTAACCAACCCCATGTCTAACTCAATTACCTTAACCGAACATTGTTAAAGGCTGGTTACATAAAAGCCTTTTGTACATCAAATTCCACTTGTTCTTTCAATACATAAAAGCAAGCTCTGGCGAGCTTGTGTGCAACCGTTTTAATTGCAACAATGTTGTTTGTTTTGGCCATTTTCCGTTGATAATATCGTTTAACCGTCTCGTTATATCGAATTGCAAAATTAGCGGCTTCAGTAAAAGCCCATGAAAGAAATTTGTTACCATTTTTGCTGTTGGTATATCCTTTTTTCTTGCCATTACTATACTTCGCCCCACTGATACATCGACAATAAGAAGCATAATCCCCAACCTCATTAAAACGCGAAATTTCTCCTGTTTCCAGCATAATGGTTAATGCCAAAATTAACCCAATTCCATCGATGCTGGTCAGCTGCTCGAAGGCCCGCTTTAGGCGCAGTTCTTTCTTAAGTGCTTTTTCAAGTATATTTATCTGTTCTTGTAAGCAATTCATAACTGCTAAATTAGTATTTACGGCTAAGGCTACATGTGCTGCTAAAAAGTCAAGATTAACTTGTTCGACTGTCAGTTGTTTAACCTTGGTTGCTGATATTTTTTTATTCAAATGGCGAGCATATAATCCCTGAATGGATTGCAAATTTAATGTACTTTGCTGTACCAATTGCATCCGTTTACGCATCAAGTCGCGAGCAGTTCGCTTATCCTTAGGATAGATATAACCCTCCGGTAAAATATTTAATCGCAACATATCTGCCAGCCAACGCGCATCACTGTTGTCATCTGTGTACTTTACCCCGGAATACTGTTGTATAGCAGCTGTATTAGCAAGATGAACTTTAAATCCCGTCTCCATTAGGCCGTCAACCAACCAGTACTAATTATAAGTTGATTCAACAACAAGACCGGCAATGTTATTTTTCCACGGGTCCAACAAGGCAATTATTTTTGAAATATCGTTGTTAATTCGTTTCCGCAATACTTCGCGACTATCCATATCAACTAAAACCACAACACAATTATTTGAATGCAAATCAATTCCACCATATAGTTTCATACTAAGCTCCTTTATTAACGTTTTTTGTTTTTTTCGAACTTAAACTTTACCGTTAATTCGAAGGAGCTTTCTATATGATTATCAAGCCTTGTCTTTTGCCTAACCTTTATATCGCGGTCGGATCTAAATTTTAACTTAATATACCATTGATAGGAAATCAATCGAGTCTGACCCTATTGATTCTTCTTATTGTTACTCCATATAATATTCAGGCCAATTATTTGCAGTCTATTTTACCCCAAGGTGCCAGAGTAGGAACCGTAGATAAATTTCAAGGACAGGAAGCGCCGGTGGTGATTATTTCAATGGTTACTTCAAGCGCAGAAGACTTGCCGAGAAATATTGAATTTCTTTATAGCAAGAATCGGATGAATGTTGCGGTATCCCGGGCGCAGTGTTTGGCGATAGTTGTTGCCAATCCAAATTTGATGGATGTTTCATGTAAAACGGTTGATCAAATGAAATTGGTCAATACGTTTTGTTGGCTGAACAGTTATGCAGAAAAAGTGGTGTTATTGACCTAAGTAAATAGATTAGATATGCTGCGCTGCATACCGCCGGATAGGCAGACTTTATTTTTAATGAGAGATCATCCTGCATATCTATTTGACTTAATAACCCAAACATTAGGCACAGAGATTAAGATGTATAGGTTTGGGTTTTTTACGTTCAGTATTAGTAAATACTCTGCTTCTCTTAAAGTTATTATAAAAATTGGCTTGGTCTGTTTTGGTTTTAGTTTGTGTTTTCTCGATTATATATAGGCGTAATACTTGTTCAGTATTTTCATTCATATTAGTTATTTCATTGCCTCGTTTTTCCCATTTATTTACCGCAGCATGTGATTCATGAACTACTGTATCGCCAAATTTTCGAAGGGGCATGGAGAAATAAGATCGG
>JBAZRP010000003.1:47405-57631 GCA_041662885.1 Legionella sp.
GGATAAATTTAACTTGATTGACTGTTAATCTTTCTTCTTGTGTTGCAAGTCTTTTTATAACTTCGTCTGCAACGTATTTGACGTCAATCTTGGGATGCCATTCCCCCTCAATATTAACCATTTCGACATGTTCCAATGCAATAGGAAAGCCAAGTCCTTCATACAGGAAAACTGGTATAATTTTAGTTTTCATAGCTTATTCTCCTAGCGAAGATTGATTACGGTAATTATGGGCATCAGATCGTTTGTAAAAGTAAGAATAATTCGAATCTTTTTTCCATCAACATCTTTGCCCTCGATGCAATATTTCCAATCCTGTGGTTGTTCATGTACATACTGGGGTTCATAGGAATCTTTTTCTTTATTTCTTTTTCTGCCATAGCCGGGTTTGCCTTCTAAAATATTGAGCACATCAAGATCTGATATATTTCTTTGTTGTTGCCTCTCTTTTGCGTGCTTAACAAAGATATAATCCCCTTCTTTAATTTTGAGCTCTATCAATTCAAAAAGCGCTTGATCTGTCTTTTTCGAAGGCTTATCAACCATTATGTCTATTCCTTACTGCTATTATAGCCTTTGTAAACCTAGTTTACAAGTATATTGTTTTAAAAAGTACCAAGATGAGAGATCAAATGTTATTTCTTATGAACATTATTAGCCTTAGAATCATAAGGTTGATCTTGCGTATAGACCTATTGTCTTTAATTCCAACTGTTGCAAATTTTGCAACAGTTGGAATTTTGTTCAATTCACCCGATGAAACCAACCCGTGACAAATTGTCACGGGTTGGTTTCATATTCAGGAACACCCTCTATTACATTGCATGCATGGTAGCTTTTGTCTTCAAAAGAAACCAGTTTTTCAATATATATTCCCCATTAATTTAATGCTTCCTCACGTTCCGCTCGTATTTCATTTTTGTTATAAGTTGCCATAATGTCCCGCTTAAAAATTAGGTGTACTATTAGGTGTACTTTTTTGTGTTCTCATATGATGATTTTTGATATTCATTGAAGTACACTACATTGATTAACACATTGAAATACAATGAGTTATGTGTAATGTTTGATGCTAGATGATATTGTTAGATAATATAAAAATACAGCATGATGTGCTAGTGGTCGAAGGTTCAAATCCTTCAGTCCCGACCAAGCCAAGTAAGGGCATCAAGACTTCAGGTTGTTTCATAAAATCCATTTGGCTACACTCCTGGCTACACTTTAGCAAAAGCTAACCCATTCCATTCTGCTCGGCTTAATACGCGATGATATTTAGAAAAATTACGTATTGACGCAAGCCCCATAACGCGTAGAACACAACTAATACGTCTTGGGCCGCGACAAAGTATGCCTCCTATCAAAAGAATCTGAATGTTTTTTAGGGTTGGCCGTGAAAATTCAGATGAAAATGCTGCTAAAACTGCTAAAATCACCGTCGTCAACGCTGCTACTCCATGTATTTCTTGGTCGAAACACATAATAATGAGTTTGTTAGCGTTGGCAACTATAAAATAGTGTATCATTTTTCAAAACAGAGGATATTTTTATGGTTGACCATAAAGAAAAAACTTCAAAAATTAAGCCAAAGTGCGGTCTTTGCGGAGGCAGTAAAAAAGCATTAACAAAAACTCCTTGTTGCGACAACTGGATTTGTAATGATAAAGATACTTATGTGATTTTCTCCTATGCGAGAAACAGTTGTTATAGAAATCATGATAGACATACTCTTTGCTCCACCCATTTTCATGAAGAACATGATGGAAAATGGCAAGATTGTAAACAATGTAAAGATAATTTTGACTTGCCTAATTATGTCGATATGGGAACGAATGAACATAATTTTGAGATATTGGAAAACCCCGAAAAAGTAAGCGTTTCTTGTGTTAATTGTAAATTTACCGCTGATACAGTTACAGCTTTTGCTGTCCAGACTTCTAAGGGCTATTATTGCCCGAAAGAAAAATGCCAAGCAGCCGCCTTTAAACGCTAATGATAGTTTTTTGATTAGAATAAAAAATGGCTAAAGTCGAGTTTAACAGTTGCCAATCATATGTTCCAAAATGGAACTTGTGCTCTTTTATTGCAGCTCATTAACAAAGTAAGTACTTATTTTTTACGCCAATCATAAGCTATACTTAATCAGCTTCCAACCGGCTGATATTTATGATTAATCAACACTCGTCAACAGCAGAAAAAATAGCTTTATTTCAATTCTTGAGCTAATTCTGGATTTTCAATTTCTTGTATGCGTTCATAGCCTACTTTAGCCAACCAGAGTTTAAAGGGTTCTGCTTTAGGGGAGGGGATAGATTGGATGATGCGTAAAATCCCTTCTGTATTAGAGCAATTTACCTTTTGTTTACCTCCTTCTGTTACGACCGAAAGGGGGGTGGCAATTTGCCCCCACCCTTTGTTTAACTCCTGATCTCTGCGTCGCATATCCTTGAGGTAGCCAGAAGGGTTTGCTGAGTCAGTGAGTGCCGCAATCACATCACTGATAACAAACCACCATTGTTCATTATGCCATGTGCGTCTAATAGCTTTTTCTTTAAAAAAAACAAGAGCATTTTCTTGAGTACTGGTTGGGCTATTTGCCATTCTTATATTCCTTGTTTATTTTGTGTCACGAAGTTTTTCTTGCCTGCATTGGTACTACATTGTCTTGTAATAAACTCTCAAGATAATGACTCCATTTTGTTAATGCTTCTTTACGTTGGACAAGCATTTCATTTCTATTATAGGTTGCCATTATTTTGGGCATTTTATGGCCTAAGCATTTCTCAATTACAACTGGATCAATATGTAGTGTTTCCCCAAGCTGAGTACAAAAACTACGTCTTAAATCATGGGCTGTCCAATGAGGAATACCTACTCGTTCTTGTATACGGTTAATTGAGCGTGATAACGCTTTTGGGCTTAGCGGTTCATTATCCTTTGCAGAAGCATAGGGGGCAAGTCTTGTGATAAAATCATAAAAAATAGTACTCAAAAAGCCCCTTTATCAAAAGACCTGATCCTTAGTTTTCTCATTCCGCATTTACTGCTCAATCTGGTATTTTGATTAATTTACGAGCTCAAGATAACGTATTTTTAAATCATGAACTACCGTATTTTTACGGTATTTTAGTCCGGGTTTGTTGTTATATAATTGTCCATCTTAATTCTAATGCACTGAAATATGGAGGTATTTCTCGATGTATCCAAATTATTCTTCATTAAATGAACAGGCAGAAGCATCAGTGAATCAGTTGCAAAAACAAATTGATGATAAAATTGCCAATATCCCTGAACTTAAAGACCCGCTTATCAAGGATGGTTATTTATATAATATTGGATCAGAAATTGCTCGATATGTTTCCAAAAAAGCAGCAGAACCTGTGTGTGAAAAAGCAGGTGATACAGTAGGTATTGGAGTAGGGGCTCGAATTGGTTATCTTGTTCCAGGTCAATATAAATTAGCTGCTACTTTTGTGGGGGCGCTTTTGGGGAAAAGTGCAACGCAAGAGACATGCGAAATATCAGCACGGGCCATGGGCAAAACTATATGGAGTAATGCTCAAAAAGCAAGGAGTGATGCACAAATTACAGCGGTGCAAACCCAATTGTCAGAACAATACATGCAGATTCGCTCCCAGGAATTGGCTCAACTACTTAAAGATAAATCTCCGCTTGAGCAAGATTATCTGCGCGAGCAATTTAATCGACATGTACAACAACTACCTTTTTATGAATTGTTGTCTGAAGCAAAAAAAGATGAAATTCGTATCGAGCGGACAGCGCATGCAGCAGGATTGTCTGAAAAGAACACGGAATATAAAACCTTTCAAAAATTAAATGAGCAAACAGAAAAACAGTGGGTTGATACAGCAGATAGGATGGCTGCAATAATTGCTAAACCTAGCACTTCTGGTGTTCCTACTGGGAAAGTAATTGCTGAAAATAAACAATTTCTAAAAGAACAAGGCTGTGCTGATAAGCATTTGACTAATGAACAGCACCATAAACTGAACGCTGTTTTACAAGAGCAAAAGCGCTCTCATTTTGAGATGAAAAAAATTCACGAGCGACTAGATATACAGGATGCGCGTTATGCGGAGCAAATAAAGCGGGAAGAAAGAATAAACGAATACCGTGGTATGGAGATGGGTTTTAATGTGGTCCAACAAATTGGTATACAAACCAATAACAAAACGCTAGCCAAAATTGGTTCGATTGGAGCCTCATCCGTTAGTATCGCTTTTAATGCTGCAGCGCTTAGTGGAGCAATACCTGGGTTAAGTTTTTCTGGTTGTGGCTTAATGATTCCTTATGCGGGGATAGCATTAGCAGGCATAAGTATTTTATCGACTGTCTTTGGTAGAAAAAAAGAAGATAAGGCTACGAAAGCAATGTTAGAAGCAATAAGTAGTTTATCCTCTCAAATGGAAGATTTTCGTAAAGAAGTGCACCAGCATTTAGAGTTAATCAGTAAAGACATGCATGATTCTTTTGCCAAGTTAGATACTCTGCTTTTTATTATGCATGGCATAACCAAAATGGTTCTAACGGATGGTTTTGAAACAGTATCTTACAAATTAGATAGCCTTCAGGCGGATTTAAATCGCTTAAGTAGTTCTGTTACAAAAGGACTAGAAGCCAATTATTTACAAGATTTTGTTAAAGCAATATCAGCTATTGAACAATATTGTGGTATGTCTCAAAAAAGAGATAAAGACATTGAAGAGCATTTAGTTTCCTTAACTACTTGGCTTACGCAAGCAGCATTCATTAAAAATACTAATGGTAATTGGATGTTACCTGCGACCCTAAATAATACTAACGCCTTGTCTATGATGCATTTACGGGATCATCAAAAATTATTGCAAGGAGATACAAGTCTTTGTTTAGGGTATTTTGCAGGATTAGCAGCAAACCTTCCAGTTATGGCTTTTCCGAAGGTATCTTTAGAAACTATTCCTAATATAAGCTTGTATACTCAAGGAGTTGAGGCTTATGTTAGGGGACGTTTGCATTTAGGTGCGGCTGCAAAGGTAATCGATCCTGAGCAAAAGCGATTAAAACAAATAAAATCAACCGTTGAAAATGCTATATCCTGGCTACATTTATTAAAATTGCAAGAACGTGCCTTATTCACGGCACTCATTACCGCTTATGAGAATCAATACAGACAATTTACGAATGAATACATTAATGCAGCAAGAAATCGATTACAAGCTGGTGCAGTTATAGGTTTTGAACCTAATGAGCGCGACAGCATAAGTGCAACAATCGTTTGGCCCTCTACCATTGATGGAAATTCCAGTGCTGCTGCGGTTGCTAAAATTAGTGCGCAAGCAGAATTTAAAATTCCTCGATTGATTCAAAAAGCAGTGCAATTGGGGATCGGCACTTTAACGGCGCATTATATCGGTACAACTATTCCTGCTAGCAGAGGATATAATGACACAATGGGTGACTGGACGGCTCAACATTGGAAAATAACCCGAGGCGGTAATATAACAATCGAAATTTCCTATGAATATGGGCAACAAAAGCATGTGCTTTTTTCATTACCAGCTTCCATTGCACAACAAAGAGTTGGTGATACATGCTTTAGAAGTAAAGGTGGTGGAGGCCATATAAATCAAGGCAATCAATATGATTCTGATTCTAACGCTGCTAATGCGATGCCACAAGCTACTTTTTTCACAAATTCTTGGGCTGCTTTGGTTTATGGAACACCAAATCAAAATACAGCGGCGGTTGCAAATCCATTAGTTAATACATTAGTAAATGAAATTGTTAATAAATGTGTCATCGCACATCTACAGCATCCGCAAGAACGTTTAGCCATTCATAATGCAATTCAAAAACAACCCGAGCTGTTGCAAGACGAGCATGTTGCGCTTGATATCATTAGAGATATTATGCTTAAGTATGTGGCCTTATTGAATACACCAGCATTGGCAGCTATAAGATCTTTATGGGATAAAACGCAACTTTTGCAACAAATCATTAGTTATCGTGAATTAGCTGCGGTAATTGATCACGCGAAAACGGCCATTAGGACTCTGAGCCCTACTAGCGGTAATTTAAATCACCCAATATTAAACCAGCTTCGGTACGGTATTCATTTGTTAGAATATTTAGAAACGCACGAACAATTATCTATTGCAAATGAATCAGCAGTGCTGGTTGAGGAGTTACAAGTGGATGCTTCTATAATTTATGACCCAGCTCGTATTGACAGTACTCAATTAACTAATGAAAACAAATTAGGTGCTGGTAGTTTTGGTCAAGTTTATAAGAGTGTAGACAGACAAAATAATCAATATGTCGCAATAAAACTTTTATTTCCTGGCGCAAAATTAAATGAGCAAGCACGCGGGGAATTAGTTGTAAATGCGCATTTAGCGAATGCGCAGGAATCTTCTCAATATGTAGTAAACCTTTTAGGAGTAACACGATTGGTAGAACGTGATGCTCTGGTTATGGAATATGTTGATAATGGTACTTTAGAATACCATCTTCATGAAAAGCAACCAGGATTACCTTGGGATAATAGTATTCAAATATGCCGTGAAATGATTAAGGGTTTAGCATTTTTACATTCTCATCAAATTACACATGGCGATTTCAAAAGTGCTAATGTGCTATTGACTTCAACCTACCAAGTGAAAATTGCTGATTATGGATTATCAACAGTAAGTTCGAGTACGCAACGAGCTTCTACTAAACAACGAGGCTCAGAAGTCCATGCAGGTACCTTTGTTTATAGAGCACCAGAATTAATCAAAAATGAAAAATTAAAACCTAATCAGGAAAGCGATATCTATGCTTTAGGAGTCGTTCTTTGGGAAATTGTTACACGCCAAAAACCCTTTTGTGAAACAGATGGTTCCGATGCAGCAATATTGACGTTTTGGTATAAGTTATTTCAAAACATAGCTGTAGATGAGCATTTCGTGATGACTGAACCAAATAGTGATGAACTTCAATCTAGACGCGATTTATATAGATTTTTCAGTCCAGTAATTGTTAATTGCCGAGCTACGGAACCTGCTAACAGGCCTAAAATAGCCGAATTAGTTTGAAAACAAAATAGGTTGGGTTATTTTGAATCAACACTCCTCAATGGTTCATATATACGATAGCTTGTGTTTAAAAATAAATCTGATTGATTTAATAGTGATTATTTTGATATAATATATCAATTTAACTAGCCGAGATTACAATGTTACACGAAATTACGAATTTGCATTCTCGGATACATACTTACAGTATGGATCCTAAAGGCACAACTCTAAGTTTAAATGAAAGAGTGCTTACCTTTCTAGGCTGCGAGAAAGCAAGTGACGTTTTGGGCATAAATCTTAAAGAATTTCTATGTCAAGCCGATCATCCTGATCAGTGGATAGATCATAATGATTGGGTTATCAAGAATAATGCCAATCGTATGTTTATTGAAACCGGTGTAATGCACGGTAAGTTACAATGGTTCCGTAGTTTTAGGTCACCCATTTTGGGTCTTACCGGCAAAGTAGTGGGCATTTCAGGCATATCTATACCCATTCAACTAACATGCTTGATTCCACTCACCAAGCAACAAACTGCTTGTTTAAAACAATATGCAATGGGACATTCTTATAAACTGATTGCTATCAATTTAGGCCTCTCAGCTAGAACTGTTGAACATTACATAAATGCGGTGAAATTAAAACTACACTGCGAAACTCGAGCAGAGCTTATTTTACATGCTATTGAAAGAGGATTAATCGGAATTTAAGTAAATTACAATATTAAAAGACCTGACCCTTAGTTCTTTAGTTCAACTTGCCAAGAAATTTAAGAGAAATCCTAGGGATCTTATTCAACAAATTGCAAGAACAAAAGAATATTTTAATGCGCTTATAAGAGAATAAATAATAAAAAACCATCAGTTAAGCTTATCTTAATCTTTTTCCCTCTTTTTCTTTTTTGTGGTATAGTTTAACTCGTTATTTGCACAGTCCAGCTAAAGCGAGGGCGAGTTATGCTACTATTGAACCAAAATAAATGCTACGCACAGCAAAAGCAACGCCTACCCATATAGTTATTAATTTAGAGGAACAATACTCTATATGGCCGGATGAAGTTCCATTACCAATGGGCTGGGAATTTATAAAAACACATTTTGAGTCAAAGTCAGAATGTTTGAGGTATATAAAAGAGCATTGGTTAGATATGCGTCCATCTAGCTTAATAGAAAAGTAGTGAATAAATATCTATCTCAATTTAATATTTCTTGCTACATGATATGGAGAGATTGAAAAATTATAGATACAATGTTTGATTTATTTGCATATCTTTAGGGAATTAGAATGAATAAAAATGTTACAAATCACAAGTTACCATATTTTGTTTGGTTTATGGGGGCTTTCTTCTTTTTTGTTGATTATATCATTCGCGTTTCACCTAGCGTACTGACACCGACCTTAATGCAAAATTTTAACGTAAATGCTTTTGCAATTGGAGGTTTCTCAGCCTTCTTTTATTATGCATATATTGGTATGCAAATACCTGTTGGTATTCTTGTTGATCGCTTTGGCCCGAAGTGGCTACTGATTTTTTCAACTATACTTTGTGCTCTAAGTACATTTATGTTTGCTGAAATGGTGTCAATATCTATGGGTTTTGTCTGTCGTTTTCTCATGGGGTTTGGTGCAGCGTTCGCATTTGTCGGAACTTTAAAACTTATATCCATATGGTTCGAAGCCGAAAGATTCGCTTTTCTTGCTGGCCTAACCCAAGCAATGGGGATGGTAGGGGCAATGGTCGGACAAGGGCCAATGGCTATGATTTATCAGTCAATTGGCTGGCATAGAGCAATGTATGGCCTTGGTATTGTTTTATTGTTGCTATCATTCTTTATGTTTCTTTTTATTAAAGATAAAAATAACCCTCTTGCTCATGAGCACCAAGAGAAGCATACAAAAGTAAATATTTGGAAAGCTATCCAAATTATTTTCACGAATCCTCAATCTTGGCTTAATTGTTTGTTCGTAGGTCTTTTATACTCACCTACGGCTTCTTTTGGAGAGCAGTGGGGTGCAAGCTTTCTTAGCTTGAATCAAGGCATTTCCATTGAAGTCGCAGGACATGAAATAGGTATGATGTTTATAGGACTAGCAATAGGTTGTCCAGTGCTTGGTTTCATCTCTGACAGAATTAAAAGCCGACTATTAATTATGCGTTCTAGCACTGTAGTCTGTTTTGTAATGTTTACACTTATTGTTTATGGAAATTTACTTCCGGGACATGAATACCTTAATCCAACGGTCTATACAGTTCTTCTCTTTATTTATGGGTTTGCGAATAGTGGTATTGTTTCGTCCTATGCTTTAGCTTCAGAGATTAATCCCCGTCGACTTACAGGAATAGCGTTAGGCGTTGCAAATATGGCTTCTGTGATTGTTGGTGCTAGTATGATTCCTATTGTAGGTTTTATATTGGATATGTTATGGAATGGAAGTATTGTAAATAACATGTATATTTATGATGTATCTGAGTATCAAATTGCATTTGCGGCTTTACCAATTGGTTTAATTGTTGCCTTTGTTATTACTTATTTCCAAAAAGAAACATTTTGTCGTCCAATTCCGATCTCAACGACTTTGCTTGTAAATGATGTGGTATGAATGTAAAGAAAATTTTAATATTGAAAAAGGGATACATAGTTATTTAGAAGATATTGCTCTAAGGTATCCACAGAACACTGCTTTAGTGTTTCACGAATATAAGCTCAGTTTTTCTGAGCTTAACAACCGAGCAAATCAATTTGCTAATTATTTATTGTATAAAGGTTTAAAGCCAAACTCCTGTGTTGGAGTATGCATGGATAGAGGCTTTGAACTCGTTATTGTTATGCTAGGAATTATGAAGACTGGCTGTGCATATGTTCCTATGAGGCCAGATCATCCTTTCGAACGGTTATTTAGCCAGTTATCTGATAGCAGTGCAAATTTTCTCATAACTTCACAAGAATTTACATCCAAATTTTATAATTTAGAGCATAGGGGTCAAGTCTTGTGCTAAAATCATAAAAAATAGTACTCAAAAAACCCTTTATCAAAAGACCTGCCCCTTAGTTCTTGTCTTCAACAAATTGCAAGAACAAAAGAATATTTTAATGCGCTTATAAGAGAATAAATAATAAAAAACCATCAGTTAAGCTTATCTTAATCTTTTTCCCTCTTTTTCTTTTTTGT
>JBAZRP010000004.1:0-55969 GCA_041662885.1 Legionella sp.
GTAGTAAAAGCAGATAATGGCATCTATGGCATGAGCGTAATGATGGTTCATAATGCAGATGAAATAAGACAAATGAATCGAAAACTTCGCACTAAAATGGCAGCAAGCAAGGGAAGTCGCAAAGTTGAAAAGGTGATAATTCAAGAAGGCGTATATACCTTCGAAACAATGCCTGATGGTTCAGTAGCAGAGCCAGTGGTCTATATGATGGGACAGTTTGTTGTTGGTGGTTTTTATCGAGTACATCAAGGGCGTGGAATTGATGAAAATCTGAATGCCCCAGGTATGCATTTTGAACCTTTGGCTTTTGCTGAATCATGTAATATGCCTTCAGATGATTTGGATGAAATGGACTGTTCTAATCGTTTTTATGTGTATGGAGTAATCGCTCGTTTGGCTGCTTTAGCTGCAGCAAAAGAGGTTGAGGCAATCGGAGGAGAATAATGCAACTTTTAGTAGTGATGGATCCTTTAGCGAAATTAAAGCCTTATAAAGATACCACCGTTGCCATGCTCAAAAGCGCTAAGGATATGGCTTGGTCGGTAGCAATCTGTACTCCAAGGGATATATATTGCAGCGAAGGTCAAGCTTTTGCTCGTGTAAGCGATATCAGTATAGGTGATGAACACAGTAAAGACTGGGCACGTACTAGCGATTTAGGTGATAAACCCCTAACGGATTTTGATATTATTTTAATGCGTAAGGATCCTCCTTTCGATATGGAGTACATTTACACAACTTATGCTTTGGAACTTGCACAAAAAAAAGGAGTGTTAGTTGCTAATAAACCACAAAGTTTGCGTGATGCGAATGAGAAATTTTTTACTTTAAACTTTCCCCAATGTTGTCCAACAACCTTAGTTTCAAGTGACATTGCACGCCTGAAAGATTTTTGGAAAAAACATAAAAATGTGATTTTCAAACCCTTGGAAGGTATGGGCGGTAATTCCGTTTTTCACATTGACAGCAATGGTGGCAATTTATCAGTGGTTTTAGAAGTTTTAACGAAAAATCAAACGCTAACTATTATGGCTCAAGTTTATATTCCAGACATTAGCAAAACTGGCGATAAACGTATTTTGATGATAAACGGACAAGCAGCTCCGTATGCCCTGGCTCGTATTCCAGCTAAAGGTGAATTAAGAGGAAATCTAGCTGCCGGAGCTCAAGGCAAGGTAGTAGCTTTGACGGATCGTGATAGATGGATAGCTGAACAAGTGGGTCCTACTTTATTAGCTAAAGGTTTGTATTTTGTCGGTTTGGATGTAATAGGTGATTATTTAACTGAAATTAATGTTACCAGCCCGACGTGTTTACGAGAAATTTGTAATGAAACAGGTTTGGATTTGGCAGGGGATTATTTGCGTGGTTTAGCAAAGGTAGTTTCTACGCCGTCTTGAATCCACCGTCTCGGTGAGCGTAAATTTCCGTTTAATCCACATAATCACTACCTAAATTACCACTATTTCCCGTAGCTTGGGTCGTTTGACCCAACAAAGTCCCTGTATCTTGCTCTTGACCAGTAATCAAATAATTTCGGTGTTGTAAATATGCATCTCTTAAAAAGGCATATTTATCCAATGCCTGATCCATCAAGGCTTCCGAGTCTAAAAGTTGAGAACGTAAATCAACATAACGTAAACCTAAGAGTGAATACATAAGAGTAGTGTTATTGAGATACACATAAGGACTGTACAAAGCAAATTGGAACAGCCATCCTGCGCCGTCTCTTACAGTACTAGGTCCCAAGAAAGGTATGACTAAATAGGGTGATTTGGTATCGCCCCAACGAGCTAAGGTTAAGCCTAAATCATTTGAATGCGGTGGTAAACCGAAGGTAGTAGCTACATCAAAAAATCCCAAAACCCCTAAACTGCTATTGATAGCAAAACGCCAGGTATCTCTAATTGCCCACTTAGCTTCTGCTTGTAATAAATCATTACCCACAGTTGGGATCATATCCAGGTTATTATAAAAATTATTAATTCCTTTTCGAACTTTACGCGGAACCACAGCTTTATATACTTTGGCTGGTGGTTTTAAAATAACATTATCGACACCCGTATTGAATTTATAAACTTTGCGGTTAAATGATTCAAAAGGATCGTCTGGGTTAGGGCCCTTATGACAACCTGTGATAAGGAGTGCCGCTAATATGCTCGAAAATAAAGGATGTAAACGCATAATTATTTTTATTTTTTTATAGGCTTGCAAAGATGGTACACGAGTTCCTGCGTGCTGTCATCCTGCATCTAAGCCTTGTTTCGAAATATCTTTAGAGGCATAAATTATGGCATCAATGATTCCCAATTCTCTATCAGAATGGCCACCATCGCGAACTATGCGTAAATTAGATGCAGATAAAGCTTGATGTACTTCCCAGGCACTTGCCAAAGGAGAAACCAAATCAAAACGCCCGTGTACAATATATGTCGGGATGTGCCGTATTTTATGAATGTTATTTAAGACTTGATTTTCTTCTATAAAATAGCGATTGATTATGAAATGTGATTCTAAGGTTGCTAAGGCTAAGGCAAAATGTGGGTCACTGTATTGATCAATAACGGATAAATGCGGTTGCAAACTACTGCAACGTGCCTGCCATAACGCCCAGTTTTTCGCAGCACTCATGCGTGCTAATTCATTAGGACCTTGTACGCATTCGGCATAATATTGTGGAATATTCTCATGCATGTTTTCAGGAACGATACTGATAAATTCCTGCCAATAATCAGGATAAACCAAATTGGCGCCGTGTTTATAGAACCAATCTATGTCCTTTTTTCTTCCTAAAAAAATCTCATAAATTAATAATGCTTTAACTTGTTGCGGAAATTTTTCGGCATAGAGTAAAGCAAGTAATGAACCCCAGCCGCCACCATAGAGTACAAATTCAGATAAGCCAAGAAAATCGCGAATTGAGTCTATGTCATCTAATAGATCATTGGTGGTATTGTTAGTGATAGCCAGATGTGGCGTTGATTTGCCACAGCCGCGTTGATCAAATTGAATAATTCGATACTGTTGTGGATCGAAAAATCTACGGAAGTAGGGATCGGATTCTGCACCTGGACCAGGATGTATAATTATAACTGGAATTCCATCAGGATTACCTGTTTCTTCTAAATAAAGAACGTGTGGTTCGCTTACTTTGAGTTCATGTTGGGCATAAGGCTTTATAGCTGGATATAAATTATGCATGGTAGTCCTTTGAGGAGTGCTTTTGCGTATACTAACCTGAATTAATTGTTTGGGCAATGTGGTGCTATGGATGGTAAAAACCCCTCATCCCTTCTCCCCCGAGGGGAGAAGGGTTACTGCCATTAAGTTAAGCACTAGAGCCTGTCATCCCGAATGCAACGAGGGATCTCCGAAAGTGGTACTGTGCCAGTTTCAGGAGATCCTTCACTGCGTTCAGGATGACGTAAATTCTTAATTTAATGGCAGAGGGGAGAAGGGTTACTGCCATTAAGTTAAGCACTAGAGCCCGTCATCCCGAATGCAACGAGAGATCTCCGAAAGTGGCACTGTGCCAGTTTCAGTAGATCCTTCACTGCGTTCAGGATGACGTAAAGTCTTAACTTAATGGCGAAGGGGAGAAGGGTTACTGCCATTAAGTTAAGCACTAGAGCCCGTCATCCCGAGTGCAACGAGGGATCTCCGAAAGTGGCACTGTGCCAGTTTCAGTAGATCCTTCACTGCGTTCAGGATGGCGTAAAGTCTTAATTTAATGGCAGAGGGGAGAAGGGTTGGGGATGAGGGGTTCATTCAGTTTCAACATTTGTCTTTCTACCGCAAATTGAAGATAATGCTGTTTTTGTTTTACCTTGGATTATTATGACTCACGCACACTTGCTTAAAGGATTGAATGAAAAACAATTAGAGGCGGTAACATCGCCCGTTGGTAATATGCTAATTTTAGCTGGAGCCGGTAGTGGAAAAACCCGGGTATTGGTAAGTCGTATGGCTTGGTTAATCGAAGAACAGCATTATGCTCCCCAATCCTTGTTAGCAGTGACATTCACCAATAAAGCCGCAGGTGAAATGAAAGAACGACTGAGTTCAATGTTGTCCTCTTCTATTTTAGGTCTGTGGGTTGGGACTTTTCATGGGTTGTGTCATAGATTATTACGCCGGCATTTTAAAGAAGCAAACCTTCCAGAACAATTTCATATTTTAGACTCTGAAGATCAGGCGCGGGTAATTAAAAGAGTTTTGGCTTCCTTAAATCTTGACCCCGAACAATGGCCAGTAAAGCAAGCACAATCGTTCATCAATAGTAATAAAGATGAAGGTTTACGCCCTCAGCACATTAATGTTTTAAGTTATGGACCTACGAAAACCTTGGTGGGTATCTATAAAGCCTACGAACAAGCATGTCAGACGGCAGGAGTGATTGATTTTGCCGAATTACTGCTTAGAACTTTGGAATTACTACGCAATAATCCAGAGATTCTGGCGCATTACCAACAACGGTTTCAAGTGATTTTAGTTGATGAGTTTCAAGACACTAACACCATTCAGTATGCCTGGATTAAATTATTAGCCGGGGAACATGCTGCAGTCATGGCAGTTGGCGATGATGATCAGTCTATTTATGGTTGGCGTGGTGCCAAAGTTGAAAATATTCGTCAATTTTCACGTGATTTTAATGGCGCGCAAATAATTCGCCTAGAACAAAATTACCGTTCCACAGGAACTATTCTTGAGGCGGCAAATGCATTAATTACCAATAATAATTCGCGTATGGGTAAAGATTTATGGACTGCCGGAGCCTTGGGTGAGAAAATTTTTGTCTATTGTGCCTTTAATGAATTAGATGAAGCACGTTTTGTTGTAGAACGTATTCAACTGGAACTTAATCAAGGTACCAATGCGAATGAAATTGCAGTTTTGTATCGCTCCAACGCTCAATCACGTGTGATTGAGGAAGCCTTACTTCGTAGCGGCATTGCTTATAGAATTTATGGCGGCGTACGCTTTTTTGATAGAGCTGAGGTTAAAGATGCTTTGGCATATTTGCGCTTGTTGATTAATACCGATGATGATACTGCATTTGATCGCGTTGTGAATTTTCCTACACGTGGTATTGGTGAGAAAACTTTGGACGAACTGCGTGCGCAAGCCAAGTCTGATGGCTGTTCTTTGTGGGTGGCTGCCAAAACTTTATTGCAATCGGGTGCGATGGCGCAAAGGGCAGGCTCGGCTTTAGCACATTTTATCGAGTTAATTGAACATTTGCAGCAGGATATCATTGATGTAGATTTGGATGAACAAATCAATAAAGTGATCCATGCAAGTGGTTTGTTCGATCACTTTGGTAAAATAAAAGGTGATAAATCTGAGTCCAGATTAGATAACTTACAAGAATTAGTGAATGCCGGTAAGCAATTTCGTTATGAACAGGATGAAGAAAACGAATTGCCACTGGTAAATGCCTTTCTTGCGCATGCATCTTTGGAAGCGGGTGAAATGCAAGCTGAACGCCACGAACGCTACGTGCATTTAATGACCTTGCATGCTGCCAAAGGACTAGAGTTTCCCTTAGT
Source organism: Legionella sp. (assembly GCA_041662885.1). GTDB lineage: Bacteria > Pseudomonadota > Gammaproteobacteria > Legionellales > Legionellaceae > Legionella. The sequence goes on from JBAZRP010000004.1 coordinate 5,550, forward strand.
ATTTCTAGTGGGAATGGAGGAGGGGGTTTTTCCCGGCAGACAATCATTAGAAGAGCCTGGCCGATTGGAAGAAGAGCGTCGTTTGTGTTATGTGGGCATGACGCGTGCCATGAAAAAATTGGTACTTTCTTATGCAGAGGTACGACGTTTATACGGCCGTGAAGAGTACCATCAACCTTCTCGCTTTTTACGCGAACTGCCAGAACATTTATTGGACATGGTTCGCGTCAAGGCACGTTATCAAGCGCCGGTTATGAGAACCAAATCTGCATCAGTGCAACATAGTTTAATACCTTTGGGGCAAAACGTGGAACATGCTATTTTTGGATCTGGGGTGATACTTGCGGTTGAGGGTAGTGGAGCGCATACCCGTGTACAGGTTCAATTTGCTGATGTCGGTGTAAAGTGGTTGGTCTTAGCTTATGCAAATTTAAAAGTAGATGGTGAATTATTGAAAAATTAAACCGAATACAGAGCTATGGATGCTGTTCTTACTTGAATTTTTCCCGAGCTGATGCTAGGGTTCGGGAGTCGGATTTTATTATCATTTAACAAGGGGAGTTTTGTGAAACTTACACATTTTTTAATGGCCTCAGCTATGGCTACTACATTAGTATCTAATTCTTTGATGGCAGATAATGCGCAAGCAACACCAGCAGCACCTGCTATGACTGATGCCCAAAAGCAAGAAATTCAGAAATTAGTACATGATTATCTAGTTGCTAATCCTGAAGTGCTATTGGAAGCTTCTCAAGCCTTGCAACAAAAGCAACAACAAAACATGCAACAACAGGCTCAAGCGGCAATTTTAGAAAATGCTGCTAATTTATTTGATGGTAAATTAACTACTATTGGCAATCCTAAAGGTAATGTCACAGTAGTAGAATTCTTTGATTATCAATGCATTCACTGTAAAAAAATGGCACCAACTATTGATGCTTTAGTTAAAAAAGACAGTGGCTTACGCGTAGTTTATAAAGAATTCCCAATTTTTGGTAAGAGTTCAGAAGTTGCATCAAAAGTTGCTATAGCAGCTGGCATGCAAGGTAAGTACAGTCAAATGCATGATGCTTTAATGAAAGTTGATAAGCGTTTGGACGATCAAGTAGTCATGGACACTGCCAAATCTATTGGTTTGGATATGAAAAAATTGGCAACTGATATGAATTCTAAAGAGGTTAGTGACATTCTTGATGCTAATCGTAAATTGGCAGAAAAATTACACTTAATGGGAACTCCAGCGTTTATAGTTGCTGCTACTCCTAATGGTGTTTTCAAAGCTGGAACAGAGCCATCCTTTGTACCAGGCGCAGCTAGTGAAGAGTCATTACAAGAGATGATTAAGAAAGCTGCTGGTAATTAATGGTTGTGTTGTAGTCTTACTGTTGTTGCGAGTATACTGCCCGTTTTTGCGAGCGTAGCAAAGACGGGCAGTACGCTCGTAAAGACGGATATTTTCGCGCAACAAGATTGTATTTTTTAGAGATTTTCATGAATAAACCAAGCACCTTCCAAGACATAATCTTATGCCTGCAACACTTTTGGGCCGCTCAAGGCTGTGCTATTTTGCAACCATTAGATATGGAAGTTGGTGCTGGTACTTTTCATCCGGCTACTTTTTTGCGCGCCATTGGTCCTGAACCGTGGATGGCAGCATATGTACAACCTTCTCGTAGGCCAACAGATGGCCGTTATGGTGAAAATCCTAATCGCGTGCAGCATTACTATCAATTCCAAGTGATATTAAAACCATCACCTTTGGATATACAAAATAAATATTTAGATTCCTTACGCGCGTTAGGCGTGGATCCTTTAGCAGACGATATTCGTTTTGTTGAAGATAATTGGGAATCGCCTACTTTAGGAGCCTGGGGTTTGGGCTGGGAAGTATGGCAAAACGGTATGGAAATATCGCAATTTACTTATTTTCAACAAGTAGGTGGTTTAGTATGTAAACCCGTTACTGGTGAATTAACTTATGGCTTAGAACGTTTGGCCTTATACATCTTGGGTGTGGACAATATATTTGATTTGCCCTGGACAAAAACTGCAAATGGTATTCTTACCTACGGTGATGTCTTTCATCAAAATGAGGTGGAAATGTCTACCTATAATTTTGAACATGCAGATATTAGCCAATTATTTCGGCAGTTTGATTATTATGAACAAGAATCACAAAGATTAATAGACTTACAATTACCCTTGCCTGCCTATGAAATGGTTATTAAGGCCTCGCATTGTTTTAATTTATTAGATGCGCGTAAGGCTATTTCAGTTACAGAACGACAACGTTTTATTTTAAGAGTACGGAATTTATCACGAGCAGTGGCACAAGCCTATTATCAAGCGCGTGAAGCTTTGGGTTTTCCTATGCAAAAGGTGCGTGATGGTGCATGATTTTATTTTTGAATTAGGTTGCGAAGAGCTTCCTTCAGCAGCAGTTTGGACTTTAGCAGATGAATTAGCCAATCTAATGACGGCTGCATTGACTAAAGCCCAATTAAGTTTTGGTAAGGTACAACGATTTGCATCACCCAGACGTATTGCTTTAGTAATTTATGATGTGCAAGCAGAGCAAAAAAGTCAAACCAATATACGTAAAGGACCTGCTTTAATAGCTGCTTATGATAAGGATAATAAACCCACGCAAGCTTTATTAGGTTTTGCGAAATCCTGTGGTGTGGAGTTGGATAAACTCACAACTATTGCAACGGACAAAGGTGATTGGATAGTTTGCGAAACGCAAACTGCCGGCGTTAAGACGAAAGATTTATTGCCTGGATTAATAAAGCAAAGCCTAAATTCCTTGCCCATAGCAAAACCAATGCGTTGGGGTTCGGGAGATGCTGAATTTGCTCGACCCGTACATTGGGCAGTACTGATTTTTGGCGATGAAGTGATTCATACAGAAATTTTGGAAGCGAGAACAGGTAATTACAGTTATGGACATCGTTTTCATCATCCACAAGCCGTGCAGATTAATTCCGCTAAAGAATATGAAGCCATTATGCAGCAGGTTTTTGTGCTGGCAGATTTTGCTAAAAGACGTGCATTGATTAAACAACAAATCGAACAACTAGCTGCACAACATCAGGCCGAGGCTGTTATGCCTGAAGAATTATTAGATGAAGTAACTTCTATAGTTGAATGGCCAGTTGCTTTAATCGCTAATTTCGAACCTGAATTTTTAGAAGTACCTGCTGAAGCATTAATTGCCTCCATGCAAGCACATCAAAAATGTTTTGCTTTAAAAGATAAGCAGGGAAATTTATTACCCCATTTTATTACTATCAGTAATATTGTGAGCACTAATCCACCACAGGTGGTTGCCGGAAATGAAAAGGTAATGCGCGCACGTTTGAGCGATGCCGCGTTCTTTTTTAAACAAGATAAAAAACAGGCTTTAAGTAAGAATATTTCAGCAACAGAGCAAGTAGTATTTCAGATCAAATTAGGCAGCGTACGTGATAAAACACTGCGGATGCAGGCTATGATGACTTATTTATCGCAAGCTATGAATCTCTCTAGTACAAAAGCAGAGCGCGCGGCTGAATTAAGCAAATGCGATTTGTTGACCGGAATGGTAGGGGAGTTTCCTGAATTACAAGGTTTGATGGGTTATTATTATGCATTACACGACGGTGAAGATGCTGCTGTGGCTCAGGCTTTGAATGAACATTACATGCCGCGTTTTGCTGCGGATAAGCTTCCTGAATCAGATTTAGGAACGGCATTATCCTTGGCAGATCGTCTGGATACTTTAGTCGGTATTTTTGCAATTGGTCAAAAACCTTCTGGAGTTAAAGATCCATTTAAATTGCGTCGTCATGCCTTAGCGGTTGCGCGTATGTTGCTGGCAAATCCTGCACCACTGTATTTGAGTACTTTAATTAACGAAGCTCTGAAACATTATGGATCCCAGTTAACGGCTAATCCAGAAGCAATTGCAGAATTAAAACCCTTTGTTTTAGAACGTTTACAATCTTATTATCAAAATCAAGGGCTGCCGGCACATTTGGTTCAGGCAGTTCGTGCACGCCAAGATGATAATTTATTTGATTTTGATAATCGCATTCAGGCTTTAAAACTATTTGTAGAATTACCGGAATCAGAATCTTTATCGGCTGCATGCAAACGTGTTTCTAATATTTTAAACCAGGCAGGATCAATTGATAGCTCTGCTTGTATTAATGAGGATTTATTAGAAGCGGGTGCTGAACGTACTTTATTTGAAAAACTGAGCAATCTTAAAAAAATTATTGAACCTTTATATGCAGCAGCAGATTATGCTACTTTATTGCAACAATTAGCGAGCTTAAAAAAGCCAGTTGATGACTATTTTGATAATGTTATGGTTATGGTTGATGATAAGGCAGTAAAAAATAATCGCTTACTATTGCTTTCGCAGCTGCAAGAAATGTTACAGGGAGTTGCTGATATTTCATTGTTATGAGTGGTTTTGATATGACTCAATTAATTATTTTGGATAGGGATGGAGTGATTAATCAAGACTCTTATAATTACATTAAGAGTGTAGATGAATTTATTTTTATTCCCGGAAGTATTCAGGCCATTGTTGATCTAACAGCTGCCGGTTATACAATTGCTGTAGCAACCAATCAATCAGGTGTTTCAAGAAAATTGTATTCAGAACAAACTCTTGCTGCTATTCATGAAAAATTAGTACAAACCGTTGAAGCTGCAGGCGGCGCTATTGCAGTTATCGAATCGTGCATTCATTTACCAGAAGAACATTGTTCCTGCCGTAAACCACAACCAGGCATGTTATTACGTATAGCAGAACGTTTTCAATGCTCATTAACTGGAGTTTATTTTGTCGGTGACAGAATTTCGGATATTAAAGTAGCCCGTGCTGTTGGAGCTAGTCCGATTATGATCGTGTCGAACATGACCAATCAATCAGAGTTGACAGCTTATCCAGAAGTTCCGGTTTATAATTCATTAGCAGATTTTGTTGCTACATTAATAAAGTAAATTGGGATAAATAAAGGATGATTAAAGCAGTAGGTTATGAAACAAGCGCTTTAAAAACTACAGCACAAGCTTTAGCTGATCAATTGCACTTGGAATTAGATAAAGATGCTGCGGCCTGTCTTTTTCTTAGTGCCAATAGTTTGTCCTTAAAAATACCGCAAATGTCTTTATTAGCTGCTGATTTTCATGCCGCAACTTGGTATAAACGCAAACTTGAAGGAAAAAAGCAGGGTCTAGTCCGCGCATGCAAACCTCAAGCGGGTCTAACTATAATAGATGCAACTGCGGGTTGGGGTAGAGACGCGGCAATTTTGGCAAGTTTTGGCGCCAGGGTCATAATGTTAGAGCGTAATCCAATCTTAGCCGCTCTTTTACGTGATGCTTTAATGCGTAGAACTGATGAAGATAAATTGGTTATGAACTTATCTCTAATTGAAACCGATGCCTTGGATTATTTAGTTGCTTTAAAACCAGAAGATTTCCCAGACATCATTTTAATTGATCCCATGCACCCGCAAAGACAAAAATCAGCATTAGTAAAAAAGGATTTGCAAATACTGCAACAGCTTATTGGTCCTGATGCAGATGCCTTGGAATTAATTACGTGTGCACGATCTTGTGTGCGTCAAAAAGTAGTGGTTAAATGGCCACAAAAGGCAAAAGCCTTAGTGCCTGCTGATGCAAGTATTGAAGGGAAAACGATACGTTTTGATATGTATTTTTAACTAAAGAATTTTATTCTAAGTATCTAATACTCCCTTCTCCCCTTGGGGCACTGGCCCGTCATCCCAATGGCACTTACTTAAGGAAAAATCTACGTCTTTGCGAGCGCAGCGAAGCAATCCAGTAACCTTACCTGTGCATCCAAGGCCACTGGATTGCTTCGCTGCGCTCGCAAAGACGACTTAAGCGCCATTAGGCCCGTCATCCCTCGTTGCACTTGGGATGACGGACTCTAGTGCTCCCCCGAGGGGAGAAGGAAGTATTAAGAAGTATTAAATTAAGTATTAACCAAACTCTTCAAGTTCTGTTTTCAAGCGTTTCTCTTCGAATAAATCTTCGATTTTTCTTCTACGCTCTAATTTAGTTGAAGGGCTGGGTTCAGGAACTACTTTTTCAATTGCAGTACAATCCTCACTCTCAGCTTCAAATTCTTCAAATTGATCCGTGCTCATAGCCATCTCCCTAGCTAAAAATATCCTTTTCTGGAACAAGAATAAAATAACAGATTTATATCTGTAAATGTAGTGGAATTTTTTGAGCACCTGTACCTTGTCCGCACGTCATGCTGATGGTTTAGGCTCCGGATATTTGCCTTCCAATTCAGCCAATTTAGCAGATTCATCCTTAATGGTGGCCCTTTCTTTTTGAAGAAGCGCTTCTGCTTGTGTTTGAGCTGCCAAACGATCTTTCATAGGAATTGTACCTTTGTCATCAAATTTTGGAGCTTTTTTCTCTTCTTCAGCAATTTCTGCTTCTTTAGTATATAAAGCAGATAAAGTAGCGCTGTCACTGCCTTGGAATAATTCTTCCAGAGGTTTGACGTTTTTCTTGCCTGTATATTTCGGATCGGCAGTAAATATTGTGCCATTGGATAATTTAATATAAACATCTTCTTTAGCATAACCCGCTTTAATACATGCCTCATAAGCTTCTCTGGCTCTTTTCATTTCCAAAGAGGCGGGCTTGGGATAATTTACGGTTTTACAGCACCTGCAATGACCATCATATCGGTAACTACGGGTTTCTTTTGATTCGCGTAATACATATTATCGAATATTCTTCGATTATGTGTTAATTGAAACTTTCCTGGTTCAGTTTGTAGTATTTTTTTACCGGTTAAAGACTTAATAAATTCAAGTTTTTCTATCTGAACTCTAGATATATCAAACTTTCTTTTATTGTTTGCGCCCAAGGTAATGTTGATAGTACCTTTATGCAGTGGTTGTTGTGCTTTTTGCATTTGTTCGCGCATCTCTTTATCGTTTTGAGCATATATAATGTTCAAAAAGGCATCGCGCTTCGCTTGTTTATTAACGGCGTCAAAAAGCTTTGTTTGCGCAGCTTGTGTGGGTTTATCAAATTCGTCAAGTTGTTTTTGATGTGAAGCTTGAAGATTAGCTACCATCTGTTTTTTTACTGCTTCGGTATCGGTTGTTCCTAGCGCTGCTGTAATTTGCACTCTAAAAGGATTGGGACTTGGTGGTGGTGTGCGTCCTAATTCGGGTTTTTTAGAATCTTTTAAAGGTCCATCAAATTGCGTCATTAATCTTTCTAATTCTGCATTTTGTTGCTCTTCAATTGCTTTTCTTGCTGAAAGAATTTGTGCTTGTACCGCAAAAGCCATACCTTGTGCGGAACCCCCAAGAGGCATTTTGGCACAAGCTGATTCAAATTGATCGATGAGCAATGTATAATTATTTTTTGCAGTTTCATATGCTGCTGTTGGTTCTAATACTTTATCCAATTCAGCTCGTAATGCTGCAGCGGCTGTAGCAGCGGCTGTAGACGCTGCGTGAGCGGTTCTTTCTGGGGCAGTTGCTGTTGCTGTTAGCGGTGCTGGTATTTTAGCTTGCAACTTAGCTTCGATAGTTGCTCCATTATCATCAGTAACATTATTAAAGAAAGCGGATGTTTTTGGTTTTTGTTTATCATGAACTATAAAGACACCCTTAGCTTCAGCATTAAAAATCCCATTAGGTTTTAAGCCCATATCGTATTGATAAGAATCTAAGGTTTCTTTAAGAACTGCATTTGCATTCACTATTTTGATGTAGGCATTTTCGTCTACGACCATATCTTTCACCGCAGTAAATGGGTTGGAAGCTATATGGGCGGCAGTTTCAAGTACTTTAGCTATGGTTCCTCCAACGGTATATCCAGTACCTTTTACTCCGGTTTTTACTACAGAGGAAACTTGTTGCGCGGCATTTTTTATAGGCATATTCATTGATAAAACACCCTTCATAGTAATTTAATATTAGTATAGCAGGATTTTATTAAGAAATAATTAAGATTAGATGGTTTGGGGCTTGGTCTAATGGCACATACTCAAGGAAAAATTGCCGTCTTTGCGAGCGCAAAGACGGCTTTATGCTGATAGACCAAAGCTCAAGCTAAGTATTTACCAAGCAGGAATAGCTGCATCGCCAAATAAATTCTGAGCCTTATCTTTCACTTCATCTGAATTTAGCGCCTTGATAAATAGGTCAATTTGCTCTTTTTTATTGGTGTCTTTGCGAATTACAATAATATTAGCATACAAGGAATCTTTATCCTCAGTAAACAAGGCATCATGACTTGGGTGTAATCCTGCCGGTAGGGCAAAATTGGTATTGATTAACGCTGCATCTACATCAGGTAGTATCCTTGGTAGTTGTGCTGCATCCATTTCCTTAAATTGAAGCTGTTTGGGATTGTCGCTTATATCCTGCAATCCAGCCAGGTTATTGTTTTTTAGCGTTATTAATCCTGCTTTTTGCAATAACAAAAGTGCGCGCATTTCATTGCTGGGATCATTGGGTAGGGCAATGATGGCCTTTTCGGGTAATTCTTTTAAGTTTTTTATTTTTTTAGAGTAAATACCCATGGGATAAACAAAAGTTCGTCCTACGGCCTGAATTTTATAATGATGGGCTTTGATGGCTGCTTTTAAATAGGGTAGATGTTGGTAGACGTTGGCGTCCAAACTACCATCTTGCAGCGCCTCATTAGGTAAATTGTAATCGTTAAAAGCCACGATTTTGATATTTAGATTGTATTTGTCGTGGGCCACTTGCTTGGCAGTCTCAACAAGTTCTGTTTCTGGACCTGCAATAGTGCCTACAACCAGGGTATTTTCTGATGGCTTATTGCAGCTTATTAAGCTAATTGCTAATAAAATGTAAATTAAACGACGCATAAATTACTCCAAATTTAATCAAATCCTACGCCCCGAGGCTTGTCCACGGGGGCTATGGATTCCGCAGACAAGCCACGGAACGTTAATGATGTACGTAATATTTCGCTAATCTATCACCGCACATTTGTATGAGTTGTACCAAAACAATTAATATTAAAACCGTAGCTAACATTATCGTTGCATCAAAGCGTTGGTAGCCGTAATTAATTGCTAATGTCCCTAGGCCACCAGCTCCTACGGTGCCTGCCATAGCGGAATAATTGATTAATGTTATAGCAGTTAACGTGATTGCTTGGATTAATGCCGGTCTTGCTTCAGGTAATAAAATATGATGGATAATTTGTTTGGTACTCGCTCCTAAAGAATAACCAGTTTCAATTAAGCCTGGTGCTAATTCCTGATATACATTTGCTACTAAACGTGCAAAAAAAGGTGTTGCGCCAAGACTCAAAGGAACTATTGCGGCATTCATACCGATAGAAGTACCTACCAGTAAACGCGTAAAAGGAATAATCGCTACCAATAAAATAATAAAGGGAATCGAGCGGGTAATATTAATCAGCGATGACAAAAATCGGTATAATTTGGGAGCTGGTTTAATGTATTTTGAAGAGTATAACAAGGTGCCCAGAGGCCAACCCAAGAGTACAGCAAATAGAGTACTTAAGGCTACCATATACAGTGTTTCAGCAGTTGCTACCAATAAATTATAAGTCATCAGGAAGGACATAGCCTAAAATCTCCACTGTTAAACCATGTTGCTCGCAGCGCTGAATAAATTCTTCGAGTAGCATGGGATGTGCTGTTAATTCTACCACCAAGACACCACAGGTTGTGGTATCAAAGCTGTCTATGTTAGCCAGTAGAATATTAATATCCATTTTAAATTCACGGCTGGTTTGGCTAATAAATGGCACTGAAGCTTCTTCGCCTTTGAAAAACAGCCGTAGCAAGGGTTTTTCGGTAACGTAGGACGCGAGCTTATTAGTCAGGCAACTGGGTAATTGCGGGCTTAATTGAGCATACAACATGCTGCGGGCAATACCTTCTGGTTTGGTGAATACGTCCGCTAAAGCAACTGTTTCCACAATACGACCAGCATCCATTACTGCCAGACGTTTGCAGATGCGTTTGATGACATCCATTTCATGAGTGATAAGAACTATGGTAATACCGTATAAGCCATTAATTTTTTTCAGTAAATTTAAAATAGAGTCAGTTGTTTCTGGATCCAGTGCTGAAGTTGCTTCATCACAAAGTAAGACTTTGGGAGCGCAACTAAGTGCTCTGGCAATCGCGACTCTTTGTTTTTGACCGCCACTTAATTCCGAAGGATAAGCCAATTTTTTATCCTGTAACTCAACTACTTGCAAAAGCTCTTGTATCTTAGTTTTAATTTCCTCTTCACTTATTCCTTGAATACGCATGGGAAGAGCAATATTGTCGTAGACTGTTTTTGAATAGAGTAAATTAAAATGTTGGAAAATCATGGCGATTTTATGACGAATGAGCGATAAATCTTTGGCTTTTAATTTAGTTAAAAATTGATTATCAACTAGTACCTCACCGGCATCTGGGCGTTCGAGTAAGTTAATGCACCGTAATAAAGTAGACTTGCCAGCACCACTTTTGCCAATAATGCCAAAAATTTCGCCTTCCTGGATGAATAAATTAATGTCGTCGAGGACTTTTTTACCGGAAAAGGATTTTGTTACACCGCATAATTCAATCATTTATCTACCAAATAAAGGCTTGCGGTAGGGCAGGGAACAGTAAATGCCGCTTTAGCCGTATTTTCAAAAAGTACCTTTTTGAGCGTCCGCAAGCTGAGTTTCAAATCAACGCTGGATGAGATTATACATGGATTTAGAAGAGGATTACAAGTAAGTAGAGTCTCATCTTTATGAGCGTGCGGCCCGTCCTTGCGAGTGTACTCGCAAAGATGGGCTGTGGGTTTAGTTTGAGGATAATTCAGGTCTGTTTCTAAAGTAATCCAAAGCCTTTGGATTAATCAAAGATTGCAGATTGGGTATTTCCTGTCCTTGAACTATTTGCTTTACTGCAACTTCCACGATTTTACCACTCATAGTTTTAGGAATATCACCCACTTGCAGAATTTTAGCAGGAACATGCCTTGGTGAAGCATTCTTACGAATGATGAGTCGAATTTTTTCTTGTAATTCTTCAGACAATTCCAAGCCGGAACGCAATTGTACAAACAATACAACGCGAACATCATCTTGCCAGTCTTGACCGATGACTATGCTGTCAACGACTTCTTCTACTTGCTCAACTAATTTATAAATTTCAGCAGTGCCTATACGAACTCCTCCCGGATTTAAGACTGCGTCTGATCTACCGTAAATAATAAAACCAGCGTGTTGGGTATATTCTGCAAAATCTCCTTGAGCCCAGACACCGGGAAAACGACTGAAATAGGCTTTTTTATAGGCCTTTTTATCTTCATCATGCCAAAAACCAATAGGCATAGATGGGAAGGGTTTAGTACACACTAACTCGCCGCGCTCTTGTTGCACTGTCTGACCTTGTTCGTTATAGATAGTAACTGCCATACCCAAGCCTGCGCATTGCAATTCACCTTTATAGACAGGCAATATCGGATTGCCTAAGGCGAAACAGGAAACGATATCGGTACCACCCGAAATAGAGCTTAGCTGTAAGTCTTGTTTAATATTAGTGTACACATAATCGAAATTTTTAGGCAGCAGTGGTGAACCAGTTGAAAGAATGCAGCGTAAAGAAGCTAATTTAAATTCATCTTTCGGTTTTATGCCGGCTTTATCAATTGCGGAAATGTATTTGGCACTGGTACCAAATACGCTTACTTTTTCTTGTTCTAGTATGTTAAATAAGCTGTTAGTTTGTGGGTAGGTTGGCGATCCTTCGTATAAAATCATCGTGGTTCCAAGTGCAAGAACCGATACACTCCAATTCCACATCATCCAGCCACAAGTGGTGTAAAAACATAAAATATCCTTGTCGTTTAAATCAGAATGCAAACCTAATTCTTTTATGTGTTGTATCAAAGTGCCGCCGGCGCTGTGCACTATGCATTTTGGTTTGCCGGTAGTTCCTGAAGAAAATAAAATATAAATTGGGTGATCAAAGGGTACGGATGCGAAGCTGCATTCAGTTGCTGGCTGGAGAAAGCTGTCCCAGTTTTTTGGGCAGACTACAAATTCTTGTACTGAGGGCAAGCCTGCCATCAATTCGTGTAATTTATCCTGAGCGCTGTGGAATTTTCCTTGATATTGATGTCCTTCGCAAATAAATAATACTTTGGGATTGATTTGCCCGAAGCGATCAATTATCGCTTGAGCCCCAAAGTCTGATGAGCAGGATGACCAAATTGCACCCAGCGAAATAGTTGCCAAAGCCGCTATGATTGCGTATTGAGTATTCGGTAGTACACCAACAACGCTGTCACCAATTTGCACCCCAGCTTTTTTCAAGCCCGCAGCACATTGGGCAACTTGAGAGTAGAGTTCTTTGTATGTAATTACCTGTCGGTCATTGTTTTCATTGATGCAAATTAAAGCCGGATGCTCATCTTTACGTTGCAGTAATTTTTCGGCGTAGTTTAATTTTGCCCCGAAAAACCAGCGGGCATCGTGCAGTTCTTTATAGTCATTGAGAATTTGTTGTGCCGGAGTATCAAATGTTATCGAAAAAAAATCGCATAAACTGGACCAAAAAGCTGCCGGATTTGCTACTGACCATTGATGTAATTCAGAATAGTTGGTGAACTTTTCATGGTGTTTTTCTGCAGCAAATTGCATAAAACGCCACATGGCGGTTGCGCTTGGATTTTTGGGTTGCCACATTGCTTGGGTCATAACTATTTTTCTCCTGGCGTATTACTTGGATTGGCCAGTAAAGCGTTTGCAACTTTTGATTGATTCTTTCGACCTAAAATTTTGCAAATCATATCGCCAGCGGCCACTATTTTATAAATATCTATATCGGTATTGATTCCTAAACCGTGCATTAAATACAGCACGTCTTCGGTCGCAACATTACCACTAGCGCCTCGTGCATAAGGACAACCACCAAGTCCTGCAACCGAACTATCGAAACGATGCACGCCATAAGATAAGGCAGCATAAATATTAGCAATGGCTTGACCGTACGTGTCGTGAAAATGCAGGGCGAGTTGATCCAGCGGTAAAAATTTAAGGATGCAATCAAGTAATAATTGTGTTTGTCTGGGCGTACCAACACCTATGGTATCGCCTAAAGATAATTCATCCACTCCTAAATCAAGTAACTTTTTACTTACTTCTGCGACTTGTTCTGGTTGAATTGTTCCTTGATAAGGGCAGCCTAAAGCACAAGAAACATAAGCGCGTACCTTGATGTTATGTTCTTTAGCTAAATCCATCACTGCTGCTATACGAACAAGACTTTCATCAATAGAACAATTAATATTATGTTGGTTGAATAATTCACTGGCAGCAGTAAAGACTGCGATTTCTTTAGCATGCACTTTTAAAGCTTGACGCATGCCGCGTTCGTTGGGTACTAAGGCAGAATAATGCACGTCTTTGTTTTTAGGTAGATGGGCAAAGATAAATTCATTATCTGCTAATTGAGGAATGGATTTGGGCGAAACAAAAGAAGTTACTTCTATGTTTTTTAATCCACTTTGGCTTAATAAATTAATGAGTTCAATTTTATGTGCGCTGTCGACAAAAGCAGGTTCATTTTGCAAACCATCTCTTGGTCCAACTTCTATTAAGCGTACTTGTTGTGGAAAATCCGTTTTCATTTGCTTTATTTCCCCGGTTCACCTAGTGCTAATAGTTTGGCTCCTTCACTTACTTGTGAACCAACTGTGTAATAAATTTCACTGAGTATGCCATCAGTGGGAGCATTAATGGTGTGCTCCATTTTCATGGCCTCTAACACAATTAAGCCTTCGCCAGCTGTAACCTTATCACCGATATTCTTCAAAATTGCGACAACTGTTGCAGGCATAGGTGCAGTTAGCTTGCCGGTATTTTTTGTAGATTCTACACCAATTTTATCCCAGCTAAAACGTTCAGTGACTGTATTACCTTGTTCGGTAAATAATGCTAAACGAGCGGGTGTATTATAAACTACTGTTTGGTAGTGTTCTTTATGGGTATCAACGCTTAAGTTTTCTTCGTCTAAATGGCAATTGATTGGTGTTTGATTCGTACCTAAGGTGAATCGATGTTTATCGATAGGATGTACTTGTGTTGTGACCTGCTCGCCTTCAATAAGATAAGTCCATGACCATTTATTGTTGGGCCAGGCAAAAGTATCTTGCAATAAGGGGTCGGTAGTTGAATTAATAATCTGCAGATAATCAAAAGCTACTACCAGATTCAAGGCTAATTCTGAATTAATTTTTGTTAAGGGAATTTGTTCTTTCTCGAGAAAATCAGTACTTAATTGTGCTTGCATAAATTTAGGATGATTACAAATTGCTTGGAGAAAGGGAATATTAGTTGTAACTCCAGCAATGTAATAATGCGTAAGTGCTTGTTGCATTCTGTGTACGGCTTCTTCTCGGGTTTGACCAAAGCTTATTAATTTAGCGATCATTGGATCGTAATATCTACTGATTTCTGAATGTATGCTTATGCCTGTATCAATGCGTAAGCCTTCGTCCTTTGGTTGTTTGAGAAAAGTAATTTGGCCAATAGATGGTATAAAATTATTATACGGATCCTCGGCATAAATACGGCATTCAATAGCATGGCCCTGTGCTTTTATTGCTGCTTGTGCTAGTGGAAGTGGTTCGCCTGCGGCAATTTTTAATTGCCAGGCAACCAGATCCAGTCCGGTAATTTGTTCAGTAACGGGGTGCTCTACTTGCAAGCGTGTATTCATTTCCATGAAATAAAATTGTTCTTTTTCATCGAGTAAAAATTCAACGGTTCCTGCTCCTCGATAGTCTATGGAACGAGCAACTTCACAGGCAGCTTTAGCAAGCTTTTCTCTAACTTCGGCGGATAAATTAGGGGCGGGTGCTTCCTCAATAATTTTTTGGTGGCGGCGTTGAATGGAACAATCTCTTTCGAATAAATGCACCACACTACCAAAATTATCAGCCATAATTTGCATTTCAATATGACGTGGATTAATGAGTAATTTTTCAATGATCATAATGTCGTCTGCAAAACTTGCCATAGCTTCTCGTTTTGCACCGGCTAAGGCTTCGGCAAAATCAGCCGCTTTTAAAACTGCGCGCATCCCTTTGCCACCACCACCGTTGGCAGCTTTTATTAAGACCGGGAAACCAATTTTTTGTGCTTGTTCGAGTAAATGTTTTTCTGATTGTTCTTTACCATGGTAACCAGGAGTTAAAGGAACAGAAGTTTTTTCTAATAATTGTTTGGCTACTTGTTTGGAAGCCATTGCTTCTAAGGCATCTATGGTTGGCCCTATAAAAACAATACCCGCTTGTGCACACGCTTGGGCAAATTTAGGATTTTCAGATAAAAATCCATAGCCTGGATGAATTGCTTGAGCGCCAGCTAATTCTGCAATTTTAATAATAGCCGGAATATTAAGGTATGAATCTTTTGCTGGCGCATCACCTACTAAATATGCACTGTCAGCTAATCGCACATGCAGGGCATCTTGATCGGCAGTGGAATAGATAGCGATAGTTTTTATCCCCATGGCGCGCGCGGTTTTTATGATGCGGCAGGCGATTTCACCGCGATTTGCTATTAAAATAGTAGTAAACATAGCTTAATTCCAATTGGGTGTTTTTTTATTTAAAAAAGCTTTTAAACCTTTTTGTGCTTCTGCGCCAATGCGCTGTTCTGCAATTAAGGCTGCAGTATATAAGGTTAGCTCATCATTGATAGTTTGATTGGCAACATAATTCACGAGCTTTTTAGCGGCGCGCACTGATAGTGGGGCATTATTGGCTATGCTTTGTGCGTATTTAAAGCTAAATTCTAATAAGTCTTTTTCCGCGACACAATGCTGGATTAAATTTAAGTCTAAAGCACGTTTTACCTCAAGAATTTCAGCACTCATGAATAAAGCTTTTGTTGCGCGCTGACCTATAGCGTTGATTACGTAGGGACTAATAACAGCAGGAATAAGGCCTAATTTTACCTCTGAAAAGCAAAAGCGCGCATTATCGGCAGCAATAGCAGTATCACAAGCAGCGACTAAACCTGCACCACCGCCATAAGCTGAACCTTGAACTACTGCTATGGTTGGTTTGGGACAGTGGTATATTGTTGCCATCAGATTTGCAAGAATCATCGCATCTTGTAAGTTTTGTTCGAGATTGTAAGCAATCATACTTTGCATCCAATCCAAATCCGCGCCTGCTGAAAAATGTTTGCCATGAGCCTTAAGAAGAATAACGCGAATTTCGGGATTATCAATTGCTTGATTAAATAAGTTTTGCATCTGCGCTAAGATTTTATCATCGAAGGCATTGTGTTTTTCGCTGCGATTTAAGGTAATAACAGCTATTTGGTCCTGAATTTCGTAGAGTAGGTCGCTCACATTGTTCCTTTTATACGGTTACATACGTAGTACGCCATAATGCGTTGTCGCAATGGGCGCATTCAATGCTGCTGAAAGACTTAAGCCTAAAACTTTACGCGTATCTTGTGGTGCAATGACACCATCATCCCATAAGCGCGCGCTGGCATAATAGGAATTCCCTTGTGTTTCATATTGGGCACGCAATTGTTCTTTAAATTCTTGCTCTTCTTTTTCGGGCCAGTCTTTCCCGTGTTTTGCTAATTTTTCACGGTTTACTTGTGCTAGCACATTGGCTGCCTGCTCTCCACCCATTACTGAAATTCGAGCATTAGGCCAAGCCCACATAAAGCGTGGATTATAGGCTCTGCCACACATGGCGTAATTACCCGCGCCAAAACTGCCACCAACTATGACCGTAAATTTTGGTACTTGAGCATTAGCAACAGCGGTTACCATTTTAGCGCCGTTTTTGGCAATTCCGGAGGCTTCATATTTAGAGCCAACCATAAACCCAGTAATATTTTGCAGAAAAATTAAAGGAATTTTACGTTGACAACACAACTCAATAAAGTGCGTTCCTTTAAGGGCGCTTTCACTAAAAAGTATGCCATTATTGGCAATAATTCCCACTGGATAACCATAGAGTCTGGCAAAGCCACAAACTAAAGTTGTGCCAAAGAGGGCTTTAAATTCATCAAACTCGGAACCATCAACCAGACGCGCTATGATTTCACGGATATCGAAAGGTTTTCTGGGATCGGTGGGAACTATGCCGCTTAGTTCATCAGGAGAGTAGCTCGGTTCAATACTATTAGAACGCTGTAGTTGTTCTGGTTTTTTGCGGTTTAAATTACTGATGCATTTGCGTGCTATATGTAAGGCATGGGCATCATTTTCCGCATAATAATCAGCCACTCCTGATTGGCGACAATGTACATCAGCACCTCCAAGTTCTTCGGCGCTAATTACTTCACCAGTAGCAGCTTTTACTAAGGGTGGGCCGCCTAGAAAAATGGTCGCTTGATTTTTTACCATGATCGATTCATCGGCCATAGCAGGTACATAAGCGCCACCAGCGGTGCACGATCCCATAACCACTGCTATTTGTGGAATATCCATGGACGACATCTGTGCCTGATTATAAAAGATGCGACCGAAATGATCGCGATCGGGGAATACTTCATCTTGCAAGGGTAAAAATGCACCGCCGGAATCGACTAAATAAACACAGGGCAAGTGGTTTATTTGTGCGATTTCTTGCGCGCGCAAGTGCTTTTTTACGGTGAGTGGATAATAAGTGCCGCCTTTAACAGTCGCATCATTGATTACTATCATGCATTCAGTATTAGCAATACGGCCAATTCCAGTAATTATACCAGCTGCAGGAACCACATCATCATAAACTTCATAAGCTGCTAATTGAGATAGTTCAAGAAAAGGACTCCCTGGATCCAGCAGTTCTTGTAGGCGTTCTCTGGGTAGTAATTTACCATGTTGGTGGTGACGTTCTCGTGCTTTTTCGCCTCCGCCTTCATTAATCGTATTAATAATGGATTGGAGTTTTTCAATCAGTGCCAGCATTGCAGCGTGGTTATTTTTGAATTCTTCACTATTAGTATTTATCTGACTGATTAATTGAGCCATGGTTTATCCTAAAGAATTAAAATGTCACTTAATACAACTATTGTCCAAACTATCCAGGTAGCAGCAATTAAGTGCGGCATTTCTCGACCTTTAATGAGACGATATATTAAGGCTGGAATGCCAACAATAAGTAAAGGCATAATAATGAGCACTATCATTTTTCTAGATATAGGTCCTAAATTTGTTTCATTGAATATGGGTGATAATTTCAGATTAATAAAATTAAATACTGTGTCGACCAAAATAATAAAATGCTGCGCGTATTTCGCGAATAGAACGATGAGAATACTGAGTATGAGATAGATTAGAAATTGTCGTAGCATGTAGTTTCTCGTGTAAGGTAGGTTGGGCCTTGGCCCAACAATTGTGGCATTGTACCATCATTTGTTGGGCCAAGGCCCAACCTACAACCCAATGATGGAAATCAAACCAACTCCACCGCCATAGCTGTAGCTTCACCACCACCAATGCATAAAGCAGCAATTCCGCGTTTTTTTCCTTCATGTTTTAACGCATGAATTAAAGTAACTAAAATTCTACCACCTGAAGCACCGATAGGGTGACCCAATGCGCAGGCACCACCGTGGATATTTACTTTTTTAGGATCCAATTCAAGATCATGAATTGCAGCCATTGTTACCACTGCAAAAGCTTCGTTGATCTCAAACAGATCGACATCGCTAAGACTCCAGGAAGCTTTTTCCATTACCTTACGAATCGCATCTACTGGCGCTGTAGTGAACCATTCAGGAGCTTGTGAATGACTTGCATAGGCAACAATTTTAGCTAATGGTTTAAGGCCGCGTTTTTGCGCGTTTTCTGCAGTCATGATTATTAAACTAGCAGCACCATCAGAAATAGAACTGGAGTTTGCTGCTGTTACCGTACCATTAGCACCGAAGGCAGCTTTCAATTGACTGATTTTTGGTAATTTACTAGCATCAGGACCTTCATCGGTACTTACCGTAACGTCGCCTTTGCGTGAACTAATGGTGACGGGAACGATTTCATCTTTGAATGCACCGGTTTCCATTGCTTTTAAAGCTTTAGTCATGGATTGAGTTGCAAATTCATCTTGCTGTTCGCGGGTAAAATGATATTTTGCTGCGGTGGCATCGGCGAAAACACCCATTAATTTGCCTTTATCGTAGGCATCTTCCAAGCCATCAAGAAACATACTGTCTTTTATTTCGCCATGACCCAAACGAAAACCTGCACGGGCTTTGCTTAAGAGGTAGGGGGCATTAGTCATACTTTCCATGCCACCAGCAAGAACAACTTCGGCTGAACCGGCTTTAATTAAATCACAACCCAACATTACTGATTTCATACCAGAACCACACATTTTATTAATGGTAGTTGCTCCTGCAGCATCAGGGATTCCGGCACCAAGAGCAGCTTGACGCGCTGGTGCTTGTCCTATGCCAGCCATGAGTACGCAACCGCTGATTACTTCATCGATATCGCCTGGCTTGATACCTGCTTGTTCTATCGCAGCTTTATGCGCAGCAGCTGCTAATTCGGGTGCACTTAATGTGGATAAAGAACCCAACATACCACCCATGGGAGTTCTTTTTGCAGCTACAATAACAATTTCATTTTCTTTCATGACTATTCCTTATGCCGTTTCATTATAAAGTTCTCTTCCTATTAGCATCCTTCTAATTTCAGAAGTGCCCGCACCTATCTCATACAGTTTAGCATCACGCAATAATCTTCCGGTTGGGTATTCATTAATATAACCATTTCCACCAAGAATTTGAATTGCCTGCAAGGCCATTTGTGTTGCTCTTTCTGAAGCATATAAAATCACACCAGCTGCATCTTTGCGACTTACAAGACCTTGGTCGCAGGCTTTAGCTACAGCGTATAAATAAGATCGGCTGGCGCTCAGATCAGTATACATATCGGCTAATTTACCTTGGATGAATTGAAACTCACCAATAGCCTGATTAAATTGTTTGCGTTCGTGAACATAGGGTAAGACTACATCCATACAGGCTTGCATAATGCCTACGGGTCCTGCGGCTAAAATAGTGCGTTCGTAATCCAGGCCACTCATTAAAACTTTGGCCCCTTGATTGAGCGTACCTAATATTTGGCTTTTTGGAACCACGCAATTTTCAAATACTAGCTCACAGGTATTAGAGCCACGCATTCCTAATTTATCGAGCTTTTGCGCGGTTTTAAATCCAGCAAAATCTTTTTCAATGAGAAATGCGGTAATACCTTTACTGCCGGCTTGTTTATCGGTTTTAGCATAGACCACCAGGACGTTTGCATCCGGTCCATTTGTAATCCACATTTTAGTGCCATCTAATATGTAATTATCCCCCGATGCACGTGCTTGTAATTGCATACTAATGACATCAGAACCAGAATTAGATTCACTCATGGCTAAAGCGCCTATATATTCACCGCAGATTAATTTAGGTAAATATTTTGCTTTTTGTTCTTTGGTTCCGTTTAAATATATTTGGTTTACACATAAATTAGAATGAGCACCATAGCTTAGACCAATTGCAGCACAAGCACGTGAAATTTCTTCCATGGCGATAGCATGGGCTAGATAACCCATATTTGCACCGCCGTATTCTTCGCTAACAGTAATGCCCAAGAGTCCCATAGCGCCAAGTTTTGGCCATAACTCGTTGGGGAATTGATTCGTCTCATCAATAGTAGCTGCTAGAGGTGCAATTTCGGTGAGGGCAAATTGTGCCACGCTGTTTCTTAGGAGTTCATAGGTTTCGCCCAGTAAATGGTTTAGGCCTGTATGCATAGACAAATTCCGCCAAATTAAATGATTTAGACTATACCCATTTGGATTGAACTTGCAACTAGTATTTAAAAACAATCGATATACTTCTATAATCCATTTTTTATTCTTTTTGAGTCACTAAATGTATTCACTACTTCGACCGTTACTTTTTAAATTAGATCCTGAATTGGCGCATGATGTAACATTAACGGCCTTAGATTATATTCCTCGCTTTTGTTTTAAACAGCCTGAAGGAAAATCACTAACGGTTATGGGTTTGCAGTTTGCTCATCCTATTGGCTTGGCGGCTGGCTTGGATAAAAACGGTGATCATTTGGATGCTTTGTCCAAGCTTGGCTTTGCCTTCATTGAGCTGGGTACTATTACGCCTAAACCACAAGCAGGCAATCCGAAACCACGTTTATTTCGTTTACCTGAAGCTCAGGCAATAATTAATCGCATGGGATTTAATAATAAAGGCGTCGATGCTTTGGTTGCAAATGTGCAAAAAGCGCAGTATCAAGGGATCTTGGGAATTAATATTGGTAAGAATAAAGATACGCCTTTGGACAAGGCAGCTGATGATTATTTAATATGTATGCAAAAGGTTTATGCTCATGCATCTTATATAACGATTAATATTTCATCACCTAATACTCCGGATTTACGGCAATTACAACAAGCAGAGTATTTTGCTGATTTATTAGGGCAAATCAGTCAAGAACAAAAACGCTTGGCAGATATTCATAAACGTGAAGTTCCCTTAGCGGTTAAAATATCACCGGATGAAACACCTGAAACTTTAAAAAATATGACTGAAATTATTATAAAAAATGGAGTGCAAGCACTAATTGCCACTAATACTACTAGTTCCCGTCCGGGAGTGAATAATATTCCTGGATCGGAGGAAACAGGCGGTTTAAGTGGTAGGCCTTTGCAGGATATGTCTACAAATTGTTTGCAGCTTCTAAAATCCTATGTGGGTGATGCGGTAAGCTTGATTGGCGTAGGCGGAATTGATAGCCCTGAAGTTGCACAGCAAAAAATAAATGCTGGTGCATGTTTATTACAAGTCTACACTGGTTTGATCTATAAAGGTCCAGAACTGGTACATCAATTGGTTAGAGCCTTATGTTAATTACCAAAGAAGTAGCACAAAAACTTGAGACGTGCATTAAAAACACCCATATTGAGGTCACTAAAAACTATCCTCAGGGTCAATATCAAGAGATTGGGAGTGGAGTGGCCTGTTTTTCCGGCTTTGATTCTTTTTTATCGCAGAGCATAGGCTGGGGGTTTAATTGCAATTTAAAACAAATGGCAGCGCAATTGACGCAGATCGAAGCATTTTACCGTAAATTATCCCATCCGCGTGTTGATCTTGAGATAAGCCCATATGTAGGTACTGAATTAATTGAGTTTTTAAGTGCGCGGGGCTATAAGGTTTCTGAAATTAATAATGTATCTGTTTTAGATTTGCGGACTTATAAGCAACAAGATTACGCCTTAGAGCAGGGCGAAATAAAGATAATTTCAGTTGAGGCAGTAGATGACTGGGCGAAACGTATAGCTATGGGTTTTGAATACCCAGATGCCCAGGAGCATTTTAGTTGCTACGCTCGTGCTCAAGGAGTGAGTACTTTTGGGGCTTATATTGACTCTAATTTAGTGGCTGGGGCTACTATTTCAGTTAATCAGGATATCTGTGATTTGGGTGTCACAAGTACGTTACATGCTTTTCGAGGGCAGGGTTTACAGAAGAAATTGCTTTTAGCACGCCTGAATTACGCTAAAAAACTGGGTTTGGCCGTAGCAACAGTAACTACAGAGCCTGGCACCGTTTCGGATTTAAACGTGCAAAAAATTGGGTTTCATTGTGCTTATACCCGTATAAAAATGACTTTTGAATAAAAAAGAGGTACAATCTGATAGATTAATTGACTAAACCGTGTGCATTAATGAACCCTCAAGCTTCGACTAAAACTACTTTGTTGTACCAGCGCTTATTATCCTATGTCAAACCCTTTTGGTTGGTTTTAGCTTTAGGCATATTTGCTAATATTCTGTATTCAGGCATTGATGCAGTTTTTACCTATTTGATGCGTCCTTTTATGGATAAAGGATTTATTGATACTGATATTAACTTTATTAAACAAATTCCTCTGATAGTTTTGGTGGGTATCACGGTTCGTGGCCTGGTAAGTTCTATAGGCAGTTATTGCATGACCTGGGTTGCGCGCTCGGTGGTAAAGGATTTAAGGCAAAAAGTATTCGCCCACATAGTTCATTTACCTGCTAATTTTTATGATGAAGCTACTTCCGGTCAGATTTTATCGAAAATTTTGTACGATGTGGAACAAGTAGCGCAAGTAAGCGCGGATGCTTTAACCGATTTTGTACAAAATACCTGTTTAGTTATTGGTTTGTTAACCGTGATGATGATCATTTGCTGGCAATTATCGCTCATGTTTTTGATTACTATTCCCTTTGTCGGTTTAATCGTAAGTCTTACCAATAAGCGAGTACGGCGCATTAGTCATAAGGTCCAAAAAACCATGGGCGAAGTCACTGAAATTGCTGGTGAGGCCATTGATAGTTATCAAGTAGTACGTATTTTTGGTGGCGAAGCGTATGAAAAAGGAAAGTTTAATCGGGCAACCGAAGTATCACGGCAAAATGATATGAAAGTTGCGGTCAGTAAAGCCATTAATGTCTCTGGAGTTCAAGCGGTTATCGCAATAGGTATAGCTGCTATTATTTTTGCGGCTGTTCAATTATCTTCAGTGATTACTATCACGGCAGGTTCTTTTTTAGCAATTATTGCTGCTATGTTGCAATTGATTAAACCGATGAAAACTTTGACTACCTTGAATGCAACCATCCAAAGAGGGCTTGCTGGGGCTGAAAGTGTATTTCATTTATTGGATATGCCTGTTGAGCAGGATAATGGTCAAATATTAGTAGAGAAGGCGAGTGGCACCATAGAATTTAAGAATGTTTCCTATGCGTACAGAGAAGGTCAAAAAGTATTGTCAGATGTCTCTTTTACTATTCAAGCTGGACAATCGGTTGCTTTGGTAGGGCATTCTGGTAGCGGAAAAACAACGATAGCCAGTTTATTACCACGATTTTACGATGTTAGTGAGGGTGTTATTAGTTTGGATGGCATACCCATAAATCACATTAATTTAGTGAGTTTGCGCCAACAAATGGCTTTGGTTGGGCAAAATGTAACTTTATTTAATGATACTTTAGCGAATAATATTTCTTACGGACGTTTTGATTTAAGTAAGGAACAAATAGTCGCTGCAGCAAAACTTGCATTTGCGGATGAGTTTATTAAGCAATTACCCGAAGGATACGATACCCATGTTGGTGAAAACGGTGTTTTATTATCCGGTGGTCAAAGACAAAGAATCGCTATTGCGCGCGCCTTATTAAAAGATGCTCCTATTTTAATTTTGGATGAAGCTACTTCTGCTTTGGATAATGAATCCGAGCGTTATATTCAAGCTGCTTTAGAAGAAGTTATGAAGAATCGAACAACTTTAGTAATCGCGCATCGTTTATCTACTATTAAAAGTGCTGATAAGATTATAGTGATGCATCAAGGTCGTATTGTTGAACAAGGTACCCATCAGGAATTACTTGATTTGGACGGACAATATGCGCAATTATATAAAGTCCAAAGAGTAAGTTTTGAGCAAGAGGAAGTGATTGCCTAATGTCTGCATTTTTAGAAAGCCTATGGTATGGAAGGCATCCTTTGCAATCTTGGTTAAGGCCTTTTTCGTGGTTTTATAGGCTCATGGTCTCTAGTCGCAAAGCTTTTTTGCAAGCTTTTTGTCAGCGCACCTATCCCATTCCCATCATTGTTGTGGGTAATCTTACTGTAGGGGGTGTAGGCAAGACTCCTTTAGTAATTGCCTTAGCAAAACAATTTCAGGAAAAAGGTTTAAAAGTGGGTATAGTCAGTCGTGGTTATGGTGCGGCTATGAAACAGTTTCCTTATGAGATTCAAGTGAGCGATCAGGCAGGACTGGTTGGTGATGAGCCCTTATTACTGGCACAAAAAACTTTATGTCCCGTGGTTATTGCCCCTAAACGCACTCAGGCTGTGGATTATTTGTTAGAGCATCATAAAGTGCAAATTATTATTAGTGATGATGGACTGCAACATTACCGCATGGGGCGGGCTATTGAGCTTTTGGTTATAGATGGGACTAGAGGTTTGGGGAATGGATTTTGTTTGCCAGCAGGGCCTCTTAGGGAGTCTCCTAAACGTCTAAGGGAAACAGATTTTCTTATAGTTAATGAAGGAACTTGGGATAATGCTTATTCTATGACTTTAAAACCTGGTCGTATAAGTAATGTAATGAGCAACAAAGAAATTGCCAGTAATGAACTGCCAGATAAGGTAGCTGCTGTGGCAGCTATTGGTAATCCGCAGCGGTTTTATAATACTTTGAAGCAGTTAGGAATAGAATGTACGACTTATTCCTACCCGGATCATTATCAATTTACCGCTGATGATTTACACTATGCCGAAGCAATTATTATCATGACGGAAAAAGATGCAGTGAAATGTCGTTTATTTAATAATGCCGATCAGTTATATTACCTACCCGTAGAAGCGGTATTGAATGATGCATTTTGGGACGCATTATGGTCACATCAACGATTACAAGGTCTTATATAGTGATGAATAGTATAATTAGGACGTTATTATTTGCTGCTTGTTTCATTTTTGCTACTGGTGTTTTTGCCGAAGAAGTAGCAGACACAGAACAAAAAGTTCAAATTCCTGAGCCTACCGTAGGCAGCTGGACTTTTTCCGGTACTGTAACTAATGAAAGTGGCGATCGTTATGGTTATTTTTTTCAAATGCAACGTCAAGGATCAAATTTTCACGCAAAAACGGCTTTAATTGATGGTCAAACTAATAAATTGCTTTTATTTTATGAGGGTGATGAAAAAATTGATGAGGCATCCGCTTTAGATTGGCACGTGGGCCGTTCGTTTATGCGACACAATCCTATCAATGACAGCTGGATCTTTGGTTTAAAACTCGAGGATAAAAAAGGTTTTCATTTTAAAGTCGATATGTTGAATCAAGATAATACAGTGGACGAAACTCAAGTATTAAGACCCGGTGTAGAGTTGCAAGCGATACAAACCAGCCGGTTAAATGGTAATGTGCAAATTGGTGTGGATAATAAAGAGCAATTTGTTACTGGAAATAAAGCCTGGTTTGGAAAATTATGGTTTAGTAAGGATCAAAAAACAGCGCATGATATCAGCACCACTTTTTGTCGCTTAGGCAATGATAATGGTTTTTATTCGGCAAATTTAAAAGAAGCTGATGCTACTGGTGCAGCAGTTGCTGGTTGGCGTGATGCTACTGGTAGTAAGGTCAAAATGTCGCAATTTGTTTCAATTAAGAATTTGGGAAATAATGAATCATTGTTACACGTGGGATTGCCAAAGTTGCATATGAAATTATTTAATACGCTTAAAACGGCGGATAAATCGCCCTTATGGTTGGCTGGATTTTCCAAAGATAAGGAAAATCTTTCTGGATTTTGTTATGCCTCCGAGCAATCTTTTGCTGGGGATAATAAGACGGCTTAGGGCGAGGTGTTGGTTATTCGGAACGATTAGCTCCCTCCCCCCTCCGGGGAGAAGGGAGCTCTTCTTTCGAGATGAAATAGTACTTTGCACGATCTTTAATTATCAAATAAATTCGAACTGTTGATTATCCACAGGTGGTGCCGCTAATTGGGTAGCATTATTATTAATTTTAAGTTCACGTACAGGTAAGTTGAAAGAAGCTCTTAAAAAGCTGGCTTCGTCTTTTAATAAGTTGAAGTAAAAACCGATTTTTTGATCCATAAGAAATCTACGGTTATCGTCATTGTGCTTATCATTCAGATGTAAATCTTCGTCAATAAAAGTGTGAGACGCTAAAATGCTCAGAGCTTTATTAATAGGATTTTGATTATTGCTAACTATATCTTCCAATTGCGTTAAATATTCAGTAGCAGAAGTATACAACGCAGGTGCAAATCCTTGACCGACTAGGTTATCATTCAACTCCATATAAATCATTTCAACTTCATATTCCTTAATAAAGGTACAATTATTATCATTAATTAGCAGCTTGCGAGTATCATTAGCTTGGAAGTTAGCCCAAATTTGCGCTTGTGTTTCTGGATTCATTGGAATTTGTGCAGATGGAGTAGCAACTATATTGGCATTAAAATTAGGAAATAAGTTTACATTATGATGTCGTAAAGGACCCCATTGTCCATTAGCATTCAAGACATTAACATTCATAACACCCGAAACTGGATTTATTTTGCCTTCAGTAGAATAGAGAATGCCGCCTTGTAAACGAAACGACATTGGCTCCTCTTGGTTTTTGTCATGAGTTTGCGTTACATTCCAAGTAGTATCTAGTACTTGAATTGTTTCCCAATTGCCTGTTAGCGCTGGGTAGTCGGCACGAGCACGTGCAATTTGTGTTTGCACTTGATCGCCATTCATTGAAAACTTAATCCAGACTTTAGGATCTTCGCTCCAGTATATACCAATAGTCATTTTTTGCCCCTCTAAGTTAATCGTCCTGCATTATATCATGCTGTTGCAATTATGTCCATCTGGATACTTACTTGGTCAGTTTGCTGGTTTTTCAGGAAGATACCGAACTAAAAACGCTGCGATTAATAAAAGAGCAGGAATGATAAGCAAGACCAACTGATAATCCCACAGCGTATAAACACCAGGTGTATCCGCACTGGTATCCAGAAGAAAGCCAACCAGTGGCTGTAAAATGGGGGCAGATAACATGGCTAGTGTATTAGTGAATCCAGTGCAGGTCGATAGTGCTTGAGCCGGGGCTAGTTCGTTAGCTATGGTATAGGTAAGCATGTAGGCACCACAACTTAGACCGATACCGAACATTAATAGGGCTATAAGTGCATGGTTATGGGTTGGTAGGTATAAAACCAGGATCATTAATACTGCAGTTAATAAACAAGAAAGACGCATTAGCCGCTTTCTTTTACTGAGTAAAATAGATAACTGACCGAAGAGAGGGCAACTTAGTGCGGTGCCTAAAAATAACATGGAAGCTAGGAGGCTTGATACTTTTATACTGCAATCTAGTTTTACTTGCAAAAAAGGTACTGCCCAAAGGGCTGCAAAAACGGTAATGACAGAAAATTCCAGGCAGACAAACATGCCATTTATCCATGCCAGTTTATTTTTAAGAATTAAAAGAACATTTTGATACTTGATACTATTTTGGGATTCAAGCCTATTAGTTTGAGTATCTGGTATAAATTTCCAGAGTAAAGCTGCAATCAGTAATCCTAGAATTCCGGCAACTATAATAAAACCGCGCCAACCACAGTGGCTGATAGTCCAGCCTAAAACTATCATGCCCAATACAGTAACTATAAATCCTAAAGTTTCCGATAAACCTATCATAAAGGCATAATTTCTTAAGGGAAACTGCATTCGGACTATGTGTGCGAGTCCTACAAAGGCGAAAGCGGAACCCGTTCCCATGATTATACGTCCTAAAAAAAGACTGGGCAGCGTATTAATTAGGGCAAAGATAAAACAACCCAGGGCGCAGATAGCGGCATTACTGGCTAATAGTATACGCGCATTATATTTATCAAATAAAAAACCTACAGGCATTTGTAAGCTGGTATAAACGTAATAAAAAGAGCTACTTAAGAGTCCAGCTGTAAAAGCTGATAGCGCGCGTTCTTGCATAATTGTTCCTATAACTATCCCAGAAGATAGTTGCAGGAAAAATTGGAACAATAGGAACGAAACGCCAATAATCCAGATTAGCCAAGCTTTTGAAGTATTAATTTGCATTGAAAGAGTCTAATTATAATTTTTATCTAAAGTGTAAAATATATAGGATCTTGAGCCAGCAATCAAACGGCAATTTTATGTACCTTAACTATCATGCCTATTTGGGGGTGATCCAGGTAATACACTACATTTGGTTTTAAGCGTTGTTTCTGGGATACGGTAAAGGAAGTTTCGGGCGCATTAGTTGGCGCAAATTGTAATTCTGAATCCAGCAAATAATAATTGCTTTGTCGTACACGAACAGTGCCTTGCATTTGCCAACCCTTGATAGCAGTAGCGGGTAGGGCAACACTGCTTTGACTGCCAGCGGGTTGGCGCCAGGAATAATGTGCCAGAACTTGAAAGCGGGAGCGTTTGTTAAGCAAATAATATTCATCACTCAAACTGGAAAGACTGGGTTTTAAAAGTTGATAAGAGTTTGCTGCTGACGTGGCAGAAGTTTTAAGCGCAATGGCGCTTTTAGCAACAGGAATTAAGGGTGCATCTTGGCTTAAACCGCTGGCATTTTGTGGGTGTGCAAAGACAATTAAATCGATTTGATAACTGGAGCCGGCTAGTGCAAGGCTGGTAAATAAGAAAGTGGCAATACTAAAGATAAATCGTTGCATGGTTTTGGTTTTTCTTGTTTTTTTGAAGTGTAACATAGGAGGTCTGGCAGTGACAATAAAACAGTACTTAGTCACTTAGTCACTTAGTCATGCAGCACCAATGCAGCACCAATATTTGCGTTAAACCCAGTCATGTGATATTATACTGCCCATGCTGACTAAATATGTATCATTACTATGGAGCTGTATTTAAAAGAGCCTAGCAATCCCCGCTACTTGCACATCGGTCCAGGCAATAAGGTACATGTATTCATGCCTATTGTTGGCGGAACGAGTATAGGAACGGATAATACCTGCAAGGCAGTTTATTCCCTAAAAGTGTTCTTTGGGTTGGGGGGTAATTTAGAGCACAAGACAACGCTCAAGAACGAGCTGTTGGCCTATCGGAAAGCATTGGAGTTTGATCTCAGTTTCCTCGGAGTCAATACGCCTGTGGGGCAACAAAAACAAGAACGATTGACTCAAATTAACGCCTATCTTGAAGTGTTCGATTATTTGCAATTCCATGTTGAATTACAGTCTTTAAAATCAGGTTATCCAAGTTACCCAAGACCCTTAGAATCGATGATGCAAGACATAAGTCGCAGCAATATCTACTCTATGGTGTTGCGTCCAAGCAGTGAGGATGGGTATCTTCGTCTGGAGACAGCCAACCCTGTTTTTTCCCTGGCACATAAAAGCGTGGCAAGAAACATCGAGAAAAGTACCTCACAACTGCAACAAGCACTTATTAAGGCATATACCCCATTAAAGTTTGAGACTAAAGGCTTACAACTCGATGTGATGCAAAAAACGCTTGAAGATTTAGGTACTTCTTCTGCATCTGAACCGGTTAATTTTCAAAACTTAATAAGTATTTTCCAAAAAAATCTTAGGGTTATGATGCATGATGAGTCAATTGATTTGACGCATACTTATGGTGGGGCGAGGATTGACCAAAACTTACTTGATGAGGCATTGGCGTATGATCCCACAAACACAACTCCACAAGAATACATGAATGCTTTATTGGAATTCTGTGTGCCCAAGCTATTTACCACAAACTCTGAATCCCCATTTAACAGGCTGGCGAATAAAGAATGCTTTTCAATTGCCACCCAATTTTTAGTAGGAATCATCAACATCGATGGAGTGATTCAAGGTCATGTGAGGCCAGAAATCAATTGGGGCCAAATTTTGGATGCGGATCCTAAGATAAGTGAGAGCCTTGCTGTAACTCTAGCTGAAGCACAAAAGGCAAATAATTCTATTGAATTCGCCTGTTTATCATGGATTAATGAACATGCTATCGCACTAGGACTTAACCAAGCTTTCAGTTCTGAAGATATTGAAAGGCTTAAAAAGACTTTTGCCAGACTATATGGGCAAATTGAAGATTCCCCGCATTTTGATGAATTTCTTATATTGCGAGGTGATAAACCAGGTGATTTTGTCACCCATCAAGCATCTATTTGTACGAGTTTTGCCACGTTTGCATGCCAAGCCCAATTTAAGTTACCCAAAAAATTGACTGATTTAATGACAAGGGCGCAAGCTGGCTTAGCTGACTTAGGTACGGAAATCGGAGATAATCTAATTCGCCAAGAAAAAATAACCATTGGTTTAACCAACATGTCCCTCGATGAGATTCAGAGTTTATACGAAAAAATCAATAATTATGAAGATCCTAAAATCACAGCGGAGCTTAAAGCTCAGCTAAAAAAGGAGTGTCCTGGCTTCAAGGCTAAGGTCGATGCAAGACAATTCCTACAGCACGTGGCTTATGGAGAGCAAAATGAAGCCGAAGCCTTCTTACGCAAAGAAGATGTTGATTTTGCCCAAGCGCTCCTTACCGCAAGCAGTACCTCATTTACAGACTTCTCAGGACGAACCTTCACCTGCACCGCTTATGAGTATGCCTATTGGGCTAAGGACACGCACATGTGTCGCATGCTTGAAAAATATATGGACGATGCTACCAAGCAGGAGCTATTACAAAGAGTTTTACGGATTGAGCAAATCGAAGGTATTGGGTTGTTCCAAGCCCCCAAAGGATTGACTTATACTACAAAGGATGGGACGACCTGCAATAGTGCTCATTTTGATATAAGTCCGTTGCTACAGGCTTTGCAAGCATTTATTGAAGCTGGCAATAATAACCCTAGAAAAACTCCTGCTGATATGCGTGTTTTAGAGCCTTTCTGTATGAAGGTAGGATTACTGCAACGAGACATACCTGCTCATATCGCGCATGAATACTGTCATCCTAAGCGTACACTTTATGATGTAATTCAGAAGAGTTCTTTGTTGGATGAATCGAACCCGGATAATCTAATACGGAATCTGGAATACTATAAAACTATCACTTTAAGTGGTGGAACTCCGAATTTTGAAAAATGGTTTATCCCAAATAGAAACTCTTTTATCTCTTTTATGACAGGCTTGGGAGATTACTTTGCAATAGTTCGGGGTGATCGGCGGTGTGAGGCTCTCACAGTCAGTCCCTGTTACAACTTAAACCAAGAAATGTTTTTCAATGCTATGCGTGATAAGGCTGCTTTACAATTTATTGATAAAACGAGAACAGAAGATCTTAAACAATCTCGTGCCAACTTAAAAGCGCCGTCAATCCTGCAAATGAATCAATTTGCCATGCCTTAGGTGTACTCTATTTTTACATTTTTGCGAGTACTCAAGCATCCGAATAATTAAGTGGTTTCCCAGCTAAATGAATCGCAGCATTTAAAGCGGTTTTAATAAAATCCTGACTTAATTTTTCTTTTGCCTGAACTGCGGTTGGATGACCTTCGTCGCAGTGTTGGCGTATTTTGCTGTCTAGTGGTAATTGTCCCAGTAAAACACATTGATGGTGTGCGCACAGTTCCTTTGCACCTCCAGCACCGAAAATTTCTTCTTCATGTCCGCAAATGGAGCAAATATGCAGAGACATATTTTCCACTACTCCTAAGACATCAATACCGGTTTTGCTAAACATATGAATGGCTTTTTGTGCATCTAAAGTTGCAACATTTTGTGGTGTGGTTACAACAATTGCGGCAGTTAGTGGAATTTTTTGAACTAAAGTTAATTGAATATCACCAGTTCCTGGTGGTAAATCAATAAATAAATAATCCAAATCATCCCATAGTGTGATGTCCAACATTTGAATTAAAGATTTAGCCAGCATAGGTCCACGCCAAATTAATGCAGAGTTATTTTGCGTTAAATAGCCAATAGACATTGCTTGAATTCCGTGTGCTTTTATCGGTAAATATTTATCATCTTTAATTTGCACAACGGATGATTTACCCAACATTAGAGGCATACTAGGACCATAAATATCTGCATCAAGAATGCCTACCTTGGCACCTAAACGTGCTAAAGCAGTAGCAAGATTTACTGTAACCGTTGATTTACCAACCCCACCTTTACCTGAGGCAACAGCAATAGTATTTTTAACACCGCGCAAGCCTTTTCCTGGCATTTGTGTTCGGTGTGCCTTAATAAATTGCTGGATGTTTATTTGAATTTTTAAATAAGGAAACTGGGTTTCTAGCGCTTTTTGTAATAAAGGTTTATAGCTTTCATTTAATAATTCAATGGGAAAACCTGCTTGTAGATTTAATTCCAAATTGGTAGTGCTGCAGTTTATGGAATGTTCTAAATGCATTTCTTTGGCAGTACGATTGGATATTGGGTCTTTGATTGTTTCGAGTAAATGTAGAATTTCTGTATTCATAAATTAGGCTTTCGTTGTCGGTTGGGTCGTTTGACTTGAGTTCTCCTCACCTTTTTCATCCCAATCGAAGCTCCCTTCTCCCGCTTGGCGGGAGAAGGTGCCCCGAAGGGGCGGATGAGGGTGGTGACGGTAATGAAGTTTTTTGGTCAATGCCACTTTGCTAAACCCTCATCCGCCCTCAGGGCACCTTCTCCCCGAGGGGAGAAGGGAGCTTCGATTGGGATCAAAAAGGTGAGGAGAACTCAGGTCATTTGACCCAACATTTGGGTTACGTTGGAGATCAACTGTTGGGTCAAATCACCCAACCTACTCCTACACTCATCCACATCTTCTACCGCGAGCGGGAGAAGGAGGCTTTGATTGTGATTATACCTTATCGATCGTTATTAAGGTACTAAATTATGAACCCGAGCATTATCTAAAATTTCAACAATACTTTGATTCTCTAGTTGATGCACATCAAAACTTAGGAGGTTAAGAACATTAGAATTAATCCTCCATCCTTCTAATTTAGCATTAAACTCATTTAAACTATGAGGATTGTAAAACCCTAAAACATTACGTTTAATAGCACAAACATCTCGAATAAGTGCTAGTAATGCAAATTTGCGTTCGGCCGTTAATGCATGATTCGTATCTCCTAACCAATTGATTATATTTTGGAGTTTATCAGCCTTGGAGTTGGGATCTCGTTTAAACCAGGTTTGTCTTTGGTTTCTTGTCTGTGTGATATTCGTCATTATTGCTCTGAGCGCTAGTTGAAGTGCAGCTCTGCTTGGGTCATTGTGATCTTCTATAGCGGCAGGCATTGGTTGTGGTAATCGCCTTGGAATAAGGGCAATAGGACTCATATTGGCATCATCGTCTAATCGATTTTGCAAAAGCCGTGGTGCCATAGGCTGGATATTAATCACAGGTGCCGGTACATTTTGTGCCTGAGCATCTGCCTCGCGAGCGCGTTGTCTAATTTGTTCAATTAGAAAACCTCTATTGGATTTTATATTGTGTTCTATTACTACAGGTCTGTAGTTACAGGTAATCGCTTGTTCGTCTATATTTAAAGGGATTCTGGCAATAGCTTTTAGTTTTGCCTGTTCTTCAAAGGGTATATAAACCATGTAACCTTCGTTATTGGGTCCAAATTCAACGCGGCGGTAGTTTATGTTCAAAAGAGCTAAAGCAACTTCAAATTTATCAGGACGATGGACATTATTAAGTCTGTTCATCTCCCTTGCTGCCCCAGCATCAAGCCTACTTATAGTTTGATAAATAGAACGCGCCATTTCAGGTGAGACATAGAATCGATTGGCTTGGTAGTTATGAATTTCTTCAATACTTCTTAGATCATCTGCTTGAACATTTCGAATAATATAACCACTACCACCATGGCCGGCATTATTGTAGGCAACTTGATTGCGTCCAATATTTATGTGTAATAATTCTAGAGCTTTTAGTAATTTATTAGCTATTCTGCCATCAGGGTTTGGTTGATTATGTAAGGCTTCCATTTCCAGGTATTGCGGGCTTTGCTTGCCATAGCTTTCACCAACTTGTTTATACAGACTTGCAGCAAGAGGCATAGCAAGGTGAATAGTATTGTTATATCTATTAATTATTTGTTGAATGCCTTCAATGGTGGCACGTGTGCTGTCAATAACCATATCGTTATTATGGCTGGCTGTTATCGAATGATTACCAGGAAATCCTAAATCTGCTAAAAGTGCATTAATATCAGCAACAGTGTTGTATTTAAGAATACGGTTGGGTTGTAGGTTTCTGCTATCTGCAACTGCAGTATATAAACTACGTGCCAAAGTTGGGGTTAATACTAACTGTGCTTCTTGACCGCGAACTATACGGTTGAAACTGTTTGATACCAGTGCATCACGAAGGGTTCTTCGCAATTGAATAAACAAATTTTGCGCGGTAGGATTAGCATCAAACTCCCGGAAAAAATCGCGGCCTAATTCTTCAAATACTCTTCTACTATCTCCCGTAAGCGATAAGATTTTGCGTGCTTCCTGGAAATTATTATTCCTAATAGCTAAGCGCATTTGTGCTATTAATACCGTTACATCAATTTCATTGAATCCAACGGCTGCAGCATCACGGGCGGGTATTATAATTGGCATATTAGGTAATTCTTGCCTTGCATTTGCAAATTCTGGTCTATCATAAGATCTAAATACATTGGTTTGTAGCAAGTCAACAAAATCAAAACAAATACTGTTTTGGTGGGTATAATAACAAGCTTGGCCTTGGCGTGTAGTATCCAATACCATAAATTCATCTTTATGCGGCGAATCTTTAATAATTTGATAATGCGCGTTGAATCTTCGCGAAATTTCAGCAATTTCTGCAGGAGTAAATGCTGTAACCAAACCGAACTCTACTCGGTGATTATTGATAAACTGACACACAGTTTCCTCAACATTATGTCCTGTTTCAATTGCTGTTTTAATAGTTTCAGCCAGGATATTAGCAAATTTCCTGTCTAAAATCGCACCAAAATTTTGATTGGAGAGATTGTAAACACTGGCAAAAATATTAATTTCAGCCAGTAAAAACTGCGTCATAATACTTAGTGTTTCTGCAACAATAGGCATGGTTATAGTATTAAAAGAGGATGCAGGAGGGAATTGTAATCGTTCGTCTGCTTTTCCTGAGATATTTTCAATTAAGCCATTTAATTCTGCTAGAGAATCGACAGTATCATTTTGTGGATCATCATAGGCAAGATTAACTAGTTCTTCATTAGAAATTGCAAAATTGATATTATAATTATCGCCAAACATTTGTTTATGTACTGTGGTTAATTCAGTGATAATGTTTGCAACTACAGTTGCTGCTGTTTGAGGAAATGCAGCATTCTTGAAGCTATCTATAACTCTATTAATAAAAATTTGTTTCGGAGTGCGTGCAGTAACTCGCGTAATAGTTGCAAATACGTTCATTAAACGATGGTATAAAGTATTTGCAGGGCGTGCTCTATCGACGCTAAATACAGGATTTTGAGCGTTTAACATCCCATCTTGAGCTGTGGGACGAAGGAGCATCGCTTTTAAATTACCATTTGCTCGGCGTAATACTTCGATTATAGGTCCTGGATAGTTAGGCAAACCACCAGTTAATTGATTCAGTGAATGGTGGGCTTCAACTTGTCTTAAGACAGCCAGAAAGGAATTGGTTTGCGTTAAGCGCTCTTGTTTTCTACGTTTTTCCTCACTGTTTGCCATTGCGGCCACATCGTCTTCTAAAGATTTTTTGTAGCGCTCTAATTCATGACGGGCAGAACTTTGTTGTTCATCAGAATCAGCTCTTTTACCGAAAAATTCTTGTAAAGCTACTACAGTTTGACAGGTATTATCTAAAGCGATTTCCATTCCTGAAGTAACAGGTACCATCAGATGTACAGTATTAGTTTGTGGATTAACATGAATGTATCTTGGATTGGCAAGTTCTGATAATCTAATTCGCATAGGATTCTCTTCAAAAGGCGGTAATTTTGACCATTATACCGATCCTTTGTTTAAAAACAACACTGAACTTGGTATTTTATGATGACTAATAATTTACAAAAGATGCTCTCTCAAACACCCAAAAGTTTAAAACGTTTGGGAACAGAGCTGTTTTTGAAAATTCCCTTGTATCGTACGAAATTTCCCCTGGAAGTCATATATATAAATGAGCAATTATTTAATAAGTTATACGGTGATTCTTGCAGCTGGGAGCAAAAATCCCAGTTAATACAAGAATCATTTAGTCTGTGCCTGGACCCGAGCAAGTCCACTGGTGAGCAATGTGGCTGGGCTTATGTTGATAGGCAAAAGGAGGATGCCTATGGAATTTCCCTAATGGGCAATCAGGGTTCGGGCAGGGCATTTTATACGGGTAGTTGTTTCAATATAAAAGGGGAGCGAACCCCTTTAGCTACTTCAAGCCACCCAACTATTTCCAATGGCATTTTATACACGGAAGACGGGATTTGGTCCGCTTTTATTGGTAATTCTTTGTATGAAGAATTCCAGGTGAAACCCTCACCAGTTTTAGCCATACTTAGAATTGATGTTAGCCGATGTATTATTGTGCGCATGGACGAGGATGGAGCTTTAGATAGGTTAACTCATTTATTCTATCAAGAAAAATGTGTGTCCGTAAGACAAATAAAACAAGCCGCAAAAAACTGGGGGCGCTTGGAGGCTGAGAAATTTATTCATAGGATTTTGCATGGATCATGGTCGGCAGGTAATACTTCACTTGCTGGACATCTAATTGATTATGATTCTATGTGTGCGGTTAAGGGTAGACAGGCACAATACAGTATTACTCCTAAGTATCCTGATAATTGTTTTGGTTTTGAATATTTGGGACAGATTAAAAATTTGAAGGGTTTGTTGGAGAGTTGTTCTGTTGGTGGGAGGCAGATGGATCCCGCGGACAAGCCGCGGGACGTAGAAAAATTACATCCGGACGTAGAAAAATTACATCCGGACGTAGGAAAATTACATCCGGATGTAGAAAAATTACAGCCGGATGTAGAAAAATTACAGCCGGATGTAGGAGCGTTACCGCGGGATTTTGGAAATGAGTTGAGGAGTTACGAGCGGCTTCTAATTAACAGTTTTAAAAATAATACTGCAGAAGGTTTAGTATATTTAATGGGATTTGCTGATTATAAATTATTAACCAAGCAATTTAAGTCGCAAGTAAAAAAATTAGCAGCAGCCTTTTGCGATTTATCGCACTATACTTTTTATATTTCAACGCAAAGCCTGTATATCAATTATCCTTCGGCCTTATTTTTTCACTTATTCGATTTTTCAGCTTTTTTTAGAGTGTTTCCCTTATTACAACTATCCAAGCAATTTACGCAGCATTTAGGCCTGCATCTTTTAATGAATTCATCCCAGCAACATGCATTTTTATTAGCAGAATACAACAGTATTGGCCGGCAGGAATTATCAACTGCAGTTCTTGAACAATTCGGTTCGTATTTATTGGATTTTGAGGGCGTTTACTCCATGACTTTGGAACGCAAAATTCGCAAATTCATAGATGATTACGAACAGCTGTTTGAGATGATGCAAGAATATTCTGGCCAGACAAGAGAGCACGTAGCTACTAGAGCTTATGTATTAAATGAAGATAGATTTTATATGTTATCAGTATTTTCTTTAGATGCAGCCTTAATTAAGTTACATCGCATAAATCAGCCACAAGTGATTAATCGTTTTATTGCTGATTTAATAAAGGCTAATCAACGAATAATTAAAGATGGGTGGTATCAAGCAAACATGCGTTTGTTCGATCAGGGTTATGTATTTGTTTTATTGCAAGAAGAAGGTACCTTTCAGGTGGTATTTCAATTGTATAAGGATAAGATTGATTTGGATGTTAGGCCTGAAGACCAATGGCAGATAGCTCTGCAGGGGCGGCTTGTAGCAGCACGTGTTGACGATGCAGCAGCTTATATCCAAATTATCTCTGAACCTTTACCCAGCATTCAATTAGCATTTGACTATTCCAGAGAGGATTATTTAGTGATTCATCCTTATGGTTTGTATAGAAATCAGATGAAAGTGATATTGAATGATTTATTCTTTCCGGACCATGATACTGGTTATTATTTGTAGTACCCCATGTAAACAGACGGCATGATTTGTTGTTGTACATTATTCTTTTTTACCAGTTAGTTAGCGCATCTGCTTGATATTTCATCTAAATGAACTATATTTAGATTGGGCGGCTCAGTTAAAGGGGTAGGGGTATGTTGGGGAAATCAGTTAGAGAAGGCGTAAACATAGGTCAGAGGGTGCTCGCTATAGTCCAGCGGAATAAAGGCTTGAGTAATAAGTTGCAAAGTGTTGTTAATTCAGCTGCTAAAATAGACCCTGATGCTGGCTTGATGGCTGCAACAGCAACCAAAACTTATATAGTACGAAGTAGTTTTTATTCCATGCAATGTTTGCATGATCTACGTCAGGTGTACAACGACAAGTTTACTTCTGCATCTGATTTAACACATGGAGAGCATGATGATCATCATATGAAAGAGATTGATTCCACTATATTTCATGCTATTCAACATGAATGTTCTGGCCTACCTTTAGAAAAAGATTTTTACAATAATAATCCAGGTATTGTATTTAAAAATGTTGGGCATGATACGAAGAAAGATGAGGTACTGCTAAATAGCATATTGGATTCTCAGCAAAAAAAGGCATTAATTAGGGCTAATCCACCTAATTGGGGACGTGAAGGCTCTCAGTATTTTTGCAATATGAATGGTATCGTTACTACACGATGTATTTCAGGAATCGGTCATGAGAATCCTTCAGTACTGGGTAGTTTGATTATAAATCCAGAAACGCCACCCTTTGTTGATAATAAATCATATATTCTTGCTGATTCTGGTGCTACGGTATCTGTTTTGGGAAGTGGTTTAATTGATGTATCTATGTATTATATAAAAAATGATAATAGACCCATAATTGTGGATTCAAAAAGATGTGTTCAAGATCTGGCTAGAAATATGACTCACGTGGTCCTTCAATGCAAACAATTCATTAATCAGCATGAATTGTATAAAACGTGTTTCGGCAAGGAGTATTCATTGACTAATAGCGATTTAGAAAAGATGGATCCCGTTGGTTTTGCACTTCTTATTTGTGAGGCTGCTCCCCTTCTATTTGAACCTTTTCCGAAGCAAGCTAAATCATTTGATGTTGCTGCACAAGCTTTTAAGAAGGATGTCACTACGTTAATGATGGCGATGAGCCATGCAGAATCATTTCCTGAGTTGAAAAATGAGCCTAATTTTAGCCAATTGGCTGTAACCTTTGATCTTTTAATTGCACCATCGACACAAGTGGATTTTAAAAATGAATTAGCTTTACGTACTGAGAATTCTCCCTCAAATCAAATGAATCAAAATATGTAGTTTGGAGGTTTTATGTTTGAGTTATTTAATAAAAATAAAGTACTTTCGCAAAGGAATCATTTGGTGGAAAGTCATAAAAAAGTATGTGGTGTTCATCATATAGATGGCTTGAAGTTGTATGGCCCTTTTTTTATAAACCTGAGTAAAAATCTAAGTGTGCAGGAAACAGCGAGCATTGAACCCAATGATATTGTTGAAGGTGAAACTAGAATCCTAGCATATTCACCGGACTTAAATCGGGTTAATGAAGATTTTAGGGAAGTATTGGGATTTTTGGATAAAGATAGTTTGGGCGATAAGCTGATTCATGTTGCTTTTTATACTGAGAATGAACCTAAAGCTTATAATGAACAAACTTTTCCTTATGAAGGCACTGAGGTATGGTGGCCAGCTGATACCTTGAGCGAAGGTAAACTACCTATTTTCCCAGCACTGGTTGGTTATAAAGGCGAGTTAAACATTTGCGCACCATTGCTTTTTAGATCATTAAAAGCAAAATTGCATAGCACTATTTATAAGTTACCTGAAGATCAAAGGATGCTTTATAACTCCTATCTTTCTATTGTATGTAAAGA
This sequence comes from Legionella sp., assembly GCA_041662885.1. Taxonomy (GTDB): domain Bacteria; phylum Pseudomonadota; class Gammaproteobacteria; order Legionellales; family Legionellaceae; genus Legionella. Next base: position 46,088 of record JBAZRP010000004.1, read on the forward strand.
AATGCTTCATTCATCGAAAGTTCAGAGTCACTAATCTACTGATTTATTAATTTGCATAATGTATCCTCTTTTGATAAGATAGTTGCAGATTTGATGTATCTGAGGATTTTTATGTTAGCCAGACTTGCAAAATCAGTTTCTTTTTTTCCCTCTTCCCTTTCTAAGCAAATGTCTACTCGAATAAACGGTACCGGATCTCCCATTAAGCTTGCTGATAAAACACTATTTGGCCCTTTTATAATGGAACTAACTGAAAATGGATTGGCTAACGTCTTAAAAAACAAACATTTTACCTGTTATAAATCGGAAACGGGCATTGTTGAAGCATACTCTCCCTTATTAGCTGAAAAATTTAATCCAGAAGTAGTAAATACCTTGGGGTTAATGTCTGGAGGCGCTACTTCATACTCTAATAAAGCGCATATTATTTTTTATACTAAAATGGAACCAAGAGTTGTAAATAATCAGTATACTGGTGATGTGGTTGGTTTTAAAACAAACAGACTTCCTGTTGAGCTAGTGGTTAGCGCTGCAAAAGGGCAGGCTACGAGTCATAATGCTGAATTGTTGCAGGATTTAAAATCAAAAATTATCCGATCTGTAGAAACTTTGCCTACCCCGAAGCAAGATGTGTATCGCAGTAGTTTGGAAGAATTTTGTTCTAATATGCTTGATACATTTAGAAAATTGGCTCCTGGATCTTAAGACTACGCTCGTAATGACCAAGTTTTATGTTTCACCTGATGTTAGCAACCAATTTTTTGCATTTAATACTTCAAGCCCAATATGTTTATCATTAAAATTTTCAAATTGATTTAAACAGTTTTGGATTTCATGGTCATTTAAACTGGAAACAGTTGGTTTTAATTCAGCAAAAATAAGTGCCGCGTAGTGATTTAAATCATCTAATCCCTGATTTCTTAATACTGCACTAGGATATTGGCTTATAATTAAGCGTGCATAATTAAGTGAGTTTAAGACTTGCTGCCATGCCTTAATTATTTTTTGAGTTATTTTTGGTAGCGATTTTTTATCTTTAGCAAATTCAGACCAATGATACAGCAATTGTTTGGATAGTATTCCCGGTGCATTTAACTCCCAATTAAATACAGACTCTTCGTGCTTGGCTAAATAACCTATAATCATATCGTCAATTGGGTGATTGGAAACTATCAAATCAGTGGTTTTGGGTAACAAGGGAATACTCGCTAGTAGCGTCTGTGCCACAGGAATAATTTGTGCGTGTGGTACTAGTGTTTTGCACTGAGCCAAGGTTGATGAAAGAGTTGCAGTGCATGGATCAACCAGATATAAAACTCCGCTAAAATTTAATTGCATTAAAGCTTTAGCAATTTTAAGTGAACTGCCACAAGCAATTTCCACTATGGTCATTTGTGCATGATAATTGGATTTTTTTAGAAGGCTTACCCATACTGCACTCATATATTCATCCCAAAGAATATAATCAGTTAGATATTCGGTAGGTAATTTTTCAAATTTTGTTATTCCAAACATAATAAAAATTCATCTATAGATGTGATAGCAGTTGAAAGTCGCGCTTCATTTTTACCAGAGATTACCACATATCTGCGTTTATAAGTTTGCAGGAGCTGAATACAATCATTAAAAAATTCCTGACTTTGCTCCGGAAAAAATCGTACAGGATCTGCTTGCCAATTTAAATCAGGACTCAGTAACAAATACAAATCATAGTCATGTTCCAAAGCTAATTGATTCAGTGCAGGATCATCTTGGTTAAATAGCCATTTATTCCAAAGCACTGTTGCTAAAGGATCAGTATCGCAAAATAAAAGTTTATCTGCTGAAGGGGCGAGCGATTTTTCTAATGCACTTTGTCCTTTGGCAATTTGCAGCATATGTTCTGCTTTGAGTTCCAGTTTGGTTTCTAGAAATAAACGTGCATATTCTGGTACCCATTGAGTTTGGTAATGTTTGGCCAGAGCTTGGCTTAGAGTGGTTTTACCGCTGGATTCAGGTCCAAAAATACAAATACGTTTTAGGTGAAATAATTTAGCTGGCTTTGATAGGTATTGCCAATGAGTCAGCGGTTGTTGACGAATGTGACTGGCAGATATGGGAACAAGTTCACGTTTTAAATCGCAGGGGATAAATTGTGCTTGTACTATTTCAGCTAATTGACTGCCATATTCTTCAGAGGCAAATAAATAATCGGGTTTTTGTGGTAAGAGTTGTACTAAACTACTACGCCAAATTTCCCAGAAATCAGGATGTTCCTGTGGCTGTTGGGGATTGGGTTTGGGTAGATAAAACACTTGGGCATGAGGAAGCAATTCTTGTATCCATAGGCAGCGCTTAGTCGCGCAGTAGGGATCTTCAAGAATGTTATCAACTACGACGTATAAAGTAGCTACATAATTGTTGGCAAATTGTAATAATAATTCGTGGCCTTTATGTAAGGGCATGAATTTACCTAAGACTAGGCCAATTCCTGATGCTGGGTGAGGGGTTGGGGGTGATGCTCTTAATGTTCCTTGCTGCTCAAGGGGGAGAAGGGTTTGCAGTGAACCCCCTAATGCTCCCTTCTCCCCTGGGGGGAGAAGGGTTTGCAGTGACCCCCTTAATGCTCCCTTCTCCCCTGGGGGGAGAAGGGCTGGGGATGAGGGGGGGGGTGCGGCATTGTGCCTACTAACACCCCCCTCATCCCCGACCCTTCTCCCCCCAGGGGAGAAGGGAGCATTAGGAGGTTCACCGCTAATCTTTCTCCCACTTGAGAAGCAGGGAGCATCAGAATCCGAAACTTCTAAAAACGAGCAATATTTTTCCAATAATGCATCATCAGCCACAGGACAACGTATATCCGTATTCGCCAAATGTTTCAAAGTATTTTCTTGATCAAACACAATATCCGTAGCTTGAAATAAATCCATAGTTCTAAAACGATCAAAGCTATCTGGTAGTAAACGGCATAGTGCAAGTTCAGAAGATGCTGTATTGGAATGAGTACTAACAGGATGCTTCTTCATTATCTTAAGTATTCCAGCTAATGAAAAACCTTGTTTATTTACGATATGATAGCATTGTGCTGGAGCATTATTTGCTAAATAAATTATCGCTCGAGCAGCATAATCCACCGGTGTTGCGTCGACATAGAGTGTATTCCAAGGACCATCTGGAATTGTGGGTAATTGATTCAGTCCTTTAATAAATTGCATAAGAAAATCATGTTCTGAACTAAGACCACTAACACTATGACCGGTAATCAATCCCAAACGAAAAATGCTCAGATTTAAAGAGGTTTGCCGTAGAAAATATTCTGCCGCCCATTTGCTTTGTGCGTAACCACCATAGATAGTTTTTTTCGTGGCAAGCGTGTCGTTTTCCTTGCAGATTCCAGTATTTTGATCACTGGCGACAAATACCGATAAAGTGGAAATATAGGACAGTCTTTGTGTGGTAGTGGCGCGTGCTAAACGCGCAATTTCTTTAGTTCCTTCCAGATTGACTGGCTTTAAGTCTGCAAACGTTTTTGTCATATGCACTTCGGCAGCACAGTGGTAGATGTGGTTTGTGCTAGTTGCTAATTCATTCCATTGATTAGCGCTTAAACCGAATTGCGCTTGACTGAGATCACCTAAGATTATTTGTAGGCGATTATTCACAAGACTAATACCGAAACTGTGCGCGGTTTTTTGAATTTTTGCTAATGCCTGTTCTTTGCTGTTTGCTCGGATGAGGCAGTTGATTGGATGGTGGGTATTTTTTAGTAGTTCATCTAATAAGTGAATACCTAAAAAGCCGGTTGCACCAGTGAGAAGAGGGGTTTGCGCTACTTGCAAATTCAGTTCACATTCTCTTTTTAAAATGGAAGTTGATAAGCCATCACTGGCATGCTCTGTGTTTGATTCAAACCAATTTGCTATATCATGAATGCTCGGTAAATGGTGCAGTAATGCTATTGAACAAAACAGGCCATTTTTTTCTAATTGTACGATTAGATTAATCAAATCTAGCGAGTTAGCACCTAATTCATTTATCAGGTGTGCATGAACTGCAGGTAGATTTGTTAATTTTAATACTTGTTGGAATATGTGTTGCAGTTGTAATGTCAAGGCATGTTCTGCAGGTGTTGCAGGGATTAAAGTGTGTGTTTTAATGTTGGCATAATCAATTTTTCCATTCGTATTTTTGGGAAGGGAAGCAAGCAAATAAAGCCTATTAGGGATTAGCCATGTAGGTAATAAAGATTTTAAAAAATACGTTAATACAGCAGCGGTAGTAGTGGGCGCTTCGACCGCGGCTATTATTTGCTTTTTGCCGTCGGTTTCTTCAATAAAAACAGCCGCACATTGAACCGCCGGATGCGTATATAAAGCAGCTTCTATTTCTTCTGGTTCCACTAATTGTCCACGAATTTTTACTTGCCTGTCTATGCGTCCTAAATAATAATAAGTGCCTTGATGATTGCATGAAACAAGATCGCCCGTTCGGTAATACTGTTTATTGCTAATCGTCAGGAATTTGGCTGCGTTTAGTTCTTCCTGGCCTAAATAACCAAGCGCCAAACCCAAACCGGCAATATATAATTCTCCATGCTGTGCAGGCTTATTGTCAGAATCTAAAATTAAATACTCAATACCAGCGATTGGATTGCCGATACAGCCGTATTCAAAATCTTTGGTACAGACCATCATACTGGTGCAAACAGTTGCTTCAGTTGGTCCGTAAATATTAATTAAACGAAATTTCTTGGCCCATTTTTTAACTACGGTACTAGCACAGGTTTCACCGCCGATAATGATTGTTTGTACACTTTCTGGCATCCGTTCATAATCAAGACTACTTAAGACCGAGGGCGGTAGATCGATATGGCTAATGTGCTGCTCTTGTAAGATTGCTATTAAATCGGCAGAATTTTTTTGGCTTAAGCACAGACTTGCTCCTGATAATAAAGTAGTTCCTATATCAGAAATAGAAGCATCAAATTGCGTCGAAAGGTAGAAAAAATTACGGCTTGTGCTTGTGAGTTGAAATAATTGTATTTGCTGTTCTAGAAAATTAACGATACCTTTATGGGAAATTAATACGCCTTTTGCAAGCCCCGTACTGCCAGAGGTGAAAATGATATAAGCTAGCTGCTTATCGTATTGAGTCTGTATATGCAGCAGTGTGCAGTTTAAATCGGAATTGATGATGAGGTTTGGTTTGGCCTGCTCACAATAATAATCCTGCCTTGCTTGAGGTAAGCTGGGATCGAGTGGCATAAAAGCCGCACCCGCCATCCATACTCCTAATAAGGCAATAATATATTCTGGCGATTTATTTAAGTTAAGTGCAACCAAATGGCCAGGACCGATTTGGTAGTGTTTTAATTGCTGTGCTACTTGCTGTGCTTTGAGCAGCAAAGAGGCATAGCTAATCTGGTATTCATTGTCGACACTGATGGCAGTATTATTGGGATGGATTTGGCAAATAGTATCAAATCGATAGATAAACTCATTCATAGGAAATTTTTTCCACAGTAATAATGCAGCGTTGGCTGTCCTTGGTCAGTTGTTCTCCCTGACAATTGCCGTTCACAGCACTAATAATAAAGCCACAGGATTGCAACATATCCGTAAGATCTCTTGCAAAATAAATGCGTGATTCGCCCGATTTTTCTATCTGTTCACCGTTTTTATTGGTGAATTGCCAATGGGATAAATACATTCCTCGTAGTAAATCGACCTGTGATGTTTTTAAAACGGTGAAATCTTGCTGCTCATAAGTAATTGATTCTTTGAAATTAGCAAATATAAATGCTGGATTGGTATAATCTAAAATAAAACGGCCACCTGGTTTTAAACTGCGGTAAGCATTGTGTAGCATGGTGCGATTAATTGCATCATTATCGCTGTAGCCAAAACTGGTATACCAATTTAGCGCGGCATCAACAGGTTCTTGGCAAATATATTCCAGAGCATCGGCGTGAATAAAGGTGCATGAATCTGCCTGCTTTTGCGCGCGTTTAATATAATTATCGGATAAGTCTATGCCTATAACATTCAGATGCCGTAAAGCCAAGGCCTGTGAAATACTCCCTATGCCACAACATTGATCGAATACACGGTCACCGGGTTTTAGTTGTAATTGCTGATATATAAAATCAACTTCTTGATTAAGTTGTTGCTGGTCCTTTCGTTCTAGTAATAAATCAGCGAAATTATCGGTAAAAAAATTATGCCACCAATTTGTTGAATTATTCATGCAGTCTCACAAGTTGTATGCTTTTGCCAGCAAACTTGCGCTTAGTAAGAGCATTAATACTGGTTCTGCGGTTTTTTGTTCTTTAGGCGATTTATTCGGTATTGAGTCCAGATACAGTCGTAGTTTTTCTTTATTTATAAATGGAACCTGAGTTAAAGAGAGCAAATTATCGCGCAAAAATTCGTAACCCTTTGCCCTCATGCTAAAAGGTGGTGCAAAAAAAGCTTGTTTCTTTTTATTAGCAATTTCTGCAGTTAGGTATTTTTGCATGGTCTGTCTGAAAATGTATTTATCGGAATTAGGCTGAATTTTCATGGATAAAGGAATGCGCTTACTAAATTCAAATAAATGATGATCTAAAAAGGGTACGCGACCTTCAATACCATGAGCCATTTCACAGCCATCGCCCAAAGTTTTAAGAATATATGAGGATAGGGCATACTTCATCCATAAATGACTTGCTTGATAGACAGGCGCTAAATGTGCCACCTTATTTTCAGTGGCAATACTAGTATATACTTGAGAAGCTGAAAATTGATCGCAATCCAGCAGGGCATGAATTTTTAAACCCATAGCGGCTTTTGCTTTGATAAAACTTGGAATAAAACCAAAATTTTTTTGCAGGAGCTCCAGTGATAAACCCGGATCATCGGATCGATAAATCCCGGTGGCAAAGTCATCTTTTGTTGATTGCGGCGCATAATCTTCTTGTAGGTGAGAATAGCCGGCAAATAACTCATCGGAACCTTCACCTGAAAGTGCAATTTTAAAACCAGCCTGTTTGATAGCGCGATTTAACAGGAATTTGGCCGATAAATGATTATTAATTGCCAAGCCCTCGCTGTGATAAACAGCATCAGCCATTACTGAATTTATATCGTCTATGCCTACATGAACTGGGTGTAAGTCGGCGCCAATTTTTTTTGCCAGATTACTGGCAAAGGCTAGTTCATCATGCGGATCATCATTGAAACTTACCGTAAAACAGGGAAGGGCCCGGCCGTAGAGTTCACTTCCTAAAGCTGCAATGGTGGCAGAATCAATTCCACCACTTAAATGACAACAAATCTTTCCTGAATCAGCTTGCAAGCGGATGTTTAATGCTTGGCGCAATTGCAGTTCCAATTCTTGGCTTAAGCAATTAAAATCACCTGTTGCTTCGGTACTTGGATAATTTAAATCCCAGTAGCAGGTACTTTGAAGTGATTGGCCGTCGAAGATCATAATATGGCCAGGCGGTACTTGCAGTATATCTTTGAATAAAGTGCTGTCTTTTTGTGGGTACTGGAAACTAAAGGCGTGGTATAAGGAAAATTCATTCCATTTCGCTTTGATACCTAGCGCAAATAAGGCTTTAGCTTCTGAAGCCGCATAAAAGCCTTGATTGGAATAATGGTAACTTAATGGCTTGATACCAAAACGATCGCGCACTGCTATCATGCGGTTTCGTTTGGCGTCATAAAGTAAAATAGCAAATTCACCGCGTAAATGATCAACAAAATTCAGGCCATACTCTTCGTATAAATGCAGTGCCAATTCACTATCGGATTGGGTTTTAAAGACATAGCCTTTAGAGAGTAATTGTGCGCGTAGTTCTTGATAGCCATAAAATTCACCATTCACCGATGCGCAAAGATTGGCTTCGCGATTGAGCAAAGGTTGTGCTCCATTATCACTGTCGTTAATACTCAGACGCGTATGGGCAAGGCCTATTTTTTGATTTGGTGCAATCCATGCTCCACGGCCGTCAGGTCCGCGGTGTTTTAAGGCCTCTTGGGCCTTGTCTAAGAGCATTGGGTTAATCGGAGCATCGGTACTGTATATTCCAATTATCCCACACATAATATTCTCATGGTTTAAAAAAGAGTTTAAGGTCTTCGGCAACAGGAGTGGTTCCTAATAAAATAGGTACTGCTTGTTCGAAGGTAAACGTTGCTCCTAATAGGTCTTTAATGTGCAGTGTTCCTGAAGCCACAAGGTTAATGGCTTCTTGAAAATCGGCATAATGCGCTCCAATTAGGCGAATCTCTTTTTGTACAATAGTGGTAATTGGTAACTCAATACTATTAAACGGTCTGCTTTTAAGAATGATTAAGCCTTTGGGTTTCACTAAACGAGTAATAGTTCGAAATGCTTCAGCACTGGGAACGGTTTCAATAATAAAATCATAAGCATTGCTAGCAGTTTTATCATTGTGCATTTCCACACCATCAAAGCCTTTAATTGCTAAAATGCGACGGGTAAGTTCTGCAATTCGGTTGGAACCATAAATTAAGCCGCGTTGATAGGATTTGATATCGGTATGACAAACCGCAAGACAAGCCGCGATGGGTTCAATGAATGCCGCTTCTTCTTGGCTCAAAGTGTCGGGTATGGGATAGACTTTAGTTGCTGGTAGTGTTAAATATTCTGCAAAAGCACCGTTATGTTCTACCCCTAACATAGTGCAATCTTCAAAAATTGGCATCACGCTGACGCGTTGACCTATTTGTAAGTGAGTAACCTGTACGCCTTTTTGTTCGATAGTGCCGGTACATTCATGGCCTAATATTAAACCTTCATCCACTGAAATTTTATTTTGTGCAGCAAACATATCGGTACGACAAAGTCCTGCCAGATTCACTTTTATTAGAACTGAGTTTTCATCAGCTAAAGTAGGAATACTTAAGTTTAGTAGCTTTATGGAGTCTTTGGTTTTGACTATCGCTTTCATAGTTTAAAGTTCTGGTGGTATTATTGCCGATTATATCATAACTATTCTTAATCTATGTTGGCGATCAAATTATTAACAGCTGCTGATTTATCTTGTTTAAAACAAATCCGGCAACAAGCCTTGGAGGAAGAACCACAAGCTTATGGTCAAACCTTGATCGAGTTTTTTGAGCAAGGTGATGCATATGCCTTTGAAGCTGAAAATGGCGTAGTGGGTGCTTTTGATGGAGATAGGTTGCTTGGGATGTTGGGTTTTTATGTGAAAAATAGTGAAAAGCAAAGGCATAAATTATATTTGTGGGGATTGTATGTTGCTGGTGAATCCAGAGGGCAGGGGATTGGACGATCTTTGATTCATTATGTAGGTGCTTTTGTTGCGAAGGATTCGATTAGACAGATTTTGGTGCATGTTATTGTGCCGAATGAGGCTTTGTTGGGGTTTTATAATTCTTGTGGGTTTGAGCTTATGAGTAGCGAGAGTGATGCTTATTTTTTTGAGGGCAAGAGTTGGGAGCAGGTGCTTTTGGTAAGGCCTGTCGTTGCGAGCGCAGCGAAGCAATTGGGGATACCTTAGGCACAACAACCCTATATCTGCTTGCTAACCTTATCTTCCTCGTCATCACTTTGCTGTTCTAATTTTATTTTCTTATTGTTGTTAACACCATTGCTAAAAAAGTTAGTGTTTCCGAATAATAGCCGTGTAGCCTCTACATCTGTTTGAGCAACAGGCTTAGACAACAAACCATCATACACACCTGCAAGAGCATTAAACTTAAGCACATGGGCGTAGTCTAATTCTTTACCCTTATCCTGCCTTAAGGAAAACGCATTGGTGAGGTATTTTTTAAATTCAGGACTGTCGGTAAATTGTACTTGGTATTTATTAGTAAGGTAGGCAATAAACTGCTGTTGTTGCAGCTCAGAGATATTTAAGCTTTTAAGGAT